>NZ_ACQA01000001.1:1022500-1363333 GCF_000182645.1 Brucella intermedia LMG 3301
CGATGGTGATGTGGTTCTTCCTCGCCATGCAGCAGACCGGCGGCAGCGGCGAAGTGCAGATTTCACTCCTGCCGAAAGTATCGGAATATCTGAGCCTCATCATGACGCTCATCTTTGCGTTTGGCCTGGTCTTCCAGCTGCCGGTCGTGACCAGCCTGATGGCACGCGTCGGGCTGGTGACTTCGGCGGGCCTCAAAGACAAGCGCAAATACGCAATCGTCATTGCTTTCATCGTCGCGGCTGTGCTGACGCCGCCTGATCCGGCGAGCCAGATCGGCCTTGCCTTGCCGACGATCCTTCTCTACGAGATTTCAATCATCGTGGCTCGCATGATCGAGAAGAAGCGGGATGAGGCGCAGGAAGCTTCCGACGCCGAGAACAACGCTTCATCATCCTGATTTGTCACGTTGATTCTGTGAGGTCGCAGTTTGTGCGGCCTCGCTCCTGTTCAATTTCACGAAACGGCTTTTCCCATGCTCGACATCAAATGGATACGCGAAAACCCTGAAACCCTCGACAAAGCGCTCGCCAAGCGTGGGGGCTCAGTCGCTGTCGTCCGAACTGATGGCGCTGGACGAGAAACGTCGCGAATATGTCGGCAAGGTTCAGGCCGCGCAGGAGCGCCGCAACGCCGCCTCGAAGGAAATCGGCAAGGCCATGGCCGCGAAGGATGCAGCAACGGCTGACAAGCTGAAGGCGGAAGTTGCCGAGTTGAAGGATTTTCTTGCTCAGGCCGAAGACGAAGAACGTCGCCTGACCAGGGAGTTGAACGACGCGCTGTCGTCCATCCCCAATATTCCGCTCGAAGACGTGCCGCTCGGCAAGGATGAAAGCGACAATGTCGAAATCCGCCGCATCGGCAACCAGCGCAATTTCGCCTTCCAGCCGAAAGAACATTTCGAGTTGGGCGAGGCGCTCGGCTACATGGATTTCGAGCGCGCTGCGAAGCTCGCAGGTTCGCGCTTCACGGTGCTGAAAGGGCCGCTTGCGCGTCTTGAACGGGCGCTCGGTCAGTTCATGCTTGATCTCCACACGACAGAGCACGGCTACACCGAAACGATGCCGCCGCTGATGGTGCGCGACGAAGCTGTCTATGGAACCGGCCAACTGCCAAAATTCTCGGAAGACCTTTTCCGCACCACGGATGGCCGCTGGCTCATTCCGACCGCCGAAGTTCCGCTGACCAATCTGGTCGCCGACGAAATCGTCGACGCGAAGTCGCTTCCCCAGCGTTATACGGCGCTGACGCCATGCTTCCGCTCGGAAGCGGGCTCCGCGGGCCGCGACACGCGCGGCATGCTGCGCCAGCATCAGTTCCTGAAAGTGGAAATGGTGTCGATCACCGATGCCGACAGCTCGATCGAAGAACACGAGCGCATGACTGCCTGTGCCGAGGAAGTGCTGAAGCGCCTCGGTCTGCCGTTCCGTACAGTCGTGCTCTGCACCGGCGACATGGGCTTCGGCGCGCAGAAGACCTATGACATCGAAGTGTGGCTGCCTGGCCAGAATACCTATCGCGAAATCTCCAGCTGCTCGGTCTGCGGCGATTTCCAGGGCCGGCGCATGAATGCCCGCTATCGCCCGGAAGGCGAAAAGTCGACCCGTTTCGTGCATACGCTGAACGGTTCGGGTGTCGCCGTCGGTCGTGCGCTTATCGCCGTGATGGAAAATTATCAGGAAGAAGACGGCAGCATTCATATTCCTGAAGCATTGCAGCCATACATGGGCGGCCTCACGCGGATCGAGAAAGCTGCGTGAATCAGAATCATTGATAAATGAAGGAGTGACGACGTGCGAATTCTGCTGACGAACGATGATGGTATCCACGCTGAAGGCCTCGCAGTTCTGGAGCGGATCGCACGCAAGCTCTCCGACGATGTTTGGGTCGTCGCTCCCGAAACCGATCAGAGCGGCCTCGCGCATTCGCTGACCCTGTCGGAGCCGCTCCGTCTCCGGCAGATCGATGATCGCCATTTCGCATTGCGCGGCACGCCGACCGATTGCGTCATCATGGGCGTGCGCCACGTGCTGCCGGGCGCGCCCGATCTCGTCCTCTCCGGCGTCAATTCCGGTGCGAACATGGCCGACGACGTAACCTATTCGGGCACGGTTGCCGGGGCGATGGAAGGAACCTTGCTGGGTGTACGCGCCATCGCGCTGTCGCAGGAATATGAATATGAAGGCGATCGCCGTATCGTTCCGTGGGAAACGGCAGAAGCTCACGCGCCGGACCTTATCAAAAAGCTGATGGAGGCCGGCTGGCCGGAAGGGGTTCTTCTGAACCTGAATTTCCCCAATTGCGGGCCGGAGGAAGTGCAGGGCGTGCGCGTCACGGCGCAGGGCAAGCTCAGCCACGATGCGCGCCTCGATGAGCGCCGCGACGGACGCGGCTTCCCTTATTTCTGGCTGCACTTCGGCCGCGGCAAGGCGCCGGTGGCCGACGACAGCGACATAGCGGCCATTCGTTCCGATTGCATTTCGGTCACCCCGTTGCACCTTGATCTGACCGCGCATAAGGTTCGGGCAGAATTGAGTGCAGCACTTGGGGTTGAAGCATGAGGCAGGCAGCGTCTGAGCGCCCACGGCTTTCGGACAGGGAAGGATTTGCATCCTTCGTCATGCGGATGCGCGGATACGGTATTGACGATCCGCGTCTCTTCGCAGCCATTGAGGCCACGCCCCGCCAGAGTTTTCTGGCCTCCGCATGGTCTCATCTCGCCTACAGCCCCCGCACTGCGCCGCTCGACTGCGGCGAGTACATGGAGGGCATCGATGAGCAGGCCCGCGCCATCGCTGCGCTGAAATTGGAGCCCGGTCATCGGGTTCTGGAAATCGGAACCGGCTCCGGTTTCACAGCGGCTGTCATGTCTTCGCTTTCCGGTCGTGTCACGACCGTCGAGCGCTACCGCAAGCTTTGCGACCACGCCTTGCAGCAATTCGTGTCGCTGAAGCGTGAAAACATCATGGTCAAGCATGCCGATGGCCGTCATGGAATGCCGGGCGGTCCGTTTGATCGTATCCTGATCTGGCTCGCTTTCGACGAGGTGCCGCGTCACTTCGTTGATCTGCTGGCGACGCATGGGGTGTTGATTGCCCCCATTGGTCCGGGCGATGGCCCGCAGGTCATGACACGCATTGCCAAGGTGGGCAGCCGATTCGAGCAGGAGGACCTGATGGCGGTTCGCTACCAGCCTTTCATCGAAGGGGTATCGTCGGTTCTGTGACCGACGCGTATTGATTCGTCAAAAAGAAGGCTCTTTGGCTCTTTCCGACCTCGCCGGGGAGGGCCTCCGGCCGCTTTGTGCGCTTATGGTATTTAATTGGTGAATCTTTTTTCGAAGATTTGTCGTTCTTAACCAGAGAGTAACATTAACGCGATTTAATCACCTTACTGAGTTTCGAGTATGGGCGAGTTGAACATGCGTTTACAAATTTTGCAGCACACGTCTGAACGTCTCCTGCGGAATGTCGCGATCGTTCTGATTGCCGGTTTTGGTGCCGGGTGCAGTGCCGATACGATGCGCTTCACTGATGGTATCAGTACGGGCTCTACGTCCAGTCAGCGTGTCGCACAGCAGCCGGCTGGCGATCTTTATGCATCCGCGGCTCCTGTAGCTCCCGCTTCCAGCGGTTCGGTCCAGCGCAATTCGCTGCCGCCGGTGACGTCGGCGCCGATGGCCGCGCCTGTCGCGGCAGCGCGCCAGTCCGTTCAGGCTCCGGTTGCAGCGGCATCCAATCACATCCAGAACCAAGTCGGGCAGGCGCAGGACATGGCCGCAAACCGTGTAAACAACACGGTCAACGCAGCCGAAACCAAGGTTGCCAGCGCAGCCACTGCTACGCGCAATACCGTGAACGGCGCGCAGGAAAAGGTTCTGGGCCAGCTTCCAGCTGCCCCGGCTGCACCACGGCCGACGGATAACAATATCGCGGTCGTGCCGCAGGCGCCTGCCGTCAACGGCAAGAAGCCTTCGGCAACCGACATGGCCTCGGCGGGGGCAAATGCTACCACGCCGCCAGCACCGAACGGCACCTATACTGTCAAGAGCGGCGATTCACTCTTCTCCATCGCGCAGAAGCACAATGTGCCTGTCGAGCAGTTGAAGAAGGCCAACGGGCTGTCGAACGGCGCCATCCGCGTCGGTCAGGCCCTCGTAATTCCGTCTGCCGCAGCAGGCAACGCGACACAGGTCGCAGCTGTTTCGCAGCCGCCGGAAAACCCGGCTAAGGCTGCTGTTGCGCCAGCCGCCAATGCCGATGTCAAGCCTTATACGCCGCCGCAGGCGAGCAACAAGGTGATCGAGGATGCCGAAAAGGATCAGGCGGCAGCGCCTTCCTCAACCGGCATTTCCCAGATGCGCTGGCCGGTCCGTGGCCGTATTCTGGCGAGCTTTGGCCAGCGTGACGGCACATCGGTGAGCGACGGCATCGACATAATGGTTCCGGAAGGAACTTCGGTGAAGGCTGCCGAAAATGGCGTCGTCATCTATGCCGGTGACGGCCTCAAGGAGTTCGGTCAGACGGTTCTGATCCGCCACGACAACGGCCTTGTTACCGTTTACGGTCACAACAGCCAGATACTGGTTCAGCGCGGACAGAAAGTCCGTCGCGGCGAAGAAGTTGCAAAGTCGGGCATGAGCGGCAACGCGAAATCTCCGAAGCTGCACTTCGAGGTGCGCAAGAACTCCGCTCCGGTCAATCCGAACAAATATCTGGAATCCTGATCGAGAAGACGGTTCCCGGAGCGCGGTGACAGTTCAACTTGAGAACCTCCCGCTTTAAAAACCACCGAGATAAAAAAGAAGGCGGGCCCCAAGGCCCGCCTTTCTAGTCATGGTGGTATCGTGGTTTCACATCGCTATGCCGAGGCGACCCGCCAGATCCTGTATATATTGCCATGCAACACGGCCCGAGCGGTTTCCGCGTGTGGTGGACCATTCCAGCGCTTCGGCGTGCATCTTTTCGGAATCGTAAGCCAGCTTGAAATAGGCCGCATAGCCATCGACCATGGCGAGATAATCGTCCTGGCTGCATTTATGGAAACCGAGCCAGAGACCGAAGCGGTCAGATAGCGAAACCTTTTCCTCAATGGCTTCCGAAGGGTTGATTGCCGTCGAGCGCTCATTGTCGATCATGTCGCGCGGCATCAGGTGGCGCCGGTTCGAGGTGGCATAGAAGATCACATTGGCTGGACGACCTTCCACGCCGCCTTCGAGCGCCGCCTTGAGCGATTTGTACGACGTGTCGTCGTGATCGAAGGAGAGGTCGTCGCAGAACAGGATGAAGCGATAGTCCGTGTCCTTGATGAGATTCATCAAGGTAGGAAGGCTATCAATGTCCTCGCGGTGGATTTCGATCAGCTTGAGCGGTACCCGCTCCGGCATTTCCGCGTTGACGCTTGCCTGCGCAGCCTTGACGAGCGAGGATTTGCCCATGCCGCGCGCGCCCCAGAGCAGCACATTGTTGGCCGGGAAACCTTTTGCAAAGCGTCGGGTATTGTCCACCAGCTGGTCACGCACCAAATCTACGCCACGGATCAGCGCGATATCCACTCGGTTGACACGCTTGACCGGATCAAGGGTCAGTCGTTCCGGTGCCCAGACGAAGCAGTCTGCGGCATCGAGATCGGGTGTTTTGGCTTCCGGCGGCGCAATGCGTTCCAGAGTGGCGATCAAACGGTCCAGTTTCTGGCTGAGTATGTCTTCGGTCGTCATTTCTTGTCCCTGATGATAGGAATATGGACTTAACATGCCACAGCGGAGGCGAAAAGTGTGCGACCTTGGCACAGGCTGGGTCATCGCCGGTTGCATTTGGCGCGCTAACCATTGTAATGCCGATAATAATTTGTCTTCGAGACTTCAGAGGAGTTCCTAATGTTCGTAACACCGGCTTTCGCTCAGGCATCCGGCGGCGCTGCTGGGCCAGACATGCTCATGAGCATTCTGCCGTTCATCCTGATCTTCGTGATCATGTACTTCCTCATCATCCGCCCGCAGCGGACCCAGATGAAGAAGCGTCAGGAAATGCTGTCTCAGGTTCGTCGCGGCGATACCGTTGTCACCGGCGGCGGCATTGTCGGCAAGGTTCAGAAGGTCGTTGATGACAACGAACTCGAAGTCGAAATTGCTGAAGGCGTTCGCATCCGCGTCATGCGCAGCACCCTGATGGATGTTCGCGTGAAGGGCGAACCTGTCGCCGACAACAAGAACAAGTAATTCTTTTACGACAAGCAGGCCCCGGTAAGATTTCCATAACCGGGGCCTGTGCATTATTCGGCAAGCGCCAGAACGTGCGCGCCACGACGCCGGAGAGCGGTTCGCAACAGGTGAACTCCGGCCTGCTCTATCCAAGCTGATACGGAATTGCTGCTCTATGCTCTATTTTTCACGCTGGAAATCTGCCCTGATCTGGCTCGCGGTTCTCGTGAGCTTCATCATCGCTTCCCCCAACTTTTTCTCGCGTGAAACGCTGGCCAAACTGCCAGGCTTCCTGCCAAAGCAGCAGATCGCCCTCGGGCTGGATCTCTCCGGCGGCTCGCGCCTGGTCCTGCAAGTGCAGAATCCGGGACGAGGGGAACTCGAGCTCACGGCGAACATCATGCGCCAGCGCCTCGAGGAACTGGGATATGGCAAGCCCTTCGTCGAAACGGAAAACCGCAATCAGATTCGGGTTGAAGTTCCTGGCGTCTACGACGCGCAGCTTCTGAAGGACATTCTCAGCGTTCGTGGCAATTTCTCTTTCCGCGCCGTCGACAGCACGATGGGGCCGGATGACGCCATTCGTGGAACGCCGCCGGCCGACAGTGAGGTCATCTACTCCTATGACGATCCGCCTGTCGGTTACCTCGTCAAGAAACAGCCGATCCTGACCGGCGCCAATGTGACCGACGCCAAGGCGACGCTGGCGGACGACGATACGGAACCCGTCATTACGCTGACGCTGGACGATGCGGGCCGAAAGAATCTCGCCGAAGCAACCTCGCAACTGGTTGGCGGAAGCTTTGCCATCGTTGTCGATAACCAGATCGTATCCGCGCCTGCCGTGGATGAAAAGCTCGACACGAATGAGCTGCAGATTTCCGGCGCTTTCGATCTTCAGGCGGCCAACAATATGGCGGTCGTGCTGCGTTCGGGCGCTCTGCCGCAAAACGTGACGGTTCTGGAAGAACGCACGATTGCATCCGCTCTGGGCGAAGATTACGCCAGCGCCGCAGCATTGGCCGCTTTGCTGGCCGCGCTGCTCGTCGGTCTGTTCATGGTCTTGTCCTATGGCATCCTTGGTGTGATCGCGATGATCGCGCTCGCCGTCAACATCATCATCCTTACAGCCATACTTTCGCTGATCGGCGCATCGATCAGCCTTGCAAGTATCGCCGGTCTGGTGCTGACCATAGGTCTGGCCGTTGACGCTCACATCCTGATCTATGAACGTGTGCGCGAAGATCGCCGCAAGGGCTATTCCGTCGTCCAGGCAATGGAATCGGGCTTTTATCGCGCTCTTTTCAACCATCATCGATGCGAACCTTACCACGCTGATTGCGGCGCTCGTCCTGTTCCTGCTCGGCTCGGGAACAGTGCATGGTTTCGCGCTGACGGTCGCGGTCGGTATCGGCACGACGCTCTTCACCACGCTCACCTTCACGCGCCTGCTGATCGCGCAATGGGTGCGCACGGCCAAGCCGAAGGAAGTGCCGAAGCGGCGCCTGAAACTGGTCCCGACGGTAACGCACATTCCCTTCATGCGTCTCCAATTCGTCACGCTTGGCATTTCGGTCCTTGCCTGCGCGATTGTTGTCGCCTTGTTCGTCAATATCGGCTTCAACTATGGCATCGATTTCCGTGGCGGCTCGATGGTCGAACTGCAGGCGCGCAGCGGCGACGCCAATCTGGAGGATATCACCGAGCGGCTTACCGAGCTCAACATCGACAGCGCCCGTGTCCTGCCGGCAAAATCTCCGCGCTCCGCGCTCGTCATCATCGGCAGTCAGGAAGTCGGCGACGATGCAGAACAAACCGTCGCCGTGAAGCTGCGCGGTGAGTTCGAGCAGGATTATTCATTCCAGCGCGTCGAAGTCGTTGGACCGACCGTTTCGGAACAGCTATCCCGCGCCGGCATTCTGGCGGTCATTCTGTCGCTGATCGGCATCTTCATTTACGTGTGGGTCCGGTTCCGCTGGCAGCTTGCGCTTGGTGCGGTGCTGTCTACCCTGCACGACGTCATCATTCTGGCGGGCATGTTCATCGTGTTCCGCATGGAATTCAATCTGTGGAGCGTCGCGGCAATCCTGACCATCATCGGCTATTCGCTGAACGATACGGTGGTGATCTACGACCGCGTGCGCGAGAACCTGCGCGTCTATAAAAGCGCGCCGCTGCCTGCCATCATCGACGCCTCGATCAACCAGACGCTGTCGCGTACCTTGCTGACGTCCTTCGTGACATTCCTCGCACATATCCCGCTTTATGCCTTTGGCGGCGCGGATATTCGCAGTTTCGCGCTGGCATTGAGCGTGGGTATTATAGTGGCAAGCTACTCGTCGATCTTCATCGCGGCTCCTTTGCTGGTCCAGTTCGGCCTCAAGCCGCGCGGACCGAATGAGTCCAGCGATTCCATGGACGACGAATTGGCGCAATCGCTGAATTTGGAAAGCTGACAATGGCCCATGGGATAGAGATAAGAGAGGCCCATTTTCCCGGCCGCGCGCCCATTGATGCCTATGGCAATGGGGGCTTTCGCTTTGCGGAAATGTCGCATCGCGGATCGATCCTGTGTCTCCCCTCGGGAATTCACGGCTGGGAACCCGCCACGCCGCCCTTGCTGGCTAAAGCCGATCTGGAAATGATCCTGGAACAGGCATCCGATATTGAAATCCTGCTGGTAGGCACGGGCATGGATCTGCGCCGGATTCCCGAAGACGTTCGCGCCATCTTGCGCGACCATCGCATTTCTTCCGATCCAATGAGCACCGGCGCTGCCGTTCGCACCTATAATGTGCTTCTGGCCGAAGATCGTGCGGTTGCGGCGGCGCTGATTGCTGTAGATTGATACCATGAACGAGAATGAGGCACATTGCCTGGCACTGCTTCGCGAAGCTGACCGGGATCGCTACCTTTCGGTACTTTACGCGCCGGAAGACCGTCGCGGCGGTCTGGCTGCACTATACGCGTTCAATGCCGAAATTGCGCGTATTCGCGAACTGGTCCACGAACCGCTGCCGGGAGAGGTGCGCCTGCAATGGTGGCGTGATCTGATCAACGGCGAGGCGAGGGGCAGCGCAGAAGCGCATCCCGTTGCCGCAGCCCTTATCGGAACAATCGACAAATATGAATTGCCCCGAGCAGCCTTCGACAATTACTGCGAAGCGCGCATCTTTGATCTTTATGACGATCCGATGCCGAGCCGCAACGATCTGGAAGGTTATTGCGGGGAAACCGCTTCGGCGATCATCCAGCTGGCCGGTTTTATACTGGACCGGGACGCGGCGCAGGCACAGACCGAGACAACCGGCCATGCCGGCGTCGCGCAGGCCGTGACCGGTTTGCTTCGTCTCATGCCCATTCATCGGCGGCGTGGGCAACTCTATGTCCCGGCGGATATGTTGCAGGCGGTGGGTGTGACTCGCGAGGTCTTCCTTGCCGGTGAAGACAAAGCGGCCACCGGACGCGTCATCAGCATCATGCTGGCTTTCGCGCGGGAGCATCTGGCGATTTTTGAGAAAAGCAAGTCGCAACTGCCGAAGAGCCTTGCTCCGGCATTTTTGCCTTTGGCGCTTGTCCCGGCCTATCTGCGAGCAATCGAGCGCCTTGGCACCGAGACTGTGGAGAAGGTGGCGGACATTTCGGCTATTCGGAAACAATGGCTGATGTTCAGAGCCAGTTTCTAAGCATTCAAAAAGGAGAGGCTTCAGTCCATTCGAACTGAAGCCCATCGCAATATCACTCGGCCAACCCAAGCCATTGCCTACAATCAGCCAGAGCACGCGCGGAAAGCGCACGCTTCTTGGCAATTGTCTTTTCCTTGCCGCGCAGGCGCTTGCCTTCAGGCTTGGGAACATCAACAGGCGGGAACAGGCCGAAATTGACATTCATCGGCTGGAACGAACGTTTACCGGGTTCGTCATCCGCCACGATATGCCCACCCGTAATATGCCCGAGCAGGGCACCGAATGCGGTGGTTCCCGGAGGCGGCGTCAGTGTCTGTCCAAGCTTTTCCGCAGCAGTGAAACGGCCTGCCAGCAAGCCGATCGCTGACGATTCCACATAGCCTTCGCAGCCCGTAACCTGACCGGCAAAGCGCAGTGTCTCGCGTGATTTCAGTCGAAGCGTAGCGTCGAGCAGCACGGGAGAATTCAGATAAGTGTTGCGGTGAAGGCCGCCGAGACGCGCAAATTCCGCATTTTCCAGACCCGGAATCATTTTGAAGATGCCTGTCTGCGAGCCATATTTCAGCTTCGTCTGGAAGCCGACCATGTTGTAGAGCGTGCCGAGCGCATTGTCCTGGCGAAGCTGCACGACAGCATAGGGCTTTACAGTCGGGTTATGCGCATTGGTAAGGCCCATCGGCTTCATCGGGCCGTGGCGCAAGGTTTCCGGCCCCCGTTCGGCCATGACCTCGATCGGCAGGCAGCCATCGAAATAGGGTGTGCCTTCCCACTCCTTGAAGTCGGTCTTGTCGCCTTCAACCAGTGCGGCGACGAAGGCCTCATACTGCTCCTTGTCCATCGGGCAGTTGATATAGTCCTTGCCGGTGCCGCCGGGGCCAACCTTGTCATAGCGGGACTGGAACCAGCACACATCCATATTGATCGAATCAAAATGGATGATCGGCGCAATGGCATCGAAGAAGGCCAGAGCGTCCGCGCCGGTTTGCGCCTGAATGGCCTCCGCCAGTGAAGGCGCGGTCAGGGGGCCAGTGGCAACGATGGTCGTGCCCCATTCCGCCGGAGGCAGGCCGGTGACTTCTTCCCGAACAATGGTAATCAGCGGATGGGCTTCAAGCCTGGCCGTGACGGCTTGCGAAAAGCCTTCGCGGTCGACGGCCAGCGCACCGCCAGCTGGAACCTGATGTGCATCGGCGCAAGCCATGATGAGCGAACCGGCGAGGCGCATCTCGGCATGAAGGACGCCGACGGCATTGGTTTCGGCATCATCCGAGCGGAATGAATTGGAACAGACCAGCTCGGCAAGCTGCTCGGTCTTGTGGGCATCGGTGCCGCGCACGGGGCGCATTTCGTGCAGTATGACGGGCACGCCCGCCTGCGCGAGCTGCCATGCAGCTTCAGAACCGGCAAGGCCGCCGCCGACGACGTGAACGGGAGTAAGATCGGATGTGTTTGACATGGCCATTCCCATATCGCCTTTGCAGGGCGCCTTCAATGGAGAAGGCTGGCTAGACGGGAAAGGAGCCGCAAAAAGAAATGGCATCCGTCGCGGGAGGAGGAGCGACGGATGCCATTATAGTAAGACCGGTGTTGGGAGGAGGAGAACCGGTCTTGTTATCGCCAAACCTGGGAGGAGGATGGTTTGGCGATGAACCAAGTCTGGTGGGAGGAGGAGCCAGACTTGGAGAAATCCCTATCGGGAAAATTATGAGGCCCGTTGAATTAGCGAGCCTTGGTCTGGCGAGCCACGAACGGAATGTCCGCGCGGGAGATGCCAAGATCGTTCAGCTCACGGGTGGAGAGCTGGCTGAGTTCATTGACGGTGTCGCGGTAACGGCGCCAGTTGTTGTAAGAGCGAAGCAGGTTCATCGTGCTATTCCTTCATCGTTGAGGAACTGGAGTTCTGTTCAATTCATCTCGTTTGTTGCCCATGATATAAGCTATTGTTTTCGCAGGTTGCAGACCCGACTTTGCATAGCTGCCTTGCGGGCTCTGCACGTCACCCTAAATCGATTAGAGTGGCAGGGCACAAAATTGCCGCAAAGCGATTTGATCCACTCTTTGCCGGCTGCGCGGTTTCCTATATGTTCTCAACCGCTTACGGTTGCGGCAGCAACAACTGACGGAATGAGCAGGAGCTAATTTGTCATTTTCCATTTCTGTTGAACGCCTGATAGAGCGATGGCAGCGGGACGGCCTGATCGATGCGGAGACTGCATCGAAACTGAATGCCGACCTTGAAAAACGAGCTTCGGTCTTCAGTCTCGGTTCCGTTCTGGCCACCCTTGGCGGGCTGCTCCTTGGTGCAGCCGTTATCATGCTCGTCGCCGCCAACTGGCAGGAAATGCCGCGTCTTATGCGCATCGGCCTCATATTCGTTCTTATATGGGCAAGCTATCTCGGTGGTGCGTGGCGGCAAGCGCGGGGTGACAAGCTGTTTCCGCCAGTATGCTATATTGTAGGCGCTGCATCCTTCGGAGCGGGGCTGGCGCTTGTAGGGCAAATGTATCATTTGTCCGGCGACATCCATTCCGCGGCAATCTACTGGTCTGTCGGTGTCCTGATTTCGGCCTTTCTTCTGCGCGCCCCGGTGCTGGCTGCATTTGGGGCAGCCGTCGCCTGCTTCTATCTTTCGACATATGTGTTCGACACGTCATCTTATGATGACTTGACCTATCGCTGGGTCGGACCGCTGCTATTGGCGTTCGGTGCCGCTGCGGCGTTGTTCACGCACTCGCGGCATGCGGCGCACCTGTGGGCGATGTTCTCCATAGGCTGGGCTTTGCTCATCTATGCGGAGCGCGAAAGCAATACCGTGCTGGTGCTTATGCTGATCGTGGGTATTGGTCTCATACTGGCCGACGGTTTTGCCCATGCAACAATGCAGAGACTGACCCGCTTCGCTCATCCGCTCGCGGCCTATGGCCTGCTTCTGGCGCTGCTGTCGCTCGTCACGCTTCAACTCAACCAGATGTTTTCCTATTCCAGCATTTCCGCAGGTCTGGACAGGGATATAGTATATAGCATCTTCATTCTGGCGCTTGCGATCGGAGCGATTGCGGTAGCCGGGCGGAACAATGGCGGGTTGCGCTCCATCGCCTATGCCGCATTTTCGATCCAGGTTCTCTATCTGGCTTTCGAAACGGTCGGCACGATGATCGGCACCTCCGGCTTCTTCCTGACTGCGGGCATTCTGGTCCTGCTGCTGGCGGCATTCGTGCGGCGCATGGAGAACCGGTTCGGAAGGAAAAGCAGCGTGGAGGTGCATCCATGACCACCCGGTTCAGATGGCTCTATGTAGGGGCGGCCATAACCGCATTGCTGCAAACGGGCATTCTTTATGCCGCCATTGAAAAGCGCGCCTCGATCCTGCGCTCCGGCGCGGAAGTGACGCTCCAGACGGAGCCTTTCGACCCGCGTGATCTGATGCGTGGTGACTATGTCGTTCTTGCCTACGAGATTTCCAGCCTCGCGAGGAAGGAGATCGGCGGTACGCCTTCCGCCGGTTCGCGAGCCGTCTATGTGGCGGTAAAGCCCGACGCCAACGGCATAGCGCGGATTTCACGCGCTTCATTCGCTCCTCTTTCGGACCTTGCTGCGGACGAAGTGCAGATTCGCGGCGAAGCCGCATCCTCCATATCCGATGATCCGCAATCGAATGTTCGTCTCAATTTCGGCATCGAACGATATTATGTACCTGAAGGGCAGGGACGGGCGATCGAGGACAGCCAGCGAGAGCGTCGCATCACCGCCGTTGTTGCGGTCGATCCGAAAGGCGCGCCGGTCATCAAAGCCCTGCAAGACGATGGAAGGCAGCTCTATCAGGAGCCGCTATATTGACCCTGACGGCACCTCCTTTTTGAAAAGGGTTGGCTGATGTCACAGGATCGCTATATAGAGGCGGAAAAGGGCAGCCAGAGCGAACCCGGTAATTCTCTCCGGGAAGGTGGCTTTTTTCCTTTGAACCGGGAAAATTGGATGATATAGAGACGCGCGCTTTCGAGGGGCGGTTCAATATCTGAGACGAATAATGGTGTGTTCTGAGGAACGCGCTTCGGTTCAGAAGCGGATGTGGCGAAATTGGTAGACGCACCAGATTTAGGTTCTGGCGGGAGACCGTGGGGGTTCGAGTCCCTCCATCCGCACCAACTGCCATAAGGCAAAAGAATTTCTCTCCCGCGACAAGGCAAGAAAGCCGGTGACGGCGGGACAATGACAAGAAGTGAAGGTTTGAACATGCAGGTTACCGAAACGCTCAATGAAGGGCTGAAGCGCGAGATCAAAGTCGTGGTTCCGGCCAAGGACCTCGAAGCCAAGCTCTCGGAGCGGCTCGAAACTGCGCGCGGTCGCGCCAAGATCAACGGCTTCCGTCCGGGCAAGGTTCCTGCAGGTCATCTGCGCAAGATGTACGGCAAGTCCTTCATGGCCGAGATCGTCAACGAAATCCTCAACGATTCGTCGCGCTCGATTCTCGCTGACCGTAACGAAAAGTCGGCCACCCAGCCTGAAGTCATCATGTCTGAAGACGAAAAAGAGGCCGAAAAGGTTCTCGACGGCAAGGCCGATTTCGTTTTCTCGCTGAACTACGAAGTTCTGCCGGCAATCGAAGTCAAGGACTTCTCCAAGATCGCCGTTACCCGTGAAGTCGTCGATATTTCCGATGAGGAAGTCGACGAGCAGGTCAAGCGCATCGCTTCTTCGACCCGCACCTTCGAAACCAAGAAGGGCAAGGCAGAAAACGAAGATCGCGTTACCATCGATTACCTGGGCAAGCTCGACGGCGAGCCGTTCGAAGGCGGCGCCGACAACGACGCGCAGCTTGTTCTCGGTTCCGGCCAGTTCATTCCGGGCTTCGAAGAGCAGCTCGTTGGCCTCAAGGCTGGCGACGAGAAGGTCATCAACGTTACGTTCCCTGCTGAATACGGTGCCGCTCACCTGGCTGGCAAGGAAGCTACCTTTGACATCAAGGTCAAGGAAGTTGCCAAGCCGAACGAACTCGTTCTTGATGACGAAGCCGCAAAGAAGCTCGGCATCGAATCGCTTGAGCGTCTGCGTCAGGTTGTTCGCGAACAGATCGAAAGCCAGTACGGCCAGATCACCCGCCAGAAGGTAAAGCGTCAGATTCTCGATGCGCTGGACGGTGACTACCAGTTCGAAACGCCGCAGAAGCTTGTTGACGCTGAGTTCAACAACATCTGGCAGCAGATCAACTTCGACCTGCAGCAGGCTGGCCGCACGTTCGAAGACGAAGAGACCACCGAAGAAGCTGCTCGCGAAGAATATCGCAAGCTCGCTGAACGTCGCGTTCGTCTTGGCCTCGTTCTCTCCGAAATCGGCGAGAAGGCAGGCGTGGAAGTGACGGAAGAAGAACTGCAGCGCGCTGTTTACGACCAGGTTCGTCGCTATCCGGGCCAGGAAAAGGAAATCTACGAATTCCTGCGCAAGACGCCGGATGCCGTTGCCAACCTGCGCGCCCCGATCTTCGAAGAAAAGGTCGTCGACCATCTGCTCGCCAACATCAGCGTGACCGACAAGAAGGTTTCGAAGGAAGAGCTGACGGCTGAAGACGAAGATGCAGCTTCGGAAGCAAAGCCTGCCAAGAAGGCTGCCGCGAAGAAGAAGGCTGCTCCCAAGAAGAAGGCCGACGAAGACAAGTCCGAAGAGGCTTAATTCTTCCTGGTTTGATTTATATGAAAAGGCCGCGCACTGCGCGGCCTTTTCATTTCAAGTGCAATTCGCGGTCGAGGGTGTGACATGAATGGACTGTCATATCTCCATCTGGAACTGACGATGCACGAAGAGCCACGCCAACCTGCATGGCCAGCCGATGTCAGCATAGCCGCGTTCTCTCACGAATATGCACGCGCCACCCATGATTTGCTGGTTCGTGCCTATGCCAATGGAGGCGGCTCGGTTGCCGGTTTCGACAACTGGTACAATGGGCTGATAACCGATAATGAGTACGATCCCGAGCTGGCCGTTCTGGTTCTCGATCAGGCCCATCGGTCTGTCGATTTGTGCAGTGCTGGAATAGCGCTTTCATTAAGGATCTGGTTGTCGATCCAGGCAGGCGGCGGGAAGGTTTGGGGGAAGCGCTTTTGGTTCATGTGCTTCGCCTTTTCTGCCACCGCAGTCAGACAACAGTTAGTTTGAAAGTGGAGCGGGATAACCCTTCTGGCGCCGAAAAACTTTACAGGCGTCTAGGTTTTAGCGAAGTCCCGGCTGCGAAGCTGCATACGAAAGCTTGAGCAAATCACGCTGAAGGGCAGAGAAGGCTTGCCAGTCTTCGCCGTTTGTTTTAGCCAAAGTCAGGTAGAATTTTTGCTGCGCATTGCGTTGCACAGGAAGAGATAGACGAGTTACTATGACCCTTATTGATACGCGCACGCCGGAACCGAAACGCTTCATTTCCGGCGCGACGGGCGACTGGGAAGTCGTCATCGGCATGGAAGTCCATGCGCAGGTCACGTCAGAATCCAAGCTGTTTTCCGGCGCCTCCACTTCGTTTGGTGCGGAGCCTAATTCCAATGTTTCTCTGGTTGATGCGGCCATGCCGGGCATGTTGCCGGTCATCAATCTGGAATGCGTCAAGCAGGCGGTACGCACGGGCATCGGGCTCAATGCCCAGATCAATCTGAAGTCGGTTTTCGATCGCAAGAACTATTTCTATCCGGATTTGCCGCAGGGCTATCAGATTTCGCAGTTCAAGCAGCCGATCGTCGGCGAGGGCAAGATCATGATTTCGGTCGGCCCGGACAATAAGGGCCAGTTCGAAGACGTGGAAATCGGCATCGAGCGCCTGCATCTGGAGCAGGATGCGGGCAAGTCCATGCACGACCAGCATCCGACCATGTCCTATGTCGACTTGAACCGTTCAGGCGTGGCGCTGATGGAAATCGTGTCGAAGCCGGACCTGCGCTCGTCGGATGAAGCGCGCGCCTATCTCACCAAGCTGCGCACGATTGTCCGTTATCTTGGCACTTGCGACGGCAATATGGACGAAGGCTCGATGCGCGCCGACGTGAACGTTTCCGTTCGTCGTCCCGGTGGCGAATTCGGCACGCGCTGCGAAATCAAGAACGTCAACTCGATCCGTTTCGTCGGACAGGCCATCGAGTATGAAGCGCGCCGCCAGATAGCGATTCTTGAGGATGGCGGTTCCATCGATCAGGAAACACGCCTGTTCGATCCGGTTAAGGGTGAAACACGTTCGATGCGCTCCAAGGAAGAAGCGCATGACTACCGCTATTTCCCCGACCCCGATCTGCTGCCGCTCGAGTTCGATCAGGCCTTCGTCGACGCGTTGGCCGCAGAACTGCCGGAATTGCCGGACGTCAAGAAGCAGCGCCTCGTGGAAACGCAAGGCATTTCCGTTTACGACGCCTCCATCCTCGTGACCGAGAAGGCGATTGCTGACTACTATGAGGCAGTTGCTGCCGGTCGCGACGGGAAGGCTGCTGCAAACTGGGTCATCAACGATCTCCTTGGCGCGCTGAACCGGGCGGGCAAGGATATCGAGGAATCGCCGATTACTCCTGATCAGCTCGGCGCGATCATCGATCTCATCAAGGAAGGCACGATTTCCGGCAAGATCGCTAAAGACCTTTTCGAGATCGTCTGGAATGAAGGCGGAGACCCGAAGAAGCTCGTTGAAGAACGCGGCATGAAGCAGGTCACGGATACCGGCGCCATCGAAAAGGCCGTCGACGACGTTATCGCCGCCAACCCGGAAAAGGTCGAGCAGGCGAAAGCCAAGCCGACACTGGCTGGCTGGTTCGTCGGTCAGGTCATGAAGGCAACGGGCGGCAAGGCCAACCCGCAATCCGTCAATGAACTGGTCAAGGCCAAGCTCGGGATCGAAGAGTAATGTGGGTCAGGAGCGCGACAGAATCCGATCTCAAGGCAGTAAATGACCTGCTCGTATCGACCTGGCACGCGACCTTCGATGATCTTCTCGGGCGGGAAATGGTGAATGCCGTTACCGCCCAGTGGCACAGCATCGCCGTGCTGAAGGCCAATCTCAAGAAGCCTTACTCGGAGTTCATTGTTACCGATAATGGCAATGGCGGTATCGACGGAATGGCTTTTGCCAGTCAGTCGGAAGAAAGCAAGGCTTCGCTGCATCAGCTTTATGTTCGCCCCGATGCACAGGTTCAGGGTATCGGGACGATGCTTCTCGCTGAAATCGAGATGGCTTTTCCGGGTGTCCGGACGATGAAGCTCGAAGTGATCGAGAGAAACACCAAAGCGGTGACTTTCTATGAGCGCAAGGGCTACAGCAAGGTCGGCCGTAATGAAGATTGGGGCGATCCCAATTGCAAGGAACCTGTGCTGGTGATGGAAAAGTCACTCGAAGGCTGGAGCATGTAAAGCGTGTCACTTCAAGCGGGGACCGTTTTGGGGATCAAGACATGCGGAAATATAAAAGCCTGAAGCGCGCAGCGCTTTGGCTCTTCATACTCTTGTGACAGCGGCAACTTGACCCTTGCCATGGCCGGGCGATAGGGCCATAAGCAAGAAAACCCGGTGGTTCCGATCACCCGTGGCAATGATGGATCTGGAATAGGTCATGAAGAAATTTATTACGCAAGTTTTCACCTGGTGGAACGGTCAGACGCTCGGTACGCGGTTTCATACGTGGCGCAAGGGCGAGCGGGTCGGCGAGGACGAGTTCGGCAATATCTATTATCAGGGCGGCAAGGATTCCGAAGGCCGCACGCGCCGCTGGGTAATCTTCAATGGCTATGCGGAAGCAAGCGCTATTCCTCCCGGCTGGCACGGCTGGATGCATCATCGGGTCGATACGCCGCCGTCCAAGGAAGACTATCGTCCGCGCGAATGGCAGAAGCCGCATCTGCAGAACCTTACCGGTTCTCCTCTGGCTTATCGTCCGAAGGGCGCTATTGCCCGTCCGGGTGCGGAGCCTGCGGAACGTCCGCGTGTGACCGGCGAGTACGATGCCTGGACGCCGGGCAACTGATAATCTGTTTCGGTTCTTCTCCGGCGCGTTAATCCGCGCCGGATTTCTTATGTCCGCCTTTTGACGCCATCGCGAAAAGGCTTGAGGATAGATGGTTTGCTTCACGCCCCGGGGCTGCATTGCGGCTTGCGACAGGGCAACGAATCGTCACAATTCATGCTTAGGAATTGTTCCAGCTTAATTTAACCCTTTGGATGCGGATCTCCGTTTTGACGAAGCAATCTCCCGGCAACGGAAAAAACTCGATCAAAAGGGCTGTTCAGCTTGCCCTGATCTCGTTCATGGCGACTGCCAGCTGCTTTCAGGCAGCGATGGCCGAACGCATTACCAATCCGGTTGCGGAGTTCTCGGGTCTCGACAAAATCACAGGCCGCATCACAACCTTTGATGTGTACATCAATGAGACCGTTCAGTTCGGCGCGCTCCAGGTGACGCCGAAAGTCTGTTATTCGCGTACGGAGAATGAAGCGCCACGCACGGACGGCTTCGTTCAGGTCGATGAGATTACGCTGGATCGGAAAATACGCCGTATCTTTACCGGCTGGATGTTTGCCGATAGCCCCGGCCTCAATGCTGTCGAGCACCCAATCTATGACGTCTGGCTGAAGGACTGCAAGCAGAAGTCGGAAGTGCCTCCGCCCGATCAGCGCAAATAAACCAGCCTTTTGTTGCGCATCATTCTCTGCAAGCCGTAGGCAGTGTGCTCTAGAAACGCGCTATTCCGTCGAGCGCCGTTTCCAGCAGTTTCTCGTATTTCTTCCTTGGAACTTCCACGGCGCCGAATCTCTCAAGATGCGGCGTGGTGAACTGGGTGTCGAGAAGAACGAAGCCTCGGCTGACCAGATGCTGGACCAGATAGGCCAGACAGACCTTGGACGCATCCCGCTTGCGCGTAAACATGCTCTCGCCGAAAAAGGCGCGTCCGAGCGTGACGCCGTAAAGTCCGCCGACAAGCTTGCCGTCATGCCACGCTTCGACTGTATGGCAATGCCCGATCTCGAACAGTTTTCGGTAGGCCTCGCGGATTGGACCATTGATCCACGTGCGCGCGCGCTCGCCAGTTCCGCTGGCGCACCCTTCGATCACGCCATCGAAATCGCTATCGAGCTTTATGTCGAAAATGCCCTGTCGGATCGTTTTCTGGAGGCTTTTGGGAATATGGAAGCCATCAAGGGGGATAACGCCACGCCTCTCGGGACGAACCCAGAAGACTTCCGGATCGTGGGCTTCTTCGGCCATGGGAAATATTCCCGTGGCGTAGGCCCGCAGGAGCAGCTCCGGTTCGATTGAATAGTCGTCCGGGGACACTCCTGCGGTCACTTTCGTCAGGCGCTTTCGCTCTTGGTTTTCTTGGCCAGGTATTTTTCCAGCCAATGAATGTCGTAGTCGCCGTTGGCAATATCCTGATTGGCAATCAGATCCTGGAAGAGAGGCAGGGTGGTTTTCACGCCATCCACCACGAACTCGTCCAGCGCACGGCGCAGGCGCATCATGCATTCAACGCGGTTGCGACCATGCACGATGAGCTTGCCGATAAGGCTGTCGTAATATGGCGGAATGCGATAACCGGAATAGACGCCCGAATCCACGCGGATGCCGAGGCCGCCCGGCGTGTGATAATGGGTGATCAAGCCCGGCGAGGGCGCAAATGTCAGCGGATCTTCCGCGTTGATACGGCACTCGATTGCATGGCCGGAGAAGCGGATATCCTTCTGCTTTACCGACAGGCCGAGACCGGCAGCAACGCGAATCTGTTCGTGAACAAGATCGATGCCGGTGATGGCTTCCGTGATCGGATGCTCCACCTGAAGACGCGTGTTCATTTCAATGAAATAGAATTCGCCGTCTTCATAGAGGAACTCGATCGTTCCCGCACCGCGATAGCCCAGTTCCGCACAGGCATTGGCGCAGACCATGCCGATCTTGTCGCGTGCCTCGGCATTGAGCGCCGGTGAGTTGGCTTCTTCCCATACTTTCTGGTGGCGGCGCTGCAGCGAGCAGTCGCGTTCGCCCAGATGGATGGCATTGCCAGCCCCGTCACCCATGACCTGGACTTCGATGTGACGCGGCTTTTCGAGATACTTCTCGATGTAAACTGCGTCATCGCCGAAGGCTGCGCCAGCTTCGGAGCGGGCGGTTGCAAGAGCGATGGAAAGATCTTCCTCGCTGCGGGCAACCTTCATGCCGCGTCCGCCACCACCGGCCGAAGCCTTGATGATGACCGGATAGCCGATTTCCTTGGCGATGCGGGCAGCTTCCACGTCGTCCGTCACACCGCCATCGGAACCCGGAACGACCGGAATGCCGAGGCGCTTTGCAGTGCGCTTGGCTTCGATCTTGTCGCCCATGATACGGATATGCGAAGCGGTGGGGCCGATGAAGGTGATGCCGTGTGCTTCGAGAATTTCCGCAAACTTGGCGTTTTCCGACAGGAAGCCGTAACCCGGATGGATTGCGTCGGCGCCGGTGATCTCGCAGGCAGCAACAATCTGATGGATGTTCAGATAGCTGTCGCGCGACGGCGGCGGGCCGATGCACACACTTTCGTCTGCCAGGCGCACATGCATCGCGTCGGCGTCGGCCGTGGAGTGGACGGCGACGGTCTTGATGCCCAGTTCCTTGCAAGCCCTGAGCACGCGAAGAGCGATTTCGCCACGATTGGCTATGAGTATCTTTTGAAACATTGCGCTTTGCTGCCCGTTCATTGAATAAGCCGTAATCTGCTATCTTATTCGATTACGACGAGCGGCTCACCGAATTCAACCGGCTGAGCGTCTTCGATGAGGATGGCCTTCACAGTGCCGGCGCGCGGGGCCGGAATCTGGTTCATCGTCTTCATGGCTTCGATGATGAGGAGGGTCTGGCCTTCCTTCACCTGCGCGCCAACCTCGATGAAGTTGCGGGCGCCCGGAGCCGGAGCGAGATAGGCGGTGCCAACCATCGGTGACGGAACGGCGTTCTTCGACAGATCGGCCTTTGTCGGCTCGGCGGCGGCTGCAACCGGCGCAGGAGCGGCTGCAACAGGTGCTGCGGCAGGCATAACAGTCGCTGCGGCCTGGACCGTAACCTTGCGTGAAACGCGGATACGCAGGTCACCGTGCTCGACTTCGATGTCGGTCAGGTCGGTTTCATTGAGGATATCCGCCAGGTCGCGGATCGTTTCCTTGTCGATGACGGAGTTTTTGCTGGACATATCAGGCCCCTTTAACGCTTTGCCCGTTGTTTTCTTCTTCTTTGGCAATTGCCGCAAGCGCGCGCAGACCGAGCAGGTATCCTTCCGCGCCAAAGCCGCAAATAACGCCTTTGGCGACTGCGGATACATAGGAGTGATGCCGGAAAGCCTCACGCGCATGTATGTTCGAAAGATGCACTTCCACAGCCTTTACCTTGGCCGAGCGGATTGCATCATGAATAGCAACCGAAGTGTGGCTATAGGCGGCCGGATTGATGAGGACATAGGCGTCTTTATCGCCCGCTTCCTGAATCCAGGTCACCAGATCGCCTTCGTAATTGGACTGACGGAAATCGACATCAAGTCCGAGTTGTTCAGCCTCACGCTTGCAACTCGCTTCGATATCCTCGAGCGTTGCAACACCGTATATCCCCGGTTCTCGTTTGCCGAGAAGGTTGAGATTGGGGCCGTTCAAAACAAAAACCGTTTTTGCCATATCCGTCCGCGACTGATAACGCACTACCACGAAATTTCGGTATACTTCGCATTCCATATAGAGGGCTTGGACGCAAGCTGAAACCCTCTAAATCATTGCAGATGTTTTGCCGAACCGGTTTTTCCCGCTATTCTTTGCAAAATAAGGCAGGCAACACGGCAATTCTCTTCGTCTGATACAGCTGTCGAATGCCGCAGCTTAAACTGTTTCACAAATGTGATCCGTCAAGCCGCGAACCCGCTGCCTAGTTTTTCGCGCCAGCACGCGCAGCGGCGATTCTCTCGACCAGTCCATCCACGCCGATTGCGCCGGGAACCAGTTCATCGCCGATGATGTAGGATGGCGTGCCGGTGATGTTCAACTGCTGAGCCAACTGATAGGTCTGCTGGAATGCGCCGGTAATGGCCGGGTCCTTCATCTTTTCGCGCAGCTGTGTTTCATCGGCTCCCAGTTTCACGGCATCGGCGATGGCGGAATCTTCCGTAGCGCGCTCTTGCGCGCCCAACAGTACTTCGTGGAACTCAGCATATTTTTCCGGCATCAACGCTCTGAACGCCTGTGCCACGACATGCGCCTTGGCGGAATCCGGTCCGAGGATGGGGAATTCCTTCATGACGAACCGCACATTCTTGTCGGTTTTCAGGATCGCTTCCATGTCGGGCAGGGCCCGCTTGCAGTAACCGCAATTGTAGTCGAAGAACTCGTAGACAGTCACGTCGCCGTCCGGATTACCGAAGACCGCATCATGCTTCGGATCGTAAAGGGAGCTGCGATTGGCGGCCAATACCTGCTTGATCTGTTCCTGGGCTGCACGTGCCTGCTTGGTTTCAAGCGCACTTTGCACTTCCAGCATCAGTTCCGGGTTCTGGATCAGATAATTGCGCACGACATTCTCGATCGCCTGCTGGTTCATCGCCACAGGCGCCGCGGCAGGGATTTCCACCGGGGCAGCCGCCGGAGCTTGCCGGGCGGTTCCCGCGTAATAACCCAATGCAAGGGCGGCAATGCCCGCAATGCCACTGGCAACTGTTATGGAAACTGCGTTCTTCATTCCAAATTCCAATCTGTCTTGAATATCGGCGTCAGGCGTAAATTGCCGCCTTACTTGCTTTTCTTGGCATTGATGATGTCCTGCGCACGAAGCCACTCCGGAGAGCGGGGCTTCATCTGCTTTTGCGCGCGGATGGCGAATATCTGGGCCTGCTGAAGCTTGCCAGAATAATAGTTCATGTCGGCGGTGGCGAGGTCTGCGAGCGCCATATCCCCTTGCTGGCCATATGCCTGCGCGAGATAGGCATAGCCGCCTGGAAACTCCGGATCGGATGCGATGCCGGCCTTGATCTCCTTGATCGCCGTCGGCATGTTCGCCTTGGCGCCGGTGAGCATAAGGGCGCGCCCATAGCTCATGCGCAACAGCGGCGATTTACGCGGATCGAGCGAAACAGCCTTCTGGAAAGCCTTTGCCGCTCCCGAAGCATCGTTTGCTTTCAGCAGGACTTCGCCGCGCATTTCCTGGAAATATGGGCTCTTCGGCTGCTCCTTGACCAAGGCATCGAACTTGGGCAATGCGGCGCGGGCCGAGCCGTTCAGGAATGTCGTGATGGCATTGCCATAACGGGCAGGGAGGCCGCCGGGATTATTGCGGAACATGCGTTGAAGCGCGCCCATATTGCCCGAATAAGCGGCGATCTTCGCGCGCGCCATATCGTGGCGCAGCTGAAGGGCCGGTGAATCGGTCTTGTTGAAATAGGGGCTCTTTCTCGCAAGCTCTTCCAGATTGGCAATGCGCTCACGCGGCAATGGGTGGCTGATGCGGTACTGATCGATCTGTGTGCCGGTGAGCGACAAGGCCGATGCAAAGCGCTCGAAAGTGTCGAGCATTCCCTTGGTGGATTGCCCGGTGGCATTGAGATAGTTCACGGCGAGGCGATCGGCCGTCATTTCCTCGGTGCGCTGATAGTTGAGCACACTGCGCATGGCCATTTCGCCCGAACCCATTGCGATACCCGCGCCGGCACCTGCCGCGTTGCCGCTACCGCTTGCGGCACCGGCCACACCCGCGCCAACGCCCAGCAGCATGCCGATGATCGCCATATTGCGAGCCCGGCTCAATTGTTCGCGCAGGCGCTCCTGATGGCCGCCCGCGAGGTGGCCCGATTCGTGCGCGATCACACCGATGATTTCATTGGGTGTTTCCGCCTGCATGATTGCGCCCGTGTTGATGAAAATACGGCGGCCATCAACGAAGGCATTGAAACTCGGCGAATTGACCAGGATGACGCGAACGCCGCGGCCGCCCAGTCCGGCCGCCTTGAGGATCGGTGCGGCATAATCGGCAACAAGGGCCTCGATTTCCGCGTCTCGAACGATGGGAACGCCACCCCCGCGCGACTGCGCGAATGCGGGCAGGGCACTGGTGACGGCTATGGACGCCGCGGCCATTACAGCGACCGAACGTCTGACCATCCTATGGAAAGAAAATCTTCTGGCTGGGAAAGGTGAAGTCATCATCCCCATCGTGCTGCTCTTCCTTCTTCAAACCGGCGCGAATCTTATAGCCTTTGCTTTCAATCACCGATAGGCGGAGGTTGGGATAATCTATTTGGTCGTATTTTCTCGAAAGGTGCTGTTGCTTTAGCAATCCGGCGATTATACGGCGGGTTCAGAAAGCGACATTCGCAATTTTTTGGAGGTAATGGTGGTTACTCTTTCCAGCCGCAGCGCAGTTGAGCCCTTTCACGCCATGGACGTTCTGGCAGAGGCCAACCGCCGTCGTGCAGCCGGGCATCCGATCATTTCCATGGCGGTAGGCCAGCCAGCCGATCCCGCACCCGCCGCTGTCCGGCAAGCTGCCGAACGCGCCTTGAAGGACGGGCGCATCGGCTATACGGACGCTCTGGGGCTGATTGAACTGCGGGAGGCGATTGCTGCGCATTATGCCGATCACTACGGGATTTCGGTCTCGCCGGAACGCATTGCCGTAACCACTGGCTCATCCGCTGCCTTCAATCTGGCCTTTGTCGTCTATTTCGATCCGGGCGACCGGGTTGCCATTACACGCCCCGGCTATCCCGCCTACCGCAACATATTGACCGCGCTTGGCCTTGAGGTCGTGGAGATACCGACGGGCAATGGAACCTCGGCGTCATTGACCGCCGAAGCGCTTGCGGCGGCGCATGCCGAGAAACCTTTGAAGGGCGTTCTGTTTGCAAGCCCGGCCAATCCGACCGGCGCTGTCATCGACAAGCCGGAACTCAAGGCGATCATTGAAACGGCTCGCGATCTGGGTATCCGGGTGATCTCGGACGAAATCTATCACCGGCTTTCCTACGAGGCGGATGATGTCACCGCGTTGGAGATTTCCAATGATGTGACCGTCATCAACTCATTCTCAAAATATTACTGCATGACCGGCTGGCGTATCGGCTGGATGGTTTTGCCCGAAAGCGATACGCGCGCCATCGAGCGACTGAGCCAGAGCCTTTATATCTCCGCACCGGAGCTTTCGCAGCGCGCCGCCATCGAAGCCTTCCATGCAACGGCGGAACTTGAACGGGTGAAGGATCGCTATCGCCAGAACCGGCTGATCCTGCTGGATCATCTCCCACGTATCGGCCTCAGCCTTGCTGCGCCGATGGACGGGGCCTTTTATGCTTATTGCGATGTATCGCGTTTCACCAATGACAGTATGGAATTTGCCCGCCGGATGATCGCCGAAATCAACATTGCAGCAACCCCGGGACGCGATTTCGATCCGCTGGACGGCCATCGGACGATGCGCTTTTCCTATGCGGGCAAGATCGAGGAAATGGAAGAGGCTGTTCGCCGGTTAGAAGACTGGTTGCCACAGCAGAGAGCCTGAACCCCGGCTCGGGCCCTGGAAAACTAAGCTTCTGGAGCATTTCCAGCAAAAGCGTGAAACGTCTACGCGGGGAAATCAGTTCACTGGACTGATTTCTTAACCCGCTTCGATGCGTTGGATAATGCGATAAAACAAATAGTTAGAGCGGCTCCCGGCGACTCTGTCAGAGCAGGAACTGCTCTAAAGCAAAGAAAAACCGGCGTTTCCGCCGGTTTTTTCATTTCAATCCTGAAGCGGTTCTCAGAAGAAGCCCTTCTTCTGCCACCAGCCGGCGCGCTTGGGCTTCTGCTCTTCGCTTTCGCTTGAGGTTACAACAGGTTCCGCATTCTTCTCCGGTTCGGCAATCGTCGCCACGTCAGCTTCAATCGCCACCGTGTCTTCGACTTCGGCCGCTGGCTTTGCCGCTGCTCGGCGGGTACGACGCTTGGGCTTTTCCGCTTCTGCTTCGGGTTCGTCGGTGGCTTCAACCGCCACCGGTTCGGCAGGAGCCTCTTCGACCGCCTTCTTGCGAGCGCGGGTCTTGCGGGCGGGCTTCGCAGGCTTTTCTTCAGCCTCAGCTGCAACAACCTCCTCAGCCGCATCTTCAGTCTTGGCAGACTTGCGGGCGCGGGGCTTGCGTGCAGGCTTGGCTGGCTTCTCTTCGGCCACCGGTTCTACCGCTGGAGCAGGCGTTTCCGCGGCTTCTGCGGCTGGTTCGACCGCTACGGCTGCTATTTCTTCGACTACTGTTTCCTCGATCTTTACCGGCAGGACCGGCGTGTATCCGACAAACTCGGGATCAGGAACCTTGCGCGCACGCGGTTCATCGTCGCGACGATTCTTGCGACCGCCCCGGCGACCGCGGCGGCGCTTCTTGCGACGATCTTCCTCGCTCAAGGAAGCATTGGAAGATGTTTGTTGAGACTCATCGGCATCATCGTCTTCGTCAGACGATTCTTCCGAGACGGAATCGGACTTCGCGGACTGCTCCTGGCCCTCGCGATCACGACCGCCGCGACGACGGCGACGGCGACGGCGCTTGCGGTCACCTTCTTCACCGCGCTCTTCAGAAGCCTGAACATCAGCCTTCGTTTCTTCTTCGGCTTCGTCCTCATCGACCGGGATTTCCGGATCTTCGATATCGTCCTCGATATAGGCCATCGGCTGCACCGGCGGCTGGGTGATAGGCCGTGTGGATGGCGCACCCTTGTCGATGACGAAATGCTGATAGCCGACGCTCTCATCGGCATCAATGCTGATCGCTACACCAAAGCGTCCTTCCAGATCAGCCAGAAGCTGACGCTTGTGATTGAGGACATAAAGCGCCGACGAAGCCGGTGTGCGGACGTGAATGTCGAAACCGGAATGACGCAGCAGATAATCCTCGATGCCGCGAATGATGTGCAGCGCCATGGAGGAATCCGAGCGGATATGGCCGGTGCCGCCGCAATGCGGGCAGACCTGCATCGTGCTTTCAAGCACGGATGCACGGATACGCTGGCGCGACATTTCCAGAAGGCCGAAATGCGAGATGCGGCCCACCTGAATGCGGGCGCGATCATCCTTCAGGCAGTCCTTCATCTTCTTTTCGACAGCGCGATTGTTGCGCTTTTCTTCCATGTCGATGAAGTCGACGACGATCAGGCCGGCAAGGTCGCGCAGGCGCAGCTGGCGCGCAACCTCTTCGGCAGCTTCCAGATTGGTCTGGAGCGCCGTGTCCTCGATGGAATGCTCTCGTGTCGAGCGACCCGAATTGACGTCGATGGCAACCAGCGCTTCCGTCTGGTTGATGATCAGGTAGCCGCCCGATTTGAGCGTGACCTGCGGCAGCAACATGCGGTCGAGCTGGGCTTCCACGCCGTTGCGTGTGAAGATTGGCACCTGCTCACGGTAAGGCTGGACGACCTTGGCATGGCTCGGCATGAGCATGCGCATAAAGTCTTTGGCCTCGCGGTAGCCGTTTTCGCCGGAAACGAGGATTTCCGAAATGTCCTTGTTGTAAAGGTCACGGATCGAACGCTTGATCAGGCTGCCTTCCTCATAGACGAGGGCAGGCGCCGTCGATTGCAGCGTCAGCGTGCGCACATTTTCCCAAAGACGCATCAGATATTCGTAGTCGCGCTTGACTTCGGCCTTGGTCCGGTTTGCGCCAGCCGTGCGCAGGATCACACCCATGCCCTGCGGCACTTCGAGTTCCTTTACGATCTCCTTGAGGCGCTTGCGGTCCTGAGGGTTGGTGATCTTGCGCGAAATGCCGCCGCCGCGCGCAGTGTTCGGCATCAGAACCGAATAGCGTCCCGCAAGCGAGAGATAGGTGGTGAGAGCCGCGCCCTTGTTGCCGCGCTCTTCCTTGACGACCTGAACCAGAAGAATCTGGCGACGCTTGATCACTTCCTGAATGTTGTACTGGCGGCGATTGGTGCGCGCATGCGTCGGAAGCTCTTCAAGCGCGTCTTCCGAACCAACGGATTCGACCATGTCCTCTTCATGTTCAATGTCATCCTCATCCCCGTTATCGAGGGCTTCTGAGATCACATCGCTTTTTTGCGAGAGGGCCATGGCCGGTGTGCCGGGCACGTAATTTTCAAATGCCGGACCGACCGGCTCAGCCGCCGGCAATCCGTTGTCGGACGCATTGGCCTGCGCGTCGCCGTTCTGGCCGTCACGGCGTCCGCGACGCCGGTTACGGCGAGACCTGTCATTCCGATCATTCCGCTCGCTCCGCTCACTCTTGGCGCGCGGCTCGTCTTCGTCGTCTTCCGCACGTGCGGCTTTGGCTTCCGCCTCAAGCAGCGCGAGACGATCAGCTACCGGGATCTGGTAGTAGTCGGGATGAATTTCCGAAAATGCGAGGAAGCCATGACGGTTGCCGCCATATTCCACGAACGCAGCCTGAAGCGAAGGTTCGACGCGGGTTACGCGTGCGAGGTAGATGTTGCCTTTCAGCTGCTTCTTATGTTCCGACTCGAAGTCGAATTCTTCAATCTTGTTGCCCCGAGTAACGATGACCCGGGTCTCCTCCGGGTGGGAGGCATCTATAAGCATTTTGTTGGACATTATTGTCTTTCCTGCCGGCGCGAAGACGCAAAACGCGTGCGCCGGACGAAACCCTGCGGGCTGTCGTGCTCATTGCGTTGCATCTGCCGGATGGTTCTGGGTTCGTCGGAATAAAAGCTGCTGCCTCCGCGCGCGATGGCCTCGTGGCGATCACGGTCTTCAGGCTCGCAATGGTCAGTCTTGCTTGACCCATAGCTGTTCCGAACGAAACGACCTCATATATGACCCGGGAAAGCCGGGTCGACCTCTTTGCTCTTTTCGAGCGTTGGCGACAGCACGTAAAGATGCGCAGTCGGCCGATGGAAACGGAGGGCGGGGGAGCCACATCTCCGCTGAATTCTGTGCCGGTTATTGGGAGCGACGAATGAATATGCCGCTGTTTTCGCTACCATTCCTTGCGGTTCGTTTAGAGAACCGGCAAACGATTCTGATAGTTCACCCAAAACCTTCCATAGCTTTTATGGCGTCGTTTGAACGATGACAAGTGCGAATATCATTTGACTTTCGCATCGCAATTTCGCCGAAAGCTGAGTATAGGCCCGATTCAAGGTCGAAATACGGCTGGAAATCCTTCATTAACTGTAGTTCTGTACGAGTGTTTCAATGGGTATTCGAGCGAGAGGGTGCAGGACAAGCGTGCCGGTATCGCGATTATTGATACCAGTCATCCAAATGATGTTCCTGATTGTGGCAGCCGATGCATTTTCGAAGCGCTGAAAACGCGATGACACGATTGCTGAATTTGCGATGCCTTCTGGCGTTGTTGGCCCTTTTGTCGGTTCTGCCGTTCCAGTCCGCCTCCGTCTATGCGGCCGATCGCGTGACTTCGCCGCTGGCTGCGCTGACTTTCCGGATGGCGGGCGACGATTTGCGGACGCGCATCGTCGTCATGTTCGACAGGGAGCCCAAGCTGTCGACCCTGCTTCTCGACAATCCGCATCGGCTTGTCGTCGATCTGCCTGAAACACGCTTCGGTTTCGATGAAAAGAGTATGGAGCCTCGGGGCCTCGTGTCTCGCGTTCGCTACGGCCTCGTGGGCAAGGGGCGTTCGCGCCTCATCCTGACACTCCGCGGTCCGTTCAAGGTGGCGGATCTGCGCGTTCTGAAAAATGAAAGCGCATCAGGCTATCGCCTTGTGGCGGATATTGTTGCGACCTCAGACCGGGAATTTGCGGATCAGTTGCAGGGCCGCAAGGAAATAACCAGTTCCACCGATCGCGATGAAAAGCCGGTTCGGGCCGCGTCGCAGAATGGGACGGCTCGCCCGTTCACGATCATGATCGATCCCGGGCACGGTGGAATTGACAGTGGCGCGGAAAGCCTTAGCGGCATCAAGGAAAAAGACCTGACGCTCGCTTTCGGGCAGGAACTCAGAGATCGTCTGGCGCAGGACAAGAACATCAAGGTTCTCATGACGCGCGAGGACGACACTTTTCTGCGGCTTTCCGAAAGGGTGAGGATCGCCCGCCAGCATGAAGCGGATTTGTTCATCTCCATCCATGCCGATACGATCAACCAGCACGATATTCGCGGCGCGACGGTTTATACGATTTCCGACAAGGCATCGGACTCTGTTGCGCGCGCCATGGCTGAGCGGGAAAACAAGTCCGACACCCTTGCAGGTGCGGCGCCCGAGGAGCAGCCCGAGGTTACCGACATTCTTCTCGATCTGACCAGGCGGGAAACGCACACATTTTCGCTGAGCTTTGCCGAAAAGGTGATTCACTCCCTGCAAGGGCAGGTGAACCTCATCAACAATCCGCATCGCTTTGCCGGTTTTCAGGTGCTGCGCGCGCCGGACGTGCCATCCGTGTTGATCGAAATCGGATATTTGTCCAATGCCGAGGACGAAAAGCTTATCAGCAACCCCGAGTGGCGCAAGAAGCTCGCGGACAGGCTTGCGATTGCGATCAAGGCGTTTGAAGCGCTGAAACATCCCGCAAGCCTCAGCAAAGGGTAGGGACCCTGAAATATGGAGAACTGTGGCGATGTCTCTTAAATGCGCTACATCTTATAAGATGCAGGCATGCAACAGTTTAACGGATTTTCGTCATGCAGGCGAAAGCAGCAGCGTTAAATTGGTAAAAACACGTAAACCATCTTGCCTTTGACTCATTTGCTGGTCACTAAGCCAGTGATTGCCTCATGGCATAATTGGGTTAAAGGGTTGGCTGTTCGTGCTTTGACCCTTATCATGTGAATAATCTGAAGGCAGGATTCCGCATTTATGGTAAGGCTTATCGGATATTTCTTCGGGATCGGAACGGTGCTGATGCTCCTCGTGGCAGGTGGCGTCGCCCTTTACGTCGGAAGTCTCACGAAGGATCTGCCAGATTACGAGGTGCTCGCAAAATACGAGCCGCCTGTAATGACGCGCGTTCATGCCTCGGATGGTAGCCTCATGGCGGAGTTTGCCCGTGAGCGCCGTCTTTATATTCCCATTCAGGCGGTGCCGAACCGCGTGAAGGCCGCTTTCGTTTCGGCTGAAGACAAGACCTTCTATGAGCATCATGGTCTTGATTTCGCCGGCCTTGCCCGCGCCATGTTGACGAACGTCAAGAATATGGGGTCCGGTCGCCGTCCGGTAGGCGCGTCCACCATCACGCAGCAGGTTGCAAAGAACTTCCTCCTGACGTCCAAGCAGACCTATGATCGCAAGATCAAGGAAGCCATCCTCGCGATGCGCATCGAGCAGGCCTATTCCAAGGACCGTATTCTCGAGCTTTACCTCAACGAAATCTTCTTCGGCCTTGGTTCCTACGGTATTGCCAGCGCGGCTCTGACTTATTTCGACAAATCGGTCGGCGAACTTTCCATCGCCGAAAGCGCATATCTTGCCGCCTTGCCGAAGGGCCCGAACAATTATCACCCCTTCCGCCAGCCAGAGCGCGCTATCGAGCGCCGCAACTGGGTCATCGACCGGATGAGTGAAAACGGCTACATCACCGCGGAAGAAGCGACCGAAGCCAAGAAGCAGCCGCTGGGCGTGAAGGAGCGTTCGGACGCCCATTACGTGTTTGCCTCGGAATATTTCACCGAAGAAGTTCGCCGCCAGATCATCCAGAAATATGGTGTCGATGCGCTTTATGAAGGCGGTCTTTCCGTTCGCACCACGCTGAACCCGACGCTGCAGGTCGAGGCGCGCAAGTCCTTGCAGGCTGCGCTGCTGCGCTATGACGAGGCTCGCGGCTGGCGTGGCCCCATGAAGAATGTCGAACTTGGCAACGACTGGGGTACGGCATTCGGCGACATGCAGTCCTATACGGATGTGCCCGAGTGGCAGCTTGCGATCGTGCTCAATGTTTCCGCCGCTGGCGCAGATATCGGTCTGCAGCCGCCGCTTGAGGCATCGGGCTCGCGCAGCAAGGAACGCAAGCGCGCATTCATCGCGGCCGATGACATGAAGTGGGCGATGCGCATCGTGAATATCGGTGGCAAGCGCACCAGCGCCAAATCACCGGAAGGCGTGCTGAAAACGGGCGACATTATCTATGTCTCCAAGACCGGCGAATCTCGTTTCCGTCTCCAGCAGCCGCCGAAGCTCGAAGGTGCGCTCGTTGCCATGGACCCGCACACAGGCCGTGTTCTGGCCATGGTCGGCGGCTTTTCCTACGCGGAATCGGAGTTCAACCGCGCAACGCAGGCCTATCGCCAGCCCGGTTCGTCGTTCAAGCCGTTCGTCTATGCTGCGGCCCTCGATAATGGCTATACGCCTGCTTCCGTGGTTCTGGACGGCCCGCTGGAAGTCAATCAGGGCGGTACGCTGGGCGTCTGGGCACCGAAGAACTATTCGGGCAAGTTCTCGGGCCCGTCCACGCTGCGCTACGGTATCGAACAGTCACGTAACGTCATGACCGTGCGTCTCGCGCAGGACATGGGCATGAAGCTCGTCGCTGAATATGCGGAACGCTTTGGCATCTACGACAAGATGCTGCCCGTTCTCTCCATGGCGCTTGGTGCCGGTGAAACGACCGTTCTGCGCATGGTGACGGCCTATTCCATCATGGCGAATGGCGGCCAGAGCATAACGCCGTCAATGATCGACCGTATTCAGGATCGTTACGGCAAGACCGTGTTCAAGCACGATGCGCGCCAGTGCGAAGGCTGCAATGCACAGGACTGGGCCAATCAGGACGAGCCGACGCTGATCGATAACCGGGATCAGGTACTCGATCCCATGACGGCTTATCAGATCACCTCGATGATGGAAGGCGTCGTTCAGCGCGGCACGGCTCAGATTTTGAAGAGCCTCGACCGCCCGATGGCTGGCAAGACCGGTACGACCAACGATGAGAAGGACGCTTGGTTCGTTGGTTTCACGCCCGATCTCGTAGTCGGCGTGTTCATGGGCTATGATACGCCCACACCGCTTGGCCGTGGCAATACGGGCGGCGGTCTCGCAGCGCCTGTGTTCAAGTCCTTCATGGAGCAGGCTCTGGCCGGAACGCCGAAAGTGGATTTCCGCGTGCCTGAGGGCATGACGGTCATCGCTATCAACCGCAAGACCGGTATGCGTGCCAATCAGGGCGATCCGAATGTGATTATGGAAGCTTTCAAGCCGGGTACGGGACCATCAGACAGCTATTCTGTCATCGGCATGGATTCCTTCCGCGAAGGTTCTCCGGTTGCGCCGCAGTCGCCGCAGGCAACCCGCGCTATCAACTCAGGATCAGGCGGACTTTACTGACCGGGAAAAACGGGGCTTTACCCTTTACACTGCGCCGCGTGCTCACTATGGTCCGCGGCGCCTGGACTGTCTGTCCATGCCCGAAAGTCTGGGCCTCTTAACGACCGGCTCAGCTTCTCAATTGAATAGAATGATATTGAAGGAACGATTTGCCCATGCGCGCGGAAATCGAGACGCTGGTTGACGAAATCCAGCAGGCCATAAGCCTGCTGAGGAGGCATCTTTGACTGGGATCAGGCGATAAAACGTCTCGGCTATCTCAACCAGAAAGCTGAAGATCCCACACTCTGGAATGATGCCCAGGAGGCCCAGAAGCTGATGCGCGAGCGCCAGCAGCTGGAAGACAGCATCAATGGCATCAATCATCTGACCCAGACGCTGAACGACAGCATCGAACTGATCGCCATGGGCGAGGAAGAAAATGACAAGTCGATCATTCAGGATGCGGAAAACACCATCCGCGAACTGAAGGAAGAGATCGACCGTCGCCAGATCGATATGCTCCTGTCGGGCGAAGCCGATGCGAACGACACCTATGTCGAAGTGCACGCCGGTGCCGGTGGCACCGAAAGCCAGGACTGGGCGTCGATGCTGCTGCGCATGTATACGCGCTGGGCGGAACGCAATGGCCGCAAGGTCGAAGTGATGGAAGTGCACGAAGGCGAAGAAGCGGGCATCAAGTCCGCGACCATTCTCGTCAAGGGGCACAACTCATATGGCATGATGAAGACCGAATCGGGCGTCCATCGTCTGGTCCGTATTTCGCCTTATGACTCCAACGCCCGTCGCCATACGTCTTTCGCCAGCATCTGGGTATATCCTGTCATCGATGACAATATCGACGTGCAGGTCACGGAAGCAGATGTTCGCATCGATACCTACCGCGCTTCGGGTGCTGGCGGCCAGCACGTCAATACGACCGACTCGGCAGTGCGTATCACGCATATTGCGACCGGGATCGTGGTGCAGTGCCAGGCGGAACGCTCTCAGCACAAGAACCGCGAAAAGGCATGGTCGATGCTGCGCGCTCGCCTTTATGAAGAGGAACTGAAAAAGCGCGAAGCGGCGACGGATGCTGCGAATGCCACCAAGACCGATATCGGTTGGGGACACCAGATTCGCTCCTACGTCCTGCAGCCCTATCAGCTGGTCAAGGACCTGCGCACCGGTGTGGAAAGCACCAACCCGCAGGAAGTGCTGGATGGTTCCGTCACGCCGTTCATGGAAGCGGCGCTCGCGCACCGTATTCAGGGCGGCGGTGAACTGATCGACGATATCGATTGATTGCTCACTATCTGCACGGCATAGAAAACAAAACCCGGCTTCGGCCGGGTTTTTCGTTGCAGAAACTCAGAGTAACGGCTCGATCTGTTTTCCGACCTTGAGAAAATTGACCGGATTGATTGCACGTCCGTTTTCACGGACTTCATAATGCAGGTGGCTGCCGGTCGAACGTCCGGAGCTTCCCGCTTCGCCGACAACAACTCCGGCGGCAACCTGCTGCCCGTCGCGTACAAGGACCCGGCTTAGATGCGCAAAACGGGTCGAGAAGCCGTTACCATGATCGATCTCGACCATATTGCCATACCCGCCGAAGCGGCCCGCCTTCACGACCTTGCCCGCTGCGGTGGACTTTACGGTCTGGCCGTAGGCTGCGCGAAAATCGATGCCGGAATGAAAAGCAGCCGTACCGAGAAACGGATCACGGCGCACGCCGAACAGGCTGGTTAGGGGGTTCCCTGGAGCCGGATTGGCAAGGGGAAGGGCGCTCACACGCTTGCGGACCTGATCGAGCCGGTCAAGCGCGCTATCGAGATTACGCAACTGCATGTCGAAATCATTAACCACTGTGCCGGGCGACGAAACCGGGATAAGCGGTCCGCCCATCGCCACAGATGCGTTGCCGGGCGTTTCGATACGCAGTCCGGCGGCGTTCAAAGTGTCGAGAATGCTGTCTGCTTTTTCATAGGCGGCATCGGCCAGCACTCGCACCTTGCCATTCTGCTCGCTTTCGATGCGATGAAGGTTATGGGTGATGGTGGCAAGTATCTTGTCGGAAGTTTCAAGCGTTGATTCACCCGAAATCCCGCCAGAAAGGCGCAATCCTGCCGAACCGGCATCCGCACGGCGATCAGGCTTTCCAGCCGGCAATTTTCCGGGCACAGGACCGGTGATGATTGGATCGATGCCGGGGAAATCGCGTCCGGCAAGGGCTTCATTGGGGATATACTGGCTGTGCTGCTCAATATCCGGCGCCGTTTCCGCAGGCATTTCCGGCATTGGCTGCAATTGCGAAGCCCGTTCCAGCAGTGGCGCAAGTTTGCCGTCACGTGCGCTCAATGTCTGCTGACGCTGCATCAGTTCAGCAACCTTGTTCTCCATCACCTGCTGATCCAGCATCTGTCGGCTGGTGATACGGTCAACTTCGGTGCGAAGCGCTGAAATGCGGTCTTCATAAAGCTGCTGGTTGCGGGCATGGCGCGCGATGCCGGCACTCATGAGATCATCGCGAAGCACCAGGTAAGCCGTCGCGCCAAGGTACCCTGCTGAGAGAGCGAGAAAAACCGCGCCGCCAAGAACTGTCATCCAGGGGCGCAACGTGAAATGGCTGATCTTTTCGCCGCGCGCAATGATCAGGACAGGCGGTTCCTTGCGCTCTCCGAACACCTTTTTCGTGGATGTTTTCGCCTGATTCCCAGTCATGCCAACCGCATGCCCCTTCTCGATTCCCTTACCTGATTACAACTTATTAGGGTTAACAGACCTTTACATTCGGAGCTTGCGCGGACCGTGCGACGAGGTTTGTTTTTACCGAAGGGACTGGCGGGATAAGGGCTAGATGGATACCGGGGACAGCGAACGATAAAAGGACGGGGTCAAGCCCGCTTCGGCACGTGCCAGTTCGTTGAAGGGCGGCTTCAAGTCGGCGCGGAAGTTTGCACGCACCAGCTCCTGAAATCTCGCGACCGGGTCGATTCTGTTCCGGGCACAGAAAAAACGAAACCATTTGGCGCCGACGGCGACATGCGTTTTCTCGTCATTGTAGATGACGTCCAGAATTGCAGCGGTCTCATGATCGCCAGTCTCGATCATTTTCTCCAGCAAGGATGGGGTCACATCGAGCCCACGAGCCTCGAGAATAAGCGGTACAACAGCGAGACGGGCTTCGAGATCGTTGCGGGTCTGGTGGGCGGATTGCCAGAGCCCATCATGGGCGGGCATGTCACCGTAATCCGCACCCAACGACTTGAGGCGATCGCGCAGCAGTGTGAAATGCCGGGCTTCATCATCGGCGACTTTCATCCAGCCGTCGAAGAAACTGCGTGGTATCGGTTTGGCGGCGAAACGGGCAACAATGTCCAGCGCAAGATCGATGGCGTTCAACTCGATATGGGCGAGGGCGTGCATCAAGGCGATGCGCCCGTGTTCCGTGTTGAGCGATCGCTTCTTCAGCATCCGCGGAGGTACGAGTTCCGGCTTTTCAGGCCGTCCGGGACGCTCGGGCAAGGGCGGATCGAGCGGACTGCGAACCGACAGTGTGCGGCCAAACCAACGGGCGGCAGTTTCTCGTGTCAGCCGGACCTTTTCGTCAAGATCGCTGGCGGATATGGCGCGGATGGCATTGCCGCGCAGCGTCTGTTCGTGAGATGGCTTTTTTGTCATCGTTCAAAGCGCGCGTGCAGCCTCGAGAACCGCATCGGCATGACCATCTACTTTCACCTTGTTCCAGACCTGAGCGATTTTTCCTTGCGCATCGATCAGGAACGTTGTGCGTTCAACGCCCATATATTTGCGGCCGTACATGTTTTTTTCCACCCATACGCCATAGGCTTCAAGCGCTACCCGGTCTTCATCCGCAGCAAGATCCACGGTCAGGTCGTGCTTCTTGCGAAATTTCGCGTGTTTCGTCGCGCTGTCGGGAGAAAGGCCGATGACGCGAGCCCCAATCTTGTCGAATTCCGGCTTCAGTTGGGAGAAGGCAATCGCTTCCTTGGTGCAGCCGGAAGTGTCGTCTTTCGGATAAAAGTAGATGACCACCGGCTTGCCTCTTAGGGACGACAGGGAGATTTCGCCATTATCCGAAGGCAGAGTGAAATCGGGTGCCGGATCGCCAACTTGGGGATGAGCCATATCTGCGCCTTTCTTTTATGGATTAGGATGGAAACCACCTGTTACAGTCTGAGCTATCGCATTCAGGCAAGGCTTGTGCAACCATTCGCGGCGTCATCGTGACGGTAGTTGATATGCGCAAGGCTGCCAGTTCATGCATGTCGCGCAGGTAACAAACTGCTTTTAAAACAGGTGATTACGATCACTTAATAAAGTAAATTCTAAGGGATCGTTTGGCATGGCACTCTTTTTCTGGCTGGGTTGTTGACAGAGAAACCGCAGAAGATCCGCTTCAGCAAGCGGGAGATGAAAAGAATCGAGCGTCTCGCCGCTGATGGCGAGGGAGGCTTTTTGCCCGGCCCGACACGTTCGAGCCGCTCTTTTCTGTCGCGCTGTTCCCATGCAGTTTTATCGGTCTGCATTCTTCTGGTTCTCATCACGGGCGCCGGTTTCGTCATCCTTCGCAGCGGCGTTGACAGCAATCTTTTGCGTGACGAAGCGCAGAAAAGCCTGACGCATATTCTCGGAGAAGGCGCATCGGCCTCCATCGGTAGTGCGGCGCTGTCGCTGGATCAGGACAGCCATGTTGCGCTCGAGGCTCGGGATGTGTCGATCGCCGATCCAAAGCAGGGTGTTGAAATCAGCGGAATTAAATCGGTGCGTCTCGGATTGGCCCCGCTGCCGCTTTTGACCGGCAAGGTGCGCGTCGCCCAGCTTGAAGTGGATGGTGTGTCCTTTGAAATGCCGGAAACGGAGGGGCCGGGTTTCTGGAAGTCGCTGCCTTACGATGAAAACGGCATTCTCGATTTCGACGCGGTTTCAGGCGAGCTTTTTGCTGCCATGCGCCGCAGCCTGGAGCTTTTGCGCGCCCAGGACACGCATGTCATCGGCATCTTCAACAGTACCGTCGCTTTCAAGGTTGGCGATGAGCAGCAGGTTCTGGACATCGAGGAGGCCCGCCTGATCGAAGAAGGCGGGAAGATCGGCATTACCGGCAGCGTCATCTGGAAGGGCAAGAAAATTGCGCTGGATGGCAAGATTGACCAGCATGCAGGCGATAACAGCCTGGCAGGCTTTGAGCTGAACATCCGCGACATTCCCATTGCACTGGGCTCTCCGCCGGAAGTTGCTCCCCTCATAAACGGCAACCGTGTCAATCCGGCCCATTTCGAACTTGAGGCATCGGCCCGCTTGTCCCTGATGGGGTCAGCTGCAGATGGCGACAAGCCCGAACGTCTCACGACTGAACTCGCCATTGATGATCTGGATATGCAACTTGGCAAGGTCGAGGACGTGCGCGGGGGTGTTCGCCTTAATCTTGAGCATGCGGTTGGAAGCCGTAAAATCGAGATCAAGTCATCCCGCCTGCAGCTTGGCGGTTTGCAGGCACAGTTCAACGGTGCTTTTGGACCGGAGCCGGAAACCGAAAACAATACGGGCGGGCCTGCATATCGCTTTGAGGTTCTGACCACTTCGGCGACGAGCATGCCGTCGGAATCCACCGATCCGCCGCTATCCTTCGCAACACGGATAGCGGGACGCTACATGGCCGATCAGCAACGCATCCAGTTTGCAAATCTCGATGTGCAGACGGAGAACGGTCAGCTCTTTGGTCAGGGAAGCATGGCATTCGGGGCTGGTTCGCCGGAAATGATCTTCTTGCTGCGCATTCCCAAGATGCCTGTGCCCGACGCCAAGCATCTCTGGCCTATCGATGTTGCGGACGGCGCCCGAGAATGGGTGCTGAAAAACCTTTTCGGGGGAACGCTCAAGGATAGCCGCATCGATATTTCGCTTGCGGGCGGCCGTTTCAACGGGCCGGGCCTTCCGCCGCCATTGACGGGCGATGAAATCAAGGCGGATTTCAAGGTCGTCGACACACGCTTCGATGTGGTGGGAGAACTGCCCCCCGTGCGGGACGCCGAGGGTGAAATATCGGTCCGTGGGGCCTATACGACGATCAAGCTTTTGAAAGGTGTGGCCTATACGCCGAACAACCGCAAGGTTGATGTGTCGGACGGTATGCTCATCATTCCCTGGGGGCCGCAACGTCCGGTTATCGCCGAACTGGATCTCGGTGTCTCCGGCGAAGCGGCGGCCATTGCCGAAATAGCCGGGAACAAGCCCATCGACGTCCTGAAGAGTGTGCCTTTTCAGCCCGGCGATGTGACCGGCGATGTGAAATCGCGCGTCAAAGTAAACTTTGCCGTGTCCAAGGACCCACCGCCCGGCACACTTCGCTGGAATGCCGATATTGGCTTTACAGGTCTCGATATTTCGAAGCCGATAGCGGGCTCGTCCGTCACCGATGCGACGGGCAGCATCAAGGTCGATCAGTCAGCCGCCAATATTACCGCCGATGCGATGCTCGACGGTGTTCCTGCAAAGATCAATCTGGTCGAGCCGGTCGATCGGTCCGGTCCGGTCAAGCGCGAGCAGAAGGTCCGGCTGGATATTGACGACAAGACCCGGAACGCGGTCTTTCCGGGGCTGAACTCCATCTTCTCCGGCCCGATGTCGGTTGACCTCGGAATGGAGGACGGCGGGAAGCGCCATGTTTCGGCCGATCTAGGCAAGACCCAGATCGACCTTCCCTGGCTCGGATGGCGCAAGGGTGCGGGCATACCCGCGAAAGCCACCTTCGATTTGGTCCAGAGCCCTGACGACAAAAGCAAGATGGACATCCATAATCTTGTTTTTTCCGGGGATGCCTTCGGCGCAAAGGGCGATCTATCGATCGCGAGAGGCGACTTCCAGTCCGCGAATTTCAGCGAGATACGCCTGAACAGAAACGATAGCCTGGCGGTCAAGGCGACGAAGAGCGGCAACAGCTATCGTGTCAATGTGCGCGGCTCGCAATTTGATGCGCGCGCCCTGATCAAACAGGTCTCGGACCTTGGGGGAAAAAGCGGAAGCGGCAGCAAATCCAGCAACCCACGCGTGGTTGTAAGCGCCCAGATCGACGAGGTCGGGGGCTTTAACGGCGAAACGCTGCGCAATGTCAATGTTTCCTATGAAAGTGCTGGCAGCAAGGTTTCGGGCGTATCGGTCAACGCTGTTACATCATCCGGTGAATCATTCGTGGCGACGAACAACGATCAGGGCGATGCGCGCTCCATTTCGCTTCAGTCGAACGATGCTGGCGCGGTTCTTCGCTTTTTCGACTTCTATGACAAGATGCGCGGCGGCAAGATCACAGTCGGGCTTGCAGCACAGGGCAACGGTCCTTTGCGCGGCCAGATCGACGCACGCAACTTTGCCATTATCAACGAACCGCGTCTGGCCAAGATCGTTTCCAGTCCACCCTCGGATGGGGGCACAAGTCTCAATCAGGCAGTAAAACGCGATATCGACGTATCACGTGTTGACGTGGAGCGCGGTTTCTCGCTGATCGAAAAGGGCAATGGCTACCTGAACCTGTCGAAGGGAGTGGTGCGAGGACCCGCCGTCGGTACGACCTTCCAGGGAACGCTCTATGACCAGCAAGGCAACATGTCCATCACCGGCACATTCATGCCAGCTTACGGCGTCAACCGGCTGTTCGGCGAACTTCCTATCGTGGGTGCGCTGCTCGGCAACGGACGCGACCGTGGCTTAATCGGGATTACCTACAAGCTTGCTGGCAGCGCCAAGCAGCCCCAGGTGATCGTCAACCCGATTTCAGTCATCGCTCCCGGCATATTCCGCTCCATATTCGAGTTCTAACGCAAAACGACCGATCTGAACGAGGTTGCGCACGATGAAACGTCTCTTTCTGACACTGGCTTTCTTGCTGCCGGCGGTGCATGCGAATGCGGACTCTCTCTACGACAAATGCATTCAACAGTCCGATGGAACAAACTCCGCTTGGGCGGAGTGTGGCGGCGCTTGGGTGAAGCGGGCCGACAGTGCGCTGAACGCGGCATGGAAGAAGACCTACGGTCAGGCTGATGGGCAGACAAAGACTGATTTGCTGGCCGAACAGCGCCTTTGGAACAGCTACAAGGAAGCGTCCTGCAAATTCTACGCGAATGGCGATTGGGGACGTGAAGGACAGGTGCTTTCGTTTCCGGCTTGCCGGGCGAAAGTCATAGAAGCACGTACCAAGCAATTGCTCGGATATAACGAACGGTGATCCGCCGACAAGCTTTCCCGCTTTAACGATGCCCCTCACAACAAAGCCGGGCGCAAGGCCCGGCTATGTTCATTCCATGATCGTCAGGCTTATGCTGGACGGATCAGCACGTGACGCTTCTTGCCCAGCGACAGCTTGATGACGCCTTGATCATTCAGAGCACCGGCGTCGACCATCATGCGGGGATCACTGACCGGCTCGTCATTGATGCGCACCGCGCCGCCTTCCACATGGCGACGGGCTTCGCCATTGGTCGTGCACAGTTCAGCGAGAACCATCAACGCCAGAACACCGATGCCACCGTTCAACGTTGCCTTGTGAACGCCGACCGTCGGGAGGTTTTCCGACAGTTCGCCATCCTCGAAGGTCTTGCGCGCCGTTTCCGCGGCTTCCTCGGCTGCGTCACGACCATGCAGCATGGCCGTTACTTCCGTCGCGAGGATTTTCTTCGCCTCGTTGATTTCAACACCTTCAAGAGTGGCCAGCTTGGCGATCTCGTCCAGCGGTAGTGTCGTGTAGAGCTTCAGGAACCGCTCCACGTCCGCATCTTCCGTGTTGCGCCAGTATTGCCAGAAATCATAGGCGCTCAGCATTTCGGCGTTCAGCCAGATGGCGCCGCCAAGCGACTTGCCCATCTTCTGGCCAGATGCCGTCGTCAGCAGCGGCGAGGTGAGGGCGTAGAGCTGTGGCGTTCCCATGCGGTGACCGAGATCGATACCGTTGATGATATTGCCCCACTGATCCGAACCGCCCATCTGGAGGCGAATGTCGTGGCGCTTGTTCAGTTCCACGAAATCGTAGGCCTGAAGGATCATGTAGTTGAATTCGAGGAATGACAGCGACTGCTCACGATCGAGGCGCGTCTTCACCGAATCGAACGAAAGCATGCGATTGACCGAGAAATGACGGCCGACATCGCGCAGGAATTCCAGATAGTTGATGTTGCGCAGCCAGTCGGCATTGTTGACCATCAGGGCGTCGGTCGGGCCATCACCAAAGGTAAGGTAGTTGGCGAAGACACGCTTTATGCCGGCGATGTTCTCGACAATCGTGTCCTCTGTCATCAGCTTGCGGGCTTCGTCCTTGAAGGACGGGTCGCCAACCATGCCAGTGCCGCCGCCCATCAGCGCGACGGGCCTGTGGCCGGTCTGCTGGAGCCAGTGCAGCATCATGATCTGGATCAGTCCGCCTGCATGAAGGCTCGGAGCCGTGGGGTCGAAGCCGATATAGGCCGTCACGGTTTCCTTGGCCAACAATTCGTCGAGGCCACTTTCATCGGAAATCTGATGAATGAAGCCACGCTCGGAAAGCGTGCGAAGAAAATCGGATTTGAAACCGGACATTCCTTTTCCCTGACTGATAAGGCGAAGTTGAAACTGGTCGCAAGCGGCTGCTTACACCCATGTGATAAGTCCGCCTTTAGCACCAATCAACCGCCAATAACAAGGAAACTCCCGAATTGGCGGATTGGAAACCGGTAATTTGGCTTCATCTATTGGGGGGAACTGGCGTTGGCCTCAGTGTTGTGCGGTGCTTGAAAACAGATTGAGCACAATGACACCGGCAATGATCAATCCCATGCCCAGCACGGCGGCGAGGTCGAGCTTCTGGCCGAACAGCAGCCACCCGATCAGGGCCACGAGCGTCACGCCTATTCCAGACCATACCGCATAGGCGATACCGACGGGGATGCTCTTCAGCGTCAGGGAAAGAAAATAGAAGGCCAGTCCATAAGCGACGATGACGATCATGGATGGTCCCAGCCGGGTAAAGCCTTCGGACGCCTTGAGGCTGAGCGTTCCGATGACTTCGGACACGATGGCGATAGCGAGGATAGCATAAACCGGCATGTCACGCTCGTGAGATGGAGATGAAAGGACGAATCATTTGGCGGCGATCGTAGCATCGCATGAAAAATCCGGCGGGAGACCCGCCGGATGAGACGCTGCAAATCTGGAAAACGACTTGCCGGATCGTTTGTTAGCGAAGGCGCTTCGGACGCGCTTCCACCAGTTCGCCAGCCAAACGGCGATCAAGATATTCGGCGCAATCCTCGATGAGTTCATCGCCCTGACCGGTGAAGAAGTGGTTTGCTCCCGGAATCGTGGTCTGGGTTATCGTGATGCCCTTCTGGGTCTTCAGCTTGTCGACCAGAGCCTGCACGTCCTTCGGCGGCGCGACCTTGTCGTTATCGCCATGGATGATGAGGCCGGACGACGGGCAGGGCGCCAGGAAGGAGAAATCATAGGTATTCGGCTGCGGGGCGACAGAAATGAAACCTTCGATTTCCGGGCGGCGCATCAGAAGCTGCATGCCGATCCACGCGCCGAACGAGTAACCGGCGACCCAGCACGTCTTGGAGTCGGGGTGAAGCGCCTGCACCCAGTCGAGAGCGCTTGCCGCGTCCGACAGTTCGCCCGCACCGTGGTCGAATTCGCCCTGGCTGCGTCCAATACCGCGGAAGTTGAAGCGCAACGTCGTGAAGCCGCGCTGCTGGAACATGTAGAAAAGATCATAGACGATCTTGTTGTTCATCGTGCCGCCGAACTGCGGATGCGGATGAAGGATGAGCGCGATTGGAGCATTCTTTTCTTTGGAAGGCTGATAGCGACCTTCGAGGCGTCCGGCAGGGGCCGTTGAAAATGACTTCTGGCATGTGTACTCCGCTCGTAACGGGAAGACCGGATCTGGACGGCGAAACTTGACGTTGTTGGACGCCGCTTCTAGAACCGGTTTGAAATTTCGACAGACTGAAAGCGAGTTTCAGTTCCTATGGGGGCTTAATAGGCTTTTCTTGATTGAAAATTCAAGAAAATTGCGCTTCCAGAATTTTGTTTAGGAGATAGGTACAGTGAACGGGAGCGGCAAGAGGCTCTATCTGGACTATAATGCCAGTGCTCCGTTGCTTGAAGAGGCACGGGATGCGGTCGTCAACGCACTCGGCATTACCGGAAATCCATCCTCCGTGCATCGTGAAGGCCGGGCCGCACGCGCGCTCGTTGAAGCAGCGCGTCGCAGCGTTGCCGCGCTCATCAATGCCAGGCCGGACCATGTTTTCTTTACATCAGGTGCAACAGAAGCCGCTTCGACGCTGCTGACGCCGCACTACATGATGGGGCGGTCGCCGGTCCGCCTGTCGCATCTCTATGTGAGCGGGACGGAGCACCCATGCATGCTGTCCGGTGGCCAGTTTGCCCCGCAGGACGTCACGCTGCTGCCGGTCGACGCAAGCGGCATCGTGGAGCTTGATTCCCTGAAGGCTGCCCTCGGCCGTCACGACAAAAGCGCCGGGCTGCCGCTCGTGGCGATACAGGCTGCCAATAATGAAACGGGGATCATCCAGCCGGTTGCGGAAATCGCCGCTATCGTGAAAGCTGCTGGCGGTATTTACGTTGTCGATGCCGTGCAAGCTGCGGGACGCATTAAATTAGACATTTCAGTTAATTGCGGTGATTATCTCATAATCTCCTCACACAAGATCGGCGGGCCGAAAGGTGTCGGTGCCATCATTGCCATTTCCGATCTCATGATGCCGCGCGCGCTTGTTCGCGGTGGGGGGCAGGAGAAGGGGCATAGAGCAGGAACCGAAGCCCTGCCGCTGATCGCCGGTTTCGGGGCTGCGGCTGATGTCGCCAAAGCGCGGCTGGACGGGGATGGCTGGTCTCCGGCAATGCGGGACAGGCTGGAAGCAGGGCTGACCGCAATTGCTCCAGACGCGGTGATCTATGGCCAATCGGTCGATAGACTGCCGAACACGACATTCTTTTCCCTTGAAGGACAGAAGGCCGAAACCGTGCAGATCGCATTTGATCTTGGCGGGGTCGCTCTTTCAGCGGGTTCGGCCTGCTCGTCTGGCAAAGTCGGTCCCAGTCATGTGCTGTCGGCAATGGGATACGGAGACAGTCTTGGGGCGATCCGCGTCTCACTGGAGCCGACGGCAACGCCCGATCAGGTCGATGCGTTTCTCGAAGTGTTCCGCAAAATTGTCGAGCGCCGCGCGAAAAGAGCCTGACCCCAAGCCGAAATTGAAGTTCCGCCCCGGAAACGTATGTTACCTGCAAGCGCCGTTTCCCGGGGTGTTTTAATAAGTTGATTGTTTTAATCGGCATTTTTTCGGGCAAATTTGCACCCGGCGCTTGAAATTCAGTTTAGAGAGGTTTTAAAGAAGGGCCACGCACACTATATCGAGACGGTAATCAAGACTATTATCGCCTTGACGTTTGCAACTGTCGGGCCTTGACCCCGACGAGGATGGAGAACGCCGATGCCTGCAGTGCAGGAGACCATTGATCAGGTCCGCGGCCTTGACGTGGACCAGTACAAGTATGGCTTCGAGACGACGATCGAAGCTGAGAAGGCCCCCAAGGGCCTTAACGAAGATATCATCCGCTTCATTTCCGCCAAGAAAAACGAGCCGGAATGGATGCTGGAATGGCGTTTGAAGGCCTATGAACGCTGGCTCACCATGGAAGAGCCGACCTGGGCTCGTGTCGATTACCCGAAGATCGATTTCCAGGACGCATATTACTATGCGGCGCCGAAAAACCAGTCCGGTCCGAAGTCGCTCGATGAAGTCGATCCGGAACTGCTGAAGACCTATGAAAAGCTTGGTATTCCGCTGCGCGAGCAGGAAATTCTTGCTGGCGTGCGTAAGCAGGGCGAGCCGAGCGAAATCGACGGCAATCCGTCCGATAATGTCTATGCGTCGGGCCGTGTGGCCGTTGATGCCGTGTTCGACAGCGTTTCGGTCGTCACGACCTTCAAGGAAGAACTCGCCAAGGCTGGCGTGATTTTCTGCTCGATTTCCGAAGCGATCCGCGAGCATCCCGAACTGGTGCAGAAGTATCTGGCTTCTGTGGTTCCCGTTTCGGACAACTATTATGCAACGCTGAATTCGGCTGTCTTCACGGACGGTTCGTTTGTCTATGTTCCGAAGGGCGTTCGCTGCCCGATGGAGCTTTCGACCTATTTCCGCATCAACGAAAAGAACACCGGTCAGTTCGAACGGACGCTCATCATCGCCGATGAAGGCGCGTATGTTTCTTATCTCGAAGGTTGCACCGCACCTCAGCGCGACGAAAACCAGCTGCACGCGGCTGTCGTTGAGCTGATTGCGCTCGAAAACGCCGAAATCAAGTACTCGACGGTCCAGAACTGGTTCCCCGGCGACAAGGATGGCAAGGGCGGCATCTACAACTTCGTTACCAAGCGTGGCGATTGCCGGGGCGATAATTCCAAGATTTCGTGGACCCAGGTAGAAACCGGTTCCGCAATCACGTGGAAATATCCGTCCTGCATTCTGCGTGGCGACAATTCGCGCGGCGAGTTCTATTCGATTGCCGTTTCCAACGGCCATCAGCAGATAGACTCCGGCACCAAGATGCTGCACCTCGGCAAGAACACGTCGAGCCGCATCATCTCCAAGGGTATTTCGGCCGGCAAGTCGAACAACACCTATCGCGGACAGGTTTCGGCCCATCGCAAGGCTGAGAATGCCCGTAACTTTACCCAGTGCGACTCGCTCCTGATCGGCAATGATTGCGGCGCGCATACGGTGCCGTATATCGAGGCGAAAAACGCCACGGCGCAGTTCGAACACGAGGCAACCACCTCCAAGATTTCGGAAGACCAGCTGTTCTATGTGATGCAGCGCGGCATTCCGGAAGAGGAGGCAATCGCTCTCATCGTCAATGGCTTCGTGAAGGAAGTCATTCAGGAACTGCCGATGGAATTCGCCGTCGAAGCCCAGAAGCTTATCGGCATTTCGCTTGAGGGCAGCGTCGGTTAACCGACGCGCCCATTCCATCTCGCATCAGATTTTCTGGCCAGCCTTTTCCTGGCATTAGAACAAGGTTTACATTCATGCTTGAGATCAAGAACCTCCATGCAAAGATCGCCGACACGGATACAGAGATCATCCGTGGCCTGAACCTCACCGTGAACAAGGGTGAAGTTGCTGCGATCATGGGTCCGAACGGTTCGGGCAAGTCCACGCTTTCCTATATCCTCGCCGGTCGCGAGGACTATGAAGTGACGGAAGGCGACATTCTCTATAACGGCGAGTCGATCCTCGAGCTCGACCCGGCCGAACGCGCCGCCAAGGGCATCTTCCTGGCTTTCCAGTACCCGATGGAAATTCCGGGCGTTGCCACGATGGAATTCCTGAAGGTTGCGATGAACAGCCAGCGCAAGGCGCGTGGCGAGCCGGAACTGAAGATTCCTGAATTCATCAAGCGCGTGAAGGACGCCGCTGGCGGCCTCAACATCGACATGAACATGCTCAAGCGCCCGCTTAACGTTGGCTTCTCGGGCGGCGAAAAGAAGCGCGCTGAAATTCTGCAGATGCAGCTTCTGGAGCCAAGTCTTTGCGTCCTCGACGAAACCGATTCAGGTCTCGACATCGATGCGCTGAAGATCGTTTCGGAAGGCGTGAACGCGCTGCGTTCGCCAGATCGCGCCGTGGTCGTCATTACGCACTATCAGCGCCTGCTCGAGCATATCGTTCCGGACAGCGTGCACGTTCTGTACAAGGGCCAGGTCATCAAGTCCGGTGACAAGAGCCTTGCGTTGCATCTTGAAGAAAATGGTTATGCCGACGTAATCGGCGAAGCTGCCTGAGGAGGGATGGATCATGAATATCCAGACCGCCCCGGCTGCCAAGCCGCGAACGCCGGCTGAAACTGCGCTGATCGACAGCTTTGCCGACCGCATGGGCGACCTGCCGGGCAATGGCGACGTTGTCGTTGCACGTGATGCGGCCCTTGAATCGCTCAAGGAAAACGGCATTCCGTCCCGTCGCGTCGAAAGCTGGCACTACACCGATTTCCGTACGCTTCTGAAAGGCGTGGCGCCCTTCGATACCTCCGCGGGAACGCAGGCATTGCCCGCGCTGATCGCCGGTTCGTCGATTGTCGCTGCGAGCAACGGCGTTGCTCTTGCTGCGAATGCACCCCAAGGCGTGTCGCTGACGCCGGTCCGCGAAGCACTGGCTGACGGCTCGCTCGTCACCCAGCTCCGGTCACGGGGCTTCGACGATACGATTGGCCAGATCAACGCTGCCTATGTCAGCGATGGCTGGATGGTTTCGATTGCAGATGGCACCGAACTGGAAGCTCCGCTGGAACTCCAGAATATCCAGAAGGCCGGACAGGGACACACACGTTTCCCGGTTCGCATTGGTGCCAATGTCAAGGCCACGATCGTGGAACGCCAGAACGGCGGCGAGGGCGATGCCTTCTCCACTTCTGTCAACCATGTAACCGTTGGCGATGGCGCCGAAATTCTCTGGGTTATCCTGCGAGATTTCGGTCAGGCAACGCAGCTCTCGCAGTTCAATGCGACCATGGGCAAGGGTTCCCGCCTGACGCTTTACATCATCAATGCGGGCGGCAAGCTCGTGCGTCAGGAAGTGCACGTCAACGTGGCCGGAGAAGATTCCGACTTCGAATTGCGCGGCCTCAATCTGCTGGCTGACGACAGCCATACCGACGTGACCATGACGGTCGGCCATCTTGTGGAGAACACCCGTTCGACCGAGATCGTCCGCAATGTGGTCAAGGACCGCGCGCGTGGCGTTTTCCAGGGGATGATCCGCGTTGCGCAGATCGCCCAGAAGACCGACGCCCGCATGGCCTGCAACACGCTGCTGCTGTCGGATGAAGGCGAGTTCGATGCCAAGCCGGAACTCGAAATCTTTGCCGATGACGTGGCCTGCGGCCATGGTGCGACGGTTACCGAATTGTCGAAGGACTATCTGTTTTACCTGATGGCCCGAGGCATTCCGGAAAACGAGGCTCGTGGCCTGCTGATCAAGGCGTTCATCGCCGAGATTATCGAAGAGCTGGAAGACGAAACGCTGGTTGAGGCACTGGAAGAAGTGCTGTCCAACTGGCTCGCCAGCCATGCCTGATTGATTGAGGCGGAGCGTGTGAATATGCGCTCCGCCTTTTCCTGCCGAAACGGCAAGAGGAACGATCATGGACCATAAGAATCCGCTTTTAGCGCGCTATGACGTCGAAGCCATCCGCCGGGATTTTCCGATCCTTTCGCGCGAAGTGCACGGCAAGCCGCTCGTCTATCTCGACAATGGCGCATCGGCGCAGAAGCCACAGAGCGTCATCGACGCGGTTGCTCACGCTTATTCCAACGAATATGCCAATGTTCATCGCGGGCTGCATTTTTTGTCGAATGCGGCAACCGATGCCTATGAAAAATCGCGTGAGACGGTGCGCCGCTTCCTGAACGCCGGTTCGGTTGACGAAATCGTCTTCACGAAAAACGCGACCGAGGCGATCAACACGGTCGCCTATGGCTATGGCATGCCGAATATCAGCGAGGGTGATGAAATTCTGCTGTCGATCATGGAGCATCACTCCAACATCGTTCCGTGGCATTTCATTCGCGAAAGACAGGGGGCGAAGCTCGTATTCGCGCCGGTGGACGACGAAGGCACCTTCCACATCGAAGAATTCGAGAAACGCCTGACGGAACGCACCAGGCTCGTCGCGATCACGCATATGTCGAATGCGCTTGGCACGGTTACGCCGATCAAAAAGATCGTGGAACTCGCCCATGCGCGCGGTATTCCCGTTCTGGTCGATGGCAGCCAGGGCGCTGTGCACCTGCCTGTCGACGTGCAGGATCTCGGCTGCGATTGGTATGTCTTTACCGGCCATAAGGTTTACGGCCCATCCGGCATTGGTGTGCTCTATGGCCGGTCGGAAATGCTCGAGAAGATGCGTCCTTTCCAGGGCGGCGGTGAAATGATCGAAGAGGTGACGGAAGAATACGTCACCTATAATCATCCGCCGCACCGTTTCGAGGCAGGCACGCCTCCGATTGTTCAGGCTATCGGTCTTGGCGCAGCACTTGAATATATGGAAAAGATCGGCCGTCACGCGATCCTCGCTCATGAGGAGGACTTGCGTGATTACGCCCACGAACAGCTTGGACGCATCAACAGCTTGCGCATTTTTGGCAATGCGCCGGGCAAGGGAGCCATCATCTCGTTTGCGCTTGAAGGAATTCATGCGCATGACGTGTCGATGGTGATCGACCGGGCAGGGGTCGCGGTGCGTGCAGGAACGCATTGCGCGCAGCCGCTCTTGAAACGCTTCGGCGTTACATCTACATGCCGTGCATCCTTCGCCCTGTACAATACCCGCGCTGAAGTGGATGCATTGGCGGAAGCCTTGGAAAAGGCAAGGAAGTTTTTCGGATGACCGACATGGAACAGAAAACTGAGGATCGAACCGCCTTTTCTGCCTCCGCCATCCCGCAGGAAGAACTCCTGCGCATGACGGATGACATCATTGCGGCCTTGAAAACGGTCTATGATCCGGAGATTCCAGCCGATATCTACGAGCTGGGCCTCGTCTACAAGATCGACATCGAAGATGATCGCACCGTGAAGATCGAGATGACGCTGACGGCTCCCGGCTGCCCTGTGGCGGGCGAGATGCCCGGCTGGGTCGAGAATGCCGTCGGCGCGGTCGAAGGTGTGTCAATGGTAGAAGTCACCATGACGTTCGATCCGCCATGGACCGCGGACCGTATGTCCGAAGAGGCACAGGTAGCCGTCGGCTGGTACTGAAATCAGTCTGTCTTCCTCCCGAAGTCGAGAGCCGGCTCCGGGAGGAACGCTTTCAAAAGCCGGTTGTCTTCGAATAATGCAGGGATTGCTTGCCCCAGCATGCCTGAAGCAGCCCGGCAACGCCTCCCAATGCCGTAGCGAATGAAACCAGTCCCTGTCCACCCTTGAAGGGCAGGGTAAAGGTTGCACTCAGCAGTTTCCATAATCGGCTAAGAAACCTGACTGGGAACTGCTTTATTGCCCGCCAGCGGTTCATTCTGTATTGGAGTGCGAACTCGCTGGCATTATGGTCCCTGTTCCTACGGAAATGGTAAGAAAAGCTAATCCGGCAGCAGGGAACGGTTTCATAGACAATCGCGTCGGGCGCCCAGCCGGTCCTGGCGCCAAGTTTTTTGGCTTTAAGCCACAGGTTCCAGTCTTCTCCGCCCGTCAGACCCAATTGCGAATCAAACCGTAACCCCGTTCTTCGAAAGAAGTCGAGCCTTCCCATCCAGCTGCCGGTTGCAACCTTGATGGCGTCGGCCTTGTTTTCCTGCCACTTCTGACGCGCACGCAGTTCAGCTTTGACGCTGTTCTTCTCAACGCCGGACCAGATCAGGTTTTGCCAGATACTCAGTTGCGGATTGAACGGCCTTGGCCGTACCGGCGAGCCAAGGATATCGAGATTCATGCGCTGCTGCTCGGCCAGCAGTTGCTTCAGCCAATCGGTTGCGACAGTCTCGTCATCGTCTACAAAAACAAGAAAATCCGCTCCCGCCTGTTCAGCAAATTCAAGGGCGCGATTACGTGCAGACGAAATGCCGATGCGTGTTTCGAGCAAATAAAGCACCGGGTATGGGTAAATTTTCAGCCTCATTTCGGCCAGCCAGCCATCCAAGGTGCTGACCGTATGGAGTGCTCCCCATTTCACCGGACAGGTCGGCTAGTTTGATTTAGCCCTGATGAACTGCCGAGGGGAAGCCATCTTGAGCGCGGAATGTGGATGGATTTCATTATAGTCCTCGATCCATCCGTCGATGAACTGGAGCGCTGTTTCTGCGTCCGGTAGTGCTGCGATGCGAATATAATCCCGCTTCAGGGTTTTGACGAAGGCCTCCGACATGCCGTTCGACTGCGGGCTGGCGACCGGCGTGAAGCAGGGTGTCAGATTGAGTGCTTGCGCAAACAGCCTCGTGTCCCTCGCGGTGTAAGCAGAGCCGTTGTCCGAGAGATGCTCGATTGCATGTGGGGCTCTGGTTCCATTGAAGCGTTTCTCGACCGCCTCCAGCATCATGTCGCGCACGTCTGAGCCGGAGATGCCCGCGTTGGCGACCGCCGTCCAGGCAATGATCTCGCGGTCGAAGGCGTCGATGATGAAGGCGAGACGGATGACCTCGCCGTTCCAGCAGGTGAACTCCAGCCCATCCGAGCACCAGCGCAGGTTGGAGCGCATGACCATGACCTTGCCATCGTGGAGGCGGCCCTTGCGAACGGCTGTGTGCTTTTCCAGCAGCATGGCGTGGTTGCCCATGATGCGATGGACCCGTTTGGCGTTGATGACAGGCTTATCGGCGGCTCGCCTTTCGCGATTGAGGAGCGCGGCGATCCGCCGATAGCCATAGGTTGGCCTTTGATCTACCAGCCTGCGAATGATGGGCAAAAGCTCTGCATCCTCGGCCTTGTGATAGGAGCCGCGCGGCTTCGATCTGCCTTTCAGCCGCTCGTTGAGGTTGGAACGGGATACGCCCAGCGTGTCTGCGACGGCCTTCATCGCGAACCGTCCTTCGGCAACAAGATCGGCCGCGATATCCGTTTTTTTGAGTCTGCTTTGGACAAGGCTTCCCGAAGGATTTCGACCTCCATCGTCTTGCGGCCGAGCATGCGCTCCAGCTCGCGGACGCGATCTTCCAGCTTCTTCACTTCCGAATTGCCGACCACCGGCTCGTCAGAATCCACAGCTGCAGCACCTCCCTCGCTCAAGAGCCTGCGCCACCGATAAAGCAGATTGGGCGCGACGCCATGGCGGCGAGCGGTGGACGATACCGTCTCGCCTGGTTCGAAACTCTGCTCAATGATTGTCAGCTTTTGCTCGGTTGTCCACCGCCTGCGGCGAACATCACCCGTCAGCAATTCAACGTGTCGATACTCGTTAGACATAAGCCTATACCCAAGCCTGTGCTTGAGCCTTTCTGCTTATGCCGACTGTCCGGTCGAAATGGGGGGCAGTTCACCGTATTATTCTCGACAACCAGAAATTCGATTTTTAAAGAATCCGGAAAGCTCATATCGCATAAAGACAAATAAAGATTTGCAAGCATTCTTGGTCTATTGCGCGTAATAGTCGCAATAATAATACTAACTTTTTCCATTATAAATCTCTATTATAGATATATGTAAATATTTTATGGAATGGAAATATAATAAAGAAATATTCAGTATTACTATGGTTAAAGTTGGGCAGAATTAAGTAAGCGAAATTGCGCAGAAATCCTGCACGGAGACCTTGTGTAACCGGCAGTAATCAAGCTCGAAGCGAAGGCGCACTCGAATCCAAAAATCAGAAATGTGGCCAGATGTGGAGGATGTTCCACAATGAACACTCCGCCTTGCGGCGCGCTGTAATGATAACGGTGAGGACTTATGCGAATGATGATTTGCAGGCAGCAGATCGTGATCAATCATGGCCTGAAGGTGACAATGGAAGTGGCGATTTAGGGTTGCGTTCCCAAAATCCGTTCCCAGTCTTCAAAAAGCAGCGGAGATGTGACGCGAAGCAACTGCTCGTGTATCGCCTCGAGTTCAGCAATGAATGTCTCTGCTGCTTCAGGTACTTTGAGATAACGATTTTTCTCATCCAACTCTCTCGTCTGGATGAGATAGCAACCATCGCGAATTATTTCTCTCGTATCTCGATGCCTTTTCATTGTAAGCACGGGTACACCATGGACAAAACCGTCCCGCCTGTCGTTCATTTTTTTTAATTTTGAAAGCGCTGCGAGAGCATCGGCGCTGCGCTGCGCGTCCACATCAGCCAATTTTGGTTCATGCTTGAGAAGTTTGGAGAGATAGGCCACTCGTGAGGCGTCGCCGTTGATCTGGGCAAGTCCGAGCTGGATAGCTTCAGGGTTAGAAAAGCCAAGTGCTTCCGGCAGGCGATAGACAAGGCCCATTATATCGCCCCACAACATTAGGATCTTGCCGAGCAGTTCCTGCGTTTTGGCTCTTTCTTCTTTCCATCGATCTGAAGCCGCCCCAGCACTCACCTCATTCATCCTCCCTTACTTATGGAATCAGTTACCGGCTTTGTAACATTCCAATTCGACCTTGTTGCGGAACGTACCAATTGCTCGCTGTTGGCCTTCTTCTGAAACGTAAGCGGGCTGCTCATATGCATCCATGATTATTGCGCGGCTGATTTTAGAAATCGATGCATCTGCTGGCTTTTTCATCAGGTCGCTCATTGGCGTGTTGTTCTGCCGGTGCTTCATGATGCTGGTCGCTAATGAACCCAAAGCCTTGCAGAATTCATCTCTTTCCGCCTCAGTGTCTGCAGCGGCAGAGGTCGCAGTTAATACCGCGGTTATGTACGAAATAAGAACTAATCGCTTCATCTTTGCCCCCTATTTCTCGGAATAATTGGCAGAGGCTTTAGAGGCGGTCAAGTCAGCAGAATCTCCGGATAGGGTTGGGTTATGGATGCACCTCATACGAGTTTCGTACGATGTTGGAACGAAATCTATATCGACCCCGCTACATTTTCAGCGACCGTCATTGCTGAAAAATTTGGCATTCAACTATGAACGTCGGTAGCGACATAACCCGATTGTCGGGTAGTTCAAATTTGGGGCGAGGCCATAGTATGGGAAACTCCCAAAGTAACGATCGTGTCCAAACTTCGGCCGCTCGTCCCATGTTTGCTATTCTTAAATTGCATGTCATGTCGCATCCAGTAGCCGAGCCAATTTAAGTCATTGTAATTGCTTGCACGTAGTTGCAGCACAATGCGACATAGATTTTAAGAAATCTGGGACCGTCGAATTACTCAATATACTGAATTTATTGAGATTTTTTTGGTGCCCCCAGAGAGACTCGAACTCCCGACCCCCTGATTACAAATCAGGTGCTCTACCAACTGAGCTATAAGGGCACTTGCGCCCGATTAGCACAAATGCAGCGACTGTAAAACGAAAATTCGTCGCAAGCAGGTCATGGCAACCGGGTTTTTCATGTGATAGCCAATAGCGGGTTGAGAAAACAGTGGCAAACTTGTCAGAGTTGGGCCGGATTCGGGACTGTAAACATGGAAGATAAATCGCTCGCGCTGCATTTTCTGTCATCAGGAACCGAAGAATCACTGCTCGCACAAAAGGATTTGGTGGCTCGCTACGGCCATGTGGCGGCGGAAGATGCCGACATCATTGTCGCGCTTGGCGGTGATGGAACCATGTTGCAAGCCTTGCGCGACTTCATGAGCAGCGGCACTCCGATCTATGGCATGAATCGCGGGTCAGTCGGCTTTCTCATGAACGAGTTCAGCGTGGACGACCTGCCAGCCCGTATTCTGGCCGCTCAGATGGAAACCATTCGCCCGCTTGTCATGGTCGCAGAAACGGAATCCGGACAATCGTTCGAAGCATTGGCGATCAACGAAGTTTCCCTGTTCCGCCAGTCCTATCAGGCCGCCAAGATCAGGATAACGATCGATGGCAAGGTGCGGCTCGATGAACTTGTTTGTGATGGTGTGATGGTCGCGACGCCAGCAGGCTCCACCGCCTACAATCTCTCGGCGCAAGGCCCTATCCTGCCGCTTGAGGCGCCGCTTCTGGCGTTGACCCCGGTAAGCCCGTTTCGCCCGCGTCGGTGGGGCGGGGCGCTGCTGCCCAAGCATGTGACCGTTCGTATGGATCTGCTGGAAACCGAAAAGCGTCCCGTCAACGCAGTCGCGGACAATAATGAAGTCAAGTCGGTTCGCTCCGTCACGGTGCGGGAAGCGCCGAACAGCCAGGTCGCCATTCTTTTCGATCGCAATCATTCATGGGGATGAGCGCATCCTGACGGAACAGTTCAGACATTAGCTCTGGCAGGAAAAGGGCGCGCGACCTGAGCAGTGCCGATTGCTTTTTAGCTTTTGATAATTTGAATAAATTTGTTCATGTTCGACGTTGATTTCGATTGTTGCAGCATGATTGAAGCAATTTGATATCTTTCGATGGTATTTTAGTTGACTTTTGCACGCTGTAGACGTAGGCGATGCTGCAAGAAAACGCATATTGCGTTGCAGACGCCTTATTCTGCCTTGGTTCCTGCGCCCGATGACGCGGCTGCAATGACAGGATGGGTGGAAACCATTTCCAAACCAGAGAGCTGCGCCTCCATTGACGACATTTGCCGAACTCGGTCTTTCCCCGAAAGTGCTCGCCGCTGTTGAAGCGGCGGGTTATACTGCGCCTACACCCATTCAGGCAGGGGCCATTCCTCCAGCCCTTGAACGCAAGGATGTTCTGGGCATCGCGCAGACGGGAACCGGAAAGACGGCCTCTTTCGTGCTTCCCATGCTGACGCTTCTGGAAAAGGGCCGGGCGCGGGCGCGCATGCCTCGCACGCTCATTCTGGAGCCGACCCGTGAACTCGCCGCGCAGGTCGAGGAAAACTTCGCCAAATACGGCATCAATCAGCGGCTGAATGTGGCTCTTCTGATTGGTGGCGTTTCATTCGATGACCAGGAACGCAAGCTGGAGCGCGGTGCGGACGTCCTCATCGCGACACCTGGCCGCCTGCTCGACCATTTCGAGCGCGGCAAGCTGCTCCTGACCGGTGTCGAAATTCTCGTCATCGATGAAGCCGACCGCATGCTCGACATGGGCTTCATTCCAGACATCGAGCGCATCTGCAAGCTCATCCCGTTCACGCGTCAGACGCTTTTCTTCTCGGCCACCATGCCGCCGGAAATCACCAAGTTGACCGAACAGTTCCTGCATTCTCCCACGCGCGTCGAGGTCGCAAAGGCTTCATCGACGGCCAAGACCGTCACCCAGCGCCTAGTGAAATCCACCAAGAAGGATTGGGACAAGCGCGCGGTGCTGCGCGATCTCATCCGCGCCGAAGGCGATACGCTCAAGAACGCAATTATCTTCTGCAACCGCAAGAAGGACGTATCGGAGCTGTTCCGCTCGCTGACGCGGCATGAATTCAACGCCGGAGCCCTGCATGGGGACATGGATCAGCGCGCGCGCATGACCATGCTGTCCAATTTCAAGGACGGCAAATTGCAGTTGCTGGTCGCGTCCGACGTGGCTGCCCGTGGTCTCGATATTCCTGATGTGAGCCACGTTTTCAATTTTGATATTCCGATCCATTCGGAAGACTATGTTCACCGCATCGGCCGCACCGGTCGCGCGGGCCGTTCCGGCAAGGCCTTCACCATCGTGACGCCTTCGGATACGAAATATCTGGCTGCTATCGAAGACATGATCGGTGAAAAGATCGAATGGCTGGACGGTGATCTGTCCACCCTGCCGGCCTCCGACGAGGCGGACGATCCGCGCAAGGGCAAGAATGCGCGCGGCAAAGGCAAGGACGCCAAGGGCAAGGAAAAGCCGAAGGACAAGGCGAAGGCCAAGCCTGCGGAAATCGTTGATCCTGCCGAGCAGCCCCAGCCGGTCATTGAAACCAGTGACCGCCGCGATGCGATCCGCGCTTCCAATGACGAGCGCCGCGGCAAGCCGCAGCACGAACAGAAGCGCCGTCGTGATCGTGACGATGACGGTCCTTCGCCTGTTGGCTTCGGCAACGATATTCCTGCCTTCATGCTGATTCCCACCGGAATCTGACGGAAGAAAACTGAGAATGTTCAATCGGCTGCAAGCGAGCGCTTTGCAGCCGATTTCTTTTTGGGCTTGGTTTTTTCGCTTCGCAAGGCCGCGTCATAGGCGAGGCGGGCCCAGCGCGTCATCACTTCCGGATCATCGAAAGCTTCACTTGGCACGCTCCAGTAGGGCATGGCGACAGGTTCGCCGCCTTTGCGTCCTTCGTAGGTCCACTGGGTCGCGCCAGCGTCAATAAATTGAGGAATGGTTGCTTCGTCAGCCTTGAAGAGCAGCTCGTCGCGAACAACGAGCGCAAAAATCAGGCCCTGATGATAGATGCCCTTGCCGCCGAACATGCGGCGGATGGTGACGGGACCAAAGTCCTGCAACAGATCGCGGAGAACTTCGTCATCCATCGGCAGGCGGACCTTTGTCTGGCGTCAGGCTGCGCCCTGCATCTGGCGCAGGCTTTCCGGAGAGGCGGCTTTGATTTCAACAGACTCACCGCATCCGCAAGCCGAGGTCTGGTTCGGATTGTTGAAGACAAAACCCGTGCGCAGGGTCGTCACCTCGAAGTCCATCTGGGTGCCGAGCAGGAAAAGAACGGCCTCCGGCGCGATGTAAACCCTCGCACCATCCTTTTCGATGACATCGTCGCCAGCCTTGGCTTCGGTGACGAGATCGATGGTATATTCCATCCCGGCGCAGCCGCCCTTTTTCACGCCTACCCGGATACCCAGGGCGCCATCCCGCGATGCGATGATCTCGCGGACGCGATCAGCTGCTTTGTCGGTTAGCGTCATGACTGCGAAACGGCCCATTTTCTCTCTTCCGGTATCGTGCTGGCATATGGACGGAGAATCGTCCAGTCTTGTCGCAACAGGCTGAGTTTCCTCTGCGATTGCCACGTTTTCACTATAGTTAGTGTTGTAACATCATTACTGCAATACACCAAATCGGGAGCGTCCCGAAGCGCTCTGCAAAATATTGCTCGGAAGAGGAGAAGCGTATGTCGAATGACCGGATGAAACCTCTCATGCTCGCTGCCGTGATCGGCCTTCTGGGTGCAGGGGCAGCAGGCTTTGCAGCCGGAGGCGCCCTGGCGCAGAATCCGCCGAAGGGCGCGCCTGAAGAAACGCCGAGAAATGTCCAGGAAAAGCACGATAATGCTCCCGAGCCAGTTCAGGAAACCAAGCCTTCCGAACAGACGCAGGACGCCGCGGGAGGCGTGACGGTTCCGGACTATCGCGACGATCGTTCCACTCCACAGGCGCTCATCGAATCCTATTACAATGCGATCAACCGCAAGGAATATGCGCGGGCCTATGGCTATTATTCCGAAGAGGGACGGGAACCGGACTTCAAGACCTTCCTGAAAGGTTATGAAAACACCAAGAGCGTGAAGGTGGCGTTGCGAAAGACCGATCCCGACCCGGGGGCGGGGCAGATTTACTGGAGCCAGCCGGTGGCCATCGAAGCGGAAACGGCGGATGGCAAGAAGGAAGTCTTTACAGGCTGTTATACGATTCACCTTACAAATCCTGCCATGCAGGAGGATCCGCCCTTCAAGTCGATGCAGATCATGACGGGCTCGCTCACCAAGTCCCCGCTGGAACTGGAAAAAAGCGTGCCGGAGACCTGCGAAGCGCCTTGAATCGAAATGTCAAAAAGGCCCTTGACCTTGCCACGATGGGAAGCTCCATCTTATGGCCATCCCTAGAAGGAGTGACTGATTTGATGAAGTTTTCCATTCCCAAGATGAAATGTGGCGGTTGCGCCGATAGCGTTACAGCCGCCTTGCGCGGACTTGATGCAACGGCGCCCATCGAAATCGACCTCGAAAAGAAGGAAGTCGAGTTCGGCGGCAACGTTCCCCAGGATAGAGTGCTCTCCGCCCTGGCTGCAGCCGGGTTTCCAGCGGCAAACGTTCAATAATGTGATTTCGGCTGCGCTTGTTTCAATGCGCTGCAGAAGATAGAGCCATCCCCGGAAGCATGATGCAGTTCCGGCTAGGCTGTGCGTCGAGAACAGATGCCGGGAAGCGAAGGGCTTTCCGCCATTTTCATGTCCCGACGCGCCGTAGCACTCATATGGAGTGACCTCGGGCGCGCCCGGTGAACTCCCGGCGCTCTGATCGGGTAACAGTGAGCATAAATGCCGCAAATGCTGTGTTTCATTGACTGGACCCGCGATTTTTGCCACATCAACGGCAAATCTCGTTTATGGTGCTCCGGCAGGATGCAGGGCGCTCCGATGGCATGAAACATCGCACTTCGCGATAAGGAAGGGTTTAGGGCTATGGCAGCCGATTTCCAGGATCTTCGCACAAAGATGGTCGACAACCAGATCCGCACGACGGACGTAACCGATCTGGCAGTGATCGATGCTTTCCTGACCGTCCCGCGTGAGGCGTTCGTTCCGGCGGCACGTCAGGTCCTTGCCTATATTGACGAAGACCAGCTTCTTGAAAGCGAAGGCAAGCAGCCTCGCTATCTGATGGAGCCTTCGCCTTTCGCCAAGCTGGTGCAGCTCGCAAGCATCAAGAACACGGACGTCGTTCTCGATGTCGGCTGCGGCACCGGATATTCCGCCGCCATCCTTTCCAAGCTGGCCGGTTCGGTCATCGGCCTCGAAAGTGATTCCGTATTGTCGGCTGCTGCCACTGCCCGTCTCGCAGAATTGGGCTATGACAATGTTGTGATCGTTTCAGGCGAACTGCAGGCAGGCTATCCTTCGGAAGCACCTTATGACGTGATCGTCATTGAGGGCGCCGTCGACTTCATCCCGGACGCACTTCTCGCCCAGTTGAGGGACGGCGGACGTCTCGTTGCCGTTGAAGGGCGCGGGAATGCCGGAGTTGCGCGGATTTACGTTAAAGAAAATGGTGTTGCATCAGGACGCGGTGTGTTCAACACTGCGGTTCGTCCGCTACCGGGCTTTGAACGGATTCCGCAGTTCGAGTTTTAATTTTAGCGGATGATACAATTCTGCAACGCTGTGGAATTTGTTTGTGCAAGCTCTGGCGGGGGCAATGGAAATAACCGAATTTAGAGGTTATTAGGATTTGCCCGAACCAATCGGTTCGATAGTTGGATTCGTTTGTTCTTATAATGAGGTACCCGGTGTTCAAAACGTGCAAAGGACTGGTAGCGGCCGCAGCATTGTTGTCTGGCACCATTTTAACGGGGCAGGCGGCGTTCTCGGAGACGTTGACCGGCGCTCTCGTCAAGGCCTACAAGAACAATGCTAACCTGAACTACTCCCGCGCAGGCGTCCGCGTTACGGATGAAGGCGTGGCGATTGCCAAGTCCGGTTATCGCCCGCAGATTACGGGTTCTTATAACGTAGGGCGCGGCAAGACCCCTTCAAGCCGGGGATATCGTACGACAGGCACATTCGGCATTGAGCTGAATCAGATGCTGTTCGATGGATTTCAAACCAAGAACAATGTCGCCGCCGCCGAGACACAGGTCTTTGCCCAGCGCGAGAACCTCCGCAATGAAGAGCAAAACAGACTCTATGAGGCGGTGACCGCCTATATGGATGTCTATCGAGCTCGCCAGATCGCGGCCCTGCGTGAACGCAACCTCGCAGCCCTGAACGAACAGGTTCGTGCAGCCCGCGCTCGCCTCGACGTGGGCGAGGGTACGCGCACCGACGTTGCCCAGGCAGACGCCAGCCGCTCGAATGCGGTTGCTGCGCTCAATTCTGCACGTGCGGATGTCAAGTCGGCAGAAGCAACCTATGTGCAGGTGATCGGCGTTCAGCCGGACAAGCTTGCAGCGGCTGCGGCGGCCAAGAATCTGCCGGCCTCTCCGGATCAGGCCTTCTCCATTGCGATTGCTGGCCACCCGGGCATCCTCGCGACGCAGTACGCCGTCAACGCTGCCGGATATAACGTAAAGGCCAGGGAAGGCGCTCTGCTTCCTTCCGTCGGGCTTACGGCAAGCGCCAGCCGCCTCGATACTTATGCCGGTGAGGGCGGTTCGCAGACCGATGGTAATTCGGCTTCCATCGGTGTTGGTGTGAGCATTCCGATCTATACCGGTGGCCGCACTTCGGCACAGGTCCGCCAGTCCAAGGAGCAACTTGGTCAGGCGCGTATCGAAGTCGATGTGGTTCGCGATCAGGTTCGGCAGGCAATCGGTGTGGCGTGGTCGCAGCTTGAAGCTGCCCGCGCGTCGGTCAAGGCAAATCGGGACGGTATTTCTGCCGCACAGCTTGCTCTCGATGGCGTCATCGAGGAACGCAAGGTGGGGCAGCGCACCACGCTCGATGTGTTGAATGCGCAAAACGATCTCATCACGGCGCAGATCGCTCTGGTCGAATCCGAGCGTAACGTCATTGTTGCCAGCTATGCGCTCCTGAACGCGACCGGTCGCATGACCGCCACCCAGATGGGACTGCAGGTTGCCGAGTACAAGCCGGAAGAGCACTACAACGCCGTCAAGGACAAGTGGTTCGGCCTGCGCACGCCGGACAGCCGCTGATCCTTTGTGTTGAATGAGAATTGAAAGGCACCTTCGGGTGCCTTTTATTTTGCCGTCGATTCGGGATCTCGCGGCATCGTCAATCCTTAACAAATCCATAAAGCTGTGAGTTTGAGAGCCCGTGTCCTGTGCGGGGATTCTCAAACGGGGGATCGTCCGCTACCCTTAATCCATTGATTCTCTGTCTTTTGCAGACAATGTCGCAATACAGGAAAGCGGATTAGCCATGGCACAGACATCCAGCGCAGCACGTGAACCGTCGATGGAAGAGATTCTCGCGTCCATCCGCAGGATCATTGAAGACAGCGATGTCACCCGCCAGCCCGCGCCGATGGCATCTCAGGTTCGCGGAGAGGTTGCCGAGTTCCGTCGTCCTGTCACCGAGCAACCCGTTGCGCAGCCGGAGAGGCCCGCAATGATGCGCAATGTGTTCCAGGACGAACCGACATTGCGCGGCCCGATCAGCGAGCCGGTGCCACCAGCGCCCGAACCGGCAATCGAGGCCGAGGACGAGGATGAAGTTGTTCTCAACGCCGAGAATGACGATCATTCCAACCCCGAGGCTCTGGCACATCCGCAACAGCCCGCCGCAACGGATATTTCGCTGGAAGAAATGGACCTTTCGGTTGAGGCGGAGATTGCAAAGGCGGTCGATACCTTGCTGGAACCGGAACCCGATGCGGAAATCGAGCAGGAAGTTCCTGTCCAGCCCAAGGCTGCCGCCCCGGTTACAGAAGCCGTTGCAAAGCCGCAGCCTTCTGCCCATATGTTGTCGCAGATCGCTGAACGTCAGGTAGCTGCTGCGTTTCAGGATTTGAATCATGCGGTCAGGGCCGAACCGCGCCGCTCGTTCGACGATATTGCTGCGGAACTGCTGCGCCCGATGCTGCAGGACTGGCTCGACAACAATTTGCCGACGCTCGTCGAGCGGCTTGTGCGGGAAGAGATCGAGCGCGTGGTACGCGGCGAGCGATAAGCGTACCGGCCCGATCCGTTGAAATCTTACCCGTCTGTGCAGCAGGCGGGTTTTCACTTTTAGAATGACCGACGGAGGCGCGGTCACTTTTAAAGTGATTTGTCAGCTGTTAGTTGCTATTGAGCCTTCAATTCATTCATCGCGCATAAAGACCGGATAATTCCATGCTTGAGAAGACCTATGACGCCGCGGCGATAGAGCCGAAAATTGCTGAACGCTGGGAAGAAGCGGGTGCATTCAAGGCGGGTGCAGGCGCGAAGCCGGGAGCCGATCCGTTTGCCGTGGTTATTCCGCCGCCGAACGTCACCGGATCGCTGCATATGGGCCACGCGCTCAACAACACGATCCAGGACATCATGGTCCGCTTCGAACGAATGCGCGGCAAGAATGTGCTGTGGCAGCCCGGCATGGACCACGCAGGCATTGCAACCCAGATGGTTGTCGAGCGCCAGCTGGCTGAACGGCAGGAACCAAACCGTCATGCCATGGGCCGCGAGAAGTTCATCGAACGGATCTGGCAGTGGAAGGCTGAATCGGGCGGCATGATTTCCAACCAGCTGCGCCGTCTTGGTGCCTCGTGTGACTGGTCGCGCGAGCGCTTCACCATGGACGAAGGGCTTTCGCGCGCGGTTCTGGAAGTTTTCGTCTCGCTCTACAAGCAGGGCCTCATCTATCGCGACAAGCGCCTGGTCAACTGGGACCCGAAGCTGCTGACGGCGATTTCCGACATTGAAGTCGAGTCTCGCGAAACGAAAGGCCATCTGTGGCATTTCCGTTATCCGCTTGAGAACGTCCCGTTCGACCCGGAAAACCCGCACACTTACATCGTCGTGGCGACAACGCGGCCGGAAACCATGCTGGGCGACACCGGTGTCGCGGTCAACCCGAAGGACGGGCGTTACCATGCTCTGGTCGGAAACGACGTGGTGCTCCCGCTCGTCGGTCGCCACATTCCGATCGTTGCAGACGATTATGCCGATCCGGAAGCCGGTTCTGGCGCGGTCAAGATTACGCCTGCGCATGACTTCAACGATTTTGAGGTCGGCAAGCGCAACGATCTGCGCGCCATCAATATCCTGACGCCCGAGGCCGCAGTTACGCTCAAGGGCAACAATGACTTCCTGGAAGGCCTTGAGCTGACGCCCGAACTGAAGGCGCTCATCAACGAGCTGGATGGGCAGGATCGCTTTGCGGTTCGCAAGCGCATCGTCGAATTGATGGACGAGCGCGGCTATCTCGAAAAGATCGAGGACCACACGCACGCCGTTCCGCACGGTGACCGCGGTGGCGTGCCGATCGAACCCTACCTGACCGACCAGTGGTATGTGAACGCTGCCGAACTTGCCAAGCCTGCAATGGCAGCTGTTCGCGACGGAACCACGCAGATCGTTCCAAAGAACTGGGAAAAGACCTATTTCGACTGGATGGAAAACATCCAGCCGTGGTGCGTCTCGCGCCAGCTTTGGTGGGGACACCAGATCCCGGCCTGGTATGGCCCGGACGGCAAATGCTTTGTCGAAAAGAGCGAAGAAGAGGCGAAGGCCTCTGCGCGCGCCCACTATGGCGAAGATGTTGTGCTCGAGCGTGATACCGACGTTCTCGATACATGGTTTTCGTCTGCGCTGTGGCCGTTCTCGACGCTCGGCTGGCCGGACAAGACGCCGGAACTCGCAACTTATTATCCAACCAGCGTTCTGGTTACCGGGTTCGATATCCTGTTCTTCTGGGTTGCCCGCATGATGATGATGGGTCTCCATTTCATGGAGGAAATCCCGTTCCATACGGTTTATCTGCATGCTCTGGTTCGCGACAAGCATGGCGCGAAGATGTCGAAGTCGAAGGGCAATGTCATCGATCCGCTGGAGCTGATGGACGAATACGGCGCCGACGCGCTGCGGTTCACCCTTGCGATCATGGCCGCACAGGGGCGTGACGTTAAGCTCGATCCGGCTCGTATTGCAGGCTATCGCAATTTCGGCACCAAGCTCTGGAATGCGACGCGCTTTGCGCAGATGAATGGCGTAAAGCTCGACGCCGGTTTCAAGCCGGAAAACGCCAGGCTTGCCGTCAATCGCTGGATACTGACGGAGCTGACCAAGGCCACGCGCGCCGTCACCGAGGGCATCGACAACTATCGCTTCAATGAAGCAGCGGGCGCTGCATATCGTTTTGTCTGGAACCAGTTCTGCGATTGGTATCTGGAACTGCTGAAGCCGATCTTCATGGGCGACGATGAAGCTGCGAAGGCTGAAGCCCAGGCCACTGCAGCCTATTGCCTCGATCAGATCTACAAGCTTCTGCACCCGTTCATGCCTTTCATGACGGAGGAACTCTGGACCCTGACCGCAGGCGAGGGGCAGAAGCGCGATACGGTGCTGGCGCTTGCAGCCTGGCCGGAACTGTCGTTCGAGGACGAGGAAGCAGCGGCTGACATCAACTGGCTGGTTGATCTCGTCACCGGGATTCGTTCGGTTCGCGCGGAAATGAATGTGCCTGCTGGGGCGATTGCTCCTGTTGTCGTTCTGGATGCGAATGCGGCAAGTATCGACCGCTTTGCCCGTCACGATGCTGCGATCAAGCGTCTTGCGCGTGTCGAAAGCGTTTCGTTCGAGGCACAGGCTCCAAAAGGTTCGGCACAGATGCTGTTGGGTGAGGCGACAATCTGCATCCCGCTTGGCAATCTGATCGACCTGAAGGCGGAATCCGCACGCCTCGCCAAGGAAGCTGGCAAGATTGCCGCCGAAATGGATCGCATCGAGAAAAAGCTTTCCAACGAGAAATTCGTTGCGAATGCGCGTGAAGAAGTCGTTGAAGCGGAGCGTGAGCGGCTTGCGGAACTGAAGGAAGCCGCGCAGCGTGTGGCAACGGCCGAGTCACGCATCCGTGATGCAGGCTGAATTGACCTGACGTAAGAAAACAGATTTCGGTCGAATCAAACACCCGGCAGCCTCCGCTGTCGGGTGTTTTGTTGCGCGGTAGTCGCATTTCGGCGCGTTTCAAGCGGCAGAGGGAGTGATCGAACTGGCGTTTCGATTGTTTTTGAGCAATGTTGCGCTTTCGCAACAAGGCGAAAAAGCGGCCGAAAATTGGCCGATTCAGGCATGTTTTGCCATGTGCTTGGTCTAATTTTACTAATGAAACGGCGATAAGATCGGTGTTTTAGCCATTTTCCGCATATGCGTCGAAAGTTCCATAACGCTAATCCAAATTAATGCATCTTGCGGGCTGAATCCTTCCTGATTTACGTTTTCGTCAACGTTAATACCGTTGCTGTGTGGGAGGACATTTATGAGTGTACAGCGCGTGAAAATGGCAGGGATGGTCGCAGCTTTCCTCGGAAGCGCGGTCGCTGCCAATGCGGGCGGCTTCGAGCGCGGCTCGCAGGATTTCGATATTCTTTTTGAACAAGGCAATGCCGTTGAGGCGACCGGCACCTTTGTGGCTCCTCAGCGCAAGTTGAAGAATATTGGCGGCTCTTTGGTCGGCGCCTCGACAGGCGGTATCAATCCGATTACCCGTCGCCCCTACGAGACGGAAGTCGATGAAGCGAAGAGCTATTGGGTTCCAAAAGTTTCGGCCAAGTTCGATCTTACCAATGATCTCGCTTGTGCGGCTCAATATCGCCAGCCTTGGGGTATCGAGACGGATGTCGGCGTCGATACCGTGCGAATGTTCACCGCGATTGAACAGAAAATCTCCTCCAACGATTATGGTGTAAACTGCTCCTATCGGTTTGCAGCTGGAGAGAAGAGCTATTTCCGTATTCTGGGTGGCGTGAGCTATCAGGAGCTCAAGGGCGAACAGACCCGAATGATACCTCCGGGTTCAGCCTTTGGCGGCTCGTTCCGCGTAGCGTCTCTGGATGTTGAAGATCAGTCGGTGGGTTGGCGTCTTGGTGCCGCTTACGAAATCCCAGAATATGCGATGCGCGCAACGCTCGTTTATCAGTCGAAAGTCAAATATAACCTCGAAGGCACCATCGACAATCTGGCGCTCGATCGGTTGACAGGTCGCGGCATACCGATCAACGTTGAAAGCGACGTTTCTACACCTCAGTCGGTGGAATTCAGGTTCCAGACCGGTATCGCTCCAGACTGGCTTGCTTTCGGTTCGGTCAAGTGGACCGACTGGTCGAGCATTACTTCTGTGGACTTTAATTCCGCGGATAGCAGGGTCGTTCGTCAGGGAACCAAAATCACTAGCCTGAACCTTTACTATCAGGATGGTTGGACGGTTAGCGGTGGCGTCGGTCACAAGTTCAACGACCAATGGTCGGCTGCTGCGACCGTTACCTGGGATCGTGGCACCAGCACGGGCCTGACTTCACAGACAGACATCTGGCTCTTCGGTCTCGGCACGAACTACAAGCCAAACGATCAGTTTGAGGTTCGTCTGGCTGGTGCTGCTGGCTGGCTTTCCTCGGGTGAACTGGACGATACCGTTATTGCTGGTACGCGCAATGCCACAGGCTCCAAGGGCGAATTCGGAAATGATTTCGTTGGTGCCCTGTCACTCACTGCGAAGGCCAAGTTCTAAGCTCGACATATAAGACACGAAAAAAGCCCGGCGTTGCCGGGCTTTTTGTTGGAAACCGCTTGGGCTCAGGACCGTTCAAGCCGTGCAAGCAGCGATGACGTATCCCAGCGGTTGCCTCCGATCTTCTGCACTTCCTTGTAAAACTGGTCCACGAGAGCCGTAACCGGCAAAAGCGCGCCATTGCGGTCCGCTTCCTCTAGGCAGATGCCAAGATCCTTGCGCATCCAGTCGACCGCAAAGCCGAAATCGTATTTGCCTTGGTTCATGGTGCCGGAACGGTTCTCCATCTGCCAGGAGCCCGCTGCCCCCTTGGATATTACCGAGATCAGCTTTTCGATATCGAGACCAGCCTTCTTGCCGAAATGGATGCCTTCCGCCAGCCCTTGAACGAGACCGGCAATACAGATCTGGTTGACCATCTTTGCAAGCTGGCCCGAGCCGACCGGACCCATGAGGCCGACCATGCGCGCATAAGCATCTATTACGGGCCTGGCGCGCTCAAAAACAGCTTCCGGCGCTCCAACCATGACCGTCAGTACACCGTTTTCGGCACCTGCCTGCCCGCCGGAGACAGGCGCATCGATGAAGTGAAAGCCGCGCTTTTGCGCTTCGGCGTCCAGTTCGCGGGCAACCTCCGCGGAGGCCGTGGTATTGTCGATGAAGATCGCATCCTTCCTCATGGTCGAGAATGCGCCATCCGGGCCGGTAGTGACGGAGCGAAGATCATCGTCATTGCCGACACAGGCGAAAACAAAATCCGCATCGCGAACGGCTTCGGCGGGCGTGGCAGCAAAGCTGCCGCCGAATTCCCTTGCCCATTTTTCGGCCTTGGCTGTCGTGCGGTTATAAACCGTGACGTCGTGACCGCCCTTGTTCTTGAGATGTCCGGCCATGGGATAGCCCATGACGCCCAAACCCAGAAAGGCGACTTTAGCGGGTGTCGTCATTCGTTCATTCCTCTGGATAGATGTAAGCAATCAGGTGAGAGGCGTCATAACGGCCGCGTGATAGGCCGGACGCTGTTTCAAACGGTCATACCAGTCTTCGAGCCGCGGAAGGGAGGGACGCTCGATGGGAAACTCGAACCACGCATAGGCATAGCAACCGATGGGAATGTCACCAATGCCGAAATTGTCGCCCGAAAACCAGGCGGCATCCTTGAGGCCGTCATTGGCAATCTGCATCGAATGAGCCAGCCCCAGAAGACCGCGTTCCAGAATAGCCGGATCGCGTTCCGCTTCCGGCAACCGGATCAGATGCTTGATGACATCGCTGAAATTGGAGGCCAGGGAGGTGGAGGCCCAATCCATCCACTTTTCAGCCTGCGCGCGCCTGGCGGGGTCCTCGATCCAGAACGTTCCCTTGCCATAGACCGCCGCAAGATAACGGGTGATGGTATTGGATTCCCACAACACAGTGTCGCCGTCTTCCAGCAACGGAATCAGCCCGTTCGGATTACGCGCAAGATAAGTGGGATCTTTCAGGCCACCAAACTGGCCGCCCACGTCGATCTGCTCATAGTCGAGATTAAGTTCCCGCGCTATCCAGAGCGCCTTCTTCACATTTGTGGAATTGATACGACCCCAGATTTTCAGCATGACTCAGCCTGTTGCATTACTGTGGAAAAATGCATTCTAAACAGATCGTCCCCGAAAGTCGCAAGACTTCCGGGGACGATATTTTGCCTTATGCCTATTTAGTGATCTCTAGCGAACAAGATGACGTGTCAGTCGTCGTTCGAGAAAATCCCAAACGTGCCGCAGACATTCGACGATCACCAGATAGATGACCGCTGCCCAGAGATAGGTTTGGAAATCGAAGGTCCGCGAATAGGCGCGGCGCGTTTCGCCCATCAGGTCGAGCACGGTGATGATGGCGACAATGGCCGATCCCTTGATCATCAGGATGATTTCGTTGCCGTAAGGGCGCAGCGCCACGATAAGCGCCTGCGGAAGAATGACCTTCCAGAAGGTCACACGCTTTGAAATGCCAAGAGCCGCGGCGCCTTCCCATTGGCCGAGGGCCACGCTCTGAATGGCGCCGCGCAGGATTTCAGCCTGATAAGCCGCCGTATTGAGCGAAAACGCCAGAATCGCGCAATTCCATGCATCGCGGAAAAACACCCAAAGCCCGATGCTTTCGAGAAACGGACGGAAGGTGCCAAAACCGTAATAGATAAGGAATGTCTGCGCGAGCAGTGGAGTGCCCCGGAAGAAATAGACATAGCCGAAGGCAAGTCCGCGAAGCCATCGATTGTTGGACATGCGCGCGGCCGTGATTGGCAGCGAAATCAGGGCGCCTATGATGATAGAGACAGCGACCAGCTTCAGCGTGATCAGAAGACCGGACCAGTAGCGCGGCCCGTAGGTTTCAAACAGATCGACGCGCCATGCGTTATAGAGATAGATCGCAAGGCCGGCGAAGAGAAGGAACCATAGAGCGACGATGACGTGGCCTGCGACGCGCATTCGCGTCCATTGCTTTACCACTGGCGGCGGGGCCATCACCGGGACTGTCGTGTTGGAAACCGTCTGGCTCATGTCATGCACCTCGCGAACGGTTGGCGCCTGCATCGGCCCAGCGGGCAATGCGGTCGATGAAGTAGGACGAGATGATTGCGAGAACCAGATAGAGCAGACAGGCTATGCCGAAGAACAGAAACGGTTCCTTGGTCACCCGCGCCGCGATGGAGGTCTGCCGCAGGATATCCGACAAGGTGATGACGGAAACCAGCGATGTATCCTTGAGAAGCACCAGCCACAGATTGGCCAGACCGGGCAGGGCGATGCGGATCAGCTGCGGCAGGATGACCTTGCGCATGGTCTGCCAGTGCGACAGGCCGACGGCATAACCGCCTTCATATTGGCCGCGCGGGATGGCGCGGAATGCCGAGAGGAAGACTTCGCTCGAATAGGATGAGAAGACGAAGCCCAGCGCGACCATACCCGCGCCGAACGCATTGATTTCGACATTGGCTTCGACGCCGAACAGGCTCAAGAGCCGCTGCAGTCCCAGCGATGCGCCGAAATAAACGAGAAAGAGGGTCAGAAGCTCAGGCAAACCACGAAAGATCGTCGTGTAGATGTTTGCTGCCAGCCGTATCGAGGGTTCGCTGGATTGTTTGCCGACGGCAACCAGAAATCCAAGTGCGAGACCGACGGGAAGTGTTGCGAGGGCCAGCGAGACGGTAACCAGAAGGCCCCAGGCAATGCTTGCCCCCCAACCGTCCGGGCCGAAACTCAACAAAGTGGCGTAATGTTCCATGCGCCTATTCTTTTTCCTGAAGGCAACTGCCTGTGCTTTTTATCGCCTGCGGGCATCAACCCGGCGAGGCTTGTGCGGCATGCCCGTACAAATGTTTTGCGCCGGTTTGCCAAAACGCAAACCGGCGCATGTCTATCAATTTGGATTAGTTTTCAGCGCCATAAGCATCGAAGTCGAAGTACTTGTCGTTGACTTCCTTGTATTTGCCGTTCGCGCGGATGGCCTTGATGGCTGCGTTGAACTTTTCAACCAGTTCGGGGCGGCCCTTCTTGAAGGCGACGCCAGCGCCCGGACCATGGATTTCGATGACTGGCGGGAACGTACCGACCATCTTGCAGCAAGCCCCATCCGGAGACTTCAGCCACTGGGCAAGCGTCACGCTGTCGTCGTTGACGGCATCGAGACGGCCATTGGCGAGATCGAGGCGATATTCTTCTGCCGTCGGATAGGCCTTGATCGTGCTGTCGGTGAAGGTCTTTTCAGAATAGTTGGAGTGCGTGGTGGAAACCTGCACGCCGATGGTCTTGCCTGCGAGGTCTTCCTTGGTCACACCCTTGATGTCGGTGTCTTTGGGAGCCGCAATGCCGGGAGGCGTGTTGTAATATTTATTGGAGAAGTCGACCTGCTTCTTGCGCTCGTCCGTGATGGACATGGATGCGATGAAGGCGTCGAATTTGCCTGCCTGAAGCGCAGGAATAGCGCCGTCCCATTCCTGGGTAACGAATTCGCACTCGGCTTTCATCTCCTCGCAGAGCGCCTTGGCGATATCGACGTCGAAGCCCGAGAGGGTGCCGTCCGGATTGATGAAGTTGAAGGGCGGATAGGCGCCTTCGGTGCCGATCTTGAGCTTGAGTGGTTCTTCTGCATTGGCAACGCCAGCAGCCATGCTGCCGATTGTGATTGCCAGTGCTGCTACCGATGCTGCAGTGGCGATACGCTTCAATACGCGCATTTTCAGTCCTCTCGTTTGTTTTGGCTGGTTCCCTGATTATTTCTTCTGGTTCAGCCGCTTAAGGGGCACTCACGACCGTGTAACTTTAAATTGCACGTTTGGCAGCGGATTCCCCCTGTCCCTACCAATAGATGGTTGAGCCGATCATGCGCAATATTTTTTCGCGCTTCCATCTCCACCATCAGGTCTGTCGGCGATATTCCCACCATTTTTAGACGATTGGCAAGATGGTCCGTGTAATTAAATTGTGTCTCTTGAGAGTGAATTCGTCTGCATTTTCTGCATGTTTTTGTCTTGTTATAATGGAAATCGCTATTTTGACCATAAAATTTAGGGAGTTGCTCAAAGCGCCATCTCGCCTTCGATAAAATCGGCTATTTTCTCGATATCATTGATGTCGAACACGGGCACTGCTTCGTCGGGTTGGGGCTGGTCGCTGGCGATGGCGAGGATAGTCGGATCGTCGCGGGAAAGCGCGGGCCCGTCATGGCTTCCCTGCCGACGCAGCTCGATTTTCTTGTGTGTTTCGCGCTTATAGCCTTCGACCAGAACAAGATCGCAGGGTGCAAGTTTGGCGGCAATCTCACGCAGGGAAGGCTCTTCTTCGCCCAGGTTCTCATGCATGATCGCGTAGCGCTGCGACGAGACTATGGCAACTTCCGCCGCTCCCGCCTTTCGATGCCGCCAGGAATCAGTTCCTTCATGGTCGATGTCGAAATTGTGATGGGCATGCTTGATCGTGGCGATACGGTACCCGCGGGCGGTAAGGCATGTCACCAGGCGTTCGGTCATTGTTGTCTTGCCGGAGTTTTTCCAGCCGGTAATGCCGAAAAGCTTCTGGTTCATTCCATCGACTCAGCCAGTTTTCGGGCCGCGACAAGATCGTCGGGCCGATTGATGTTGAAGAACGGATCATATGTTTCCGGACTATCGCCGGCGAAGGCAAGCGGAAAATCGACGGTCTCAAAACCTATATGCTCAGCGAACGCAAGGACGCTCGCCCTGTTCGTTTCGGAGAGCCAAGCGGACAGTTCATCCGCCAGCCCCGTTTCCCACAGGCCGAAAATGGGATGCACCCGGTCAAGGGAACTGGCGAGAACGATACGCGCTCCGCTTTCATTTCGACGCGAAAGAAGGCGTCCGGCGAGATCGTGAGGCAGGAACGGCGTATCGGCTGCCGTTGTCAGTAAAAGGGAAGCCCCGCGCGCCTGGATCAACGCCGACAGGATGCCGACAAGTGGACCGCCATGTGTTGAAGGCAGGTCTTTCAGGATCGGTACGCCGAGATTGGTCAGACGGGGATCATCGCTGTTCGCATTGACAACGAGAGTTTCGACCTGCGGGCTGATGCGCGTGATGACATGGGCAATGATAGAGCGGTCGCCGTCGAGTGGCTGAAGGAACTTGTCGCCCGCAACGCCACCTTCCTGCATGCGGCTGGAAAGCCCCCCGGCGATGATGGCCCCTGCAATCATGACGGTTCCACGCCGGTCGGGATCGTCGCGAGCGTGCTCTTGTTGCGTTCGCGCTTCTTCAATACGTTTTCGCGATAGACCATGTAGACGCCGCTTCCGACCACCAGAATAGATCCGATGATCGTATATATGTCAGGCGCTTCGCCGAAGATCAAAGTGCTGAGGCCGATCGCCCAGAGCAGGCTCGAATAGCGGAACGGTGAAACGAACGAAACTTCGCCTTCGCGCATCGCCAGAATGATGAAGTGATAACCAACGAGAAGCAAAACGGCCGCAATGGCCATGGCGCCGACGGCGGTCATCCCGAGTGGCTGCCATCCGCCCATGGGAACTGTCAGCGCGCCGCCCGTCAATGTTATCGCGCCTGCGGTCAAGGTCGACAGAAAGAGGGTTGGCACATGCGCCGGCACCCGGCGTGTCGCAATATCTCGTGTGGCGGCAAAGCACACGCTGGCGAGAAGCACGGCGACAGCGGCCAGGCTCGCCGCGCCATCCGTTCCAGGCCGGATGATGATGAGGACGCCTACCAACCCGACAAGGATACAGCACCAGCGACGCCAGCCCACTTTTTCCTTCAGGAAGAGCGCCGCTCCGAGCGTCACGACAAGCGGCGTTGCCTGAAAGACGGCGGAACAGAATGCCTGCGAGAGATGACCGAGGGAGTAAATATAGGTGATCGTGGCGACGACTTCGCCCACAACACGCAGGATCGTCATCCTCTCCAGCGAAAGATTGCGCAACGCGCCGTGGCGCCAAGCCAGCAAACCGATCAGCGCCGTCGCGAATATGCCGCGGACCAGCATATACTGCCCGCTGTTCATCTCGGTCAGGAGATATTTTGTGATCGTATCGCCGATGGTGAAGGTCCCCATGGCGAGAAGCATGAAAATACTTGCACGAAAATTTGCTGATTGCGGCACGATACAGAATCCGGTTTAGGCCTGAGCCTTGGATTGCATACCGTTTTAAAGTCGATCTCGCGACAACTATTTCAGGTGATTTGTGCTTTTCAAGTATAGGCGGCTCAACCGCCGGTAAGGCTCATGTGGCGCGCAACCGCCGGGCGATTATGATCGCGGTCGATGATAAAATCGTGCCCTTTCGGCTTGCGCGAAATTGCTTCGTCAATCGCCTGGCCGAGCAGCAGGTCGCTTTCGCTTTCCCGCAGCGCCTTGCGCAGATCGGCATCGTCGTTCTGGCCGAGGCACATATAGAGCATCCCCGTGCAGGTCAGCCGGACACGATTGCAGCTTTCGCAGAAATTATGGGTCATCGGCGTGATGAAACCAAGCCGCCCGCCTGTCTCGGCAATCGTCACGTAGCGGGCAGGGCCGCCCGTGCGGTACGGAATGTCCGATAGCGTGAACTGACGCGACAGGTCTTCCCTTACCTGCGACAGCGGCAGATACTGGTCGGTGCGGTCGAACTCGATCTCGCCCATCGGCATTGTTTCGATCAGGGTCATGTCCATGCCTCGGCCATGCGCCCAGCGGATCAGTTCAGGAATTTCATGTTCGTTGAAATCCTTCAGTGCGACCGCGTTTATCTTGACGCGGATACCCGCACGCTGTGCAGCCTCAATCCCCTCAAGAACGCGGGGCAGATCGCCCCAACGGGTGATCTGATGGAATTTTTCAGGGTCGAGCGTATCCAGCGAGACATTGATACGGCGTATCCCGCACTCCGCCAGTTCGTCGGCAAAGCGTGAAAGCTGCGATCCGTTCGTGGTGAGGGTCAGTTCATCCAGCGCACCTGATTTCAGATGGCGCGAAAGCTGCCGGATCAGGTGCATGATGTTCTTGCGCACCAGAGGCTCGCCGCCGGTCAGTCGCAGTTTCCGCACACCCTTGTCGATAAAGGCGGTGCAAAGCCGGTCCAGTTCCTCGAGCGTCAGCAAATCCTTCTTGGGCAGGAACGTCATATGTTCCGCCATGCAGTAGGTGCAGCGGAAATCGCAGCGATCCGTAACCGAAACGCGAAGATAGGTAACGGCGCGCCCGAAAGGATCGATCATGGGTCCAGTCGGGGAAACAAGTGGCTGGGCTTGGTTTGTGTGTATCATAAGCCGTTGTTTCCGCTTGCTGCGGAAGAATGTCCGCATCGTTTCCCTAGAGATAGGACCTGCGGACTTCATTGTCCAGTTTCGCGCGCACGAAGCTCTTTCAATAATGATCGCGCCTATTGCGATATTTTAACGCGGGGCCTATCAAAGCTGGCGAATATCCAAGCTGGAGAATGGTTATGAGCGAAGTCTGGCCGACCGAATTGCGCGTTTCGCACGACCGCAGGCTGCTGACGGTGGCATTCGATGATGGCCAGAAATTCGAGCTGACCGCCGAATTGCTGCGTGTGCTGTCACCTTCGGCAGAAGTGCAGGGCCATTCGCCGGAACAGCGCGTGACGGTTGGCGGCAAGCGCAATGTTGAAATCATGAAGGTCGAGCCGGTCGGCAATTACGCCGTTCGAATAACTTTCGACGACATGCACGACACCGGCCTGTTTTCGTGGACCTATCTCCACAAGCTCGGCTCCGAGAAGGAGACGTTGTGGCAAACCTATCTCGATGAGCTTGCCGGGAAGGGGCTCAAGCGGGACCGCTGACCTATTCTTTCTCCAGCATTTCGCAGATGCGGCGCATCACGTCGCCCATCGCGTTGCATTGCGCGGCTGTCGACTGCGCCATGACGCGGTCGATCAGTTCCGTATAGACCGTCAGCGCGTGTCCCAGCAGCTTTTCGCCCTTGGCGGTCAGGGTCAGGCGCATCACACGCTTGTCAGCAGGATCGCCTTCGCGCACCAGCAAGCCACGCTTTTCCAGCTTTGGCAGCAGCATGGTGATGTTTGAACGCCCGACAAGAATGCGGCGCGCAAGATCGTGCTGGGATTCGCCGGGATGGCGATAGATATTCATCAGTACATCGAGGTCCGCGATCTTCAGATCGAAGGTCGACAGCCCTTGGGCGAGGGCGCGTTCCACCGCCTTGCCGGCGCGCGCGACGGCAATCCAGTTCTTGAAGCGGGGATTATCCCACGGCAGTTTTTGAGTCTCGTCTTGCATTTTGTTCATTCTTGTACAATTATTTGTTCAGGATTGAACATAATTGAGGCCCTGTCATGACATCGTTCTCTTTGCAGGTTACGCGATTCGGCCTGGGTGTGCTCGGACGCATTGATGCCGAGAAGGCGGGCCGCGCGGCATTCAGGATTTTCTGTCGGACGCCAAGCCGCAAGCCGAAGACGAAGGCCTATGCGGCGCGCCTTCAACAAGCGAACACGGAACTCGGCCAGGCAAAGCGGCTCGATCTGATTATCGATCGCGGGTTGATCGCGACTTATCTGTTCGAGCCGAAGGTTCCGGCGGGGAGGACCTCGCTCGTCGTCCATGGATGGGGATCGCGCACTGCCGACATGATGACGATCATTCGCGAGCTTGTCGCACGCGGCGAACGGGTCGTTTCCCTCGACCTGCCGGGACATGGTGCATCCGCGGGCCACACGCTCAACATGATACAGGCAATCGCCGCCGTCGATGTTGCGTGGCGGCAGTACGGCCCGTTCGACGCGATGATAGGCCATTCGTTCGGCGGCGCGGTCATCATCAATGCGGCGGCGGGTTCCGTCGGTTGCTACGGGTCACACCGCCCGGCAAAGCTGGTGACGATTGCCTCTCCGCACTCGATGGCGGGCGTTTTCGACGGTTTCGGCAAAGTGCTCGGGCTTGGCCGCGATGCGCGTAACGCCATGAAGGAGCAGGTCCGCTACATCGCGGCGCGTCCGATCATGGATTTCGATACCGATGTGCTCCTGCGCCGCATGACGATACCGACGCTGGTCGTTCATGCGCATGACGACAAGGAAGTTCCCGCCATTTGCGCGGAAATGGTTGGCAAAGCTGGCTCCCATGTCACGGTGCGCTGGGCCGACGGCCTTGGCCATCGCCGCATCATCGCAAGTGCGGAAGTAGCGTCCATCGTGGCGGATTATCTTGATGATGCTCCGGGGTTAAGGCTCGTCGCCTGATCGTGCTTCGCCGGGAACAAGTTTGTCCCACGCTGCCATGGCGCCCTGCGCCGCTGCTGTAAGGTCTGCTCGCGTTCCACCGTCGCGCGCAAGAATGGACATGCCGTTCTGTACCGTTGCATAAAAGGTTGCCACCGCTTCGCAGTTGACCGACATGGCTATGTCGCCGTCGCGAATGCCGCGTTCGAGCCGCTTTTTCAAGATTTCGATATTGGCGTGGCGACAGTTGCGCAGCACGGTGCAGACCTTGTCGCTTGACTGCGTGCGGTGCAGCGCATCCAGTGCGATCATGCATCCGCGAGGCACCGATTCCTGACAGTAAGCGTCGATAGTGGCGTGGAGAAACTGCTCGAATGCCCGGCGGACCTCCGGCGTCTTATCCAGCGTCGACCATATTTCCACCCCGACTTCGCCGGAATAAAGGGTGAGGGCTTCAAGATAGAGCCCTTCCTTGCTGCCGAAAGCTGCATAAAGGCTGGGAGCATTGATGCCCATGGCGGCTGTCAGGTCGGCCAGCGACGCGCCATCAAAACCTTTTTCCCAGAATTTGAGCATTGCAGCACGCAGCGCTGTCTCGCGGTCGAAGCTGCGGGGGCGTCCTTTGTCTGCCACGCTCCCTCCTTTCTGTATCGATCAATAAATAAATCGCTTGACCGCTCAGCGCAAGCCTGTCAGCAATTATTTATCAATCGATACAGAAAGGAAATGACATGCCTGCAGAAGCTCTGAACGGGAAGGTTGCTTTCGTCACTGGCGGAAGCCGTGGCATCGGAGCCGCCATTGCGCGGCGGCTCGCGAAAGATGGTGCGGCAGTCGTAATCACTTATGTGAATGGTAAGGAAAAGGCCGACACCGTGGTCTCCGGGATATTGGCCGATGGCGGCAAGGCACTGGCGCTGAAGGCCGATAATCGCGATGCCGGCGAGATTGCAGCGGCCATCGAAAATACCGTCAAGGAATTCGGCCGTCTGGATATTTTGGTCAACAGCGCCGGGCATATGGCACGCAGCCCCGCTGGAACAGGTCACGCTTGCCGATTTCGATGACGTAATGGCGGTAAACTTCCGCGCTGTCTTTGCCGCCGTTTCCGCGGCCGCTCCGCATCTCGGTAATGGCGGACGCGTGATCACCATCGGCTCCAATCTCGCCGAAAGCGTGCCTTGGCCGGGCATCAGCCTTTATGCGGCAAGCAAGGCGGCGCTGATCGGTCTGACGAAAGGTTTAGCGCGCGATCTCGGCCCCCAAGGCGTCACGGTCAATGTCGTTCACCCCGGCTCGACCGATACCGACATGAATCCGGCAGCAGGCGACCATGCGGAACAGCAGCGCGAACGCATCGCTACCGGCAGCTTTGGTTCGCCCGACGATATTGCAAGTCTGGTCGCCTGGCTTGCCAGCCCGGAAGGACGCTTCGTGTCGGGAGCCTTGCTCACTGTCGACGGTGGGGCCAACGCCTGAAACGAAAAGGGCGGCTCGCGCCGCCCTTGTTTTCTGTCTCTTGCTTGAACTGCCTAGCCCAGATTGAGCTCCTTGAAGAAATCGTTGCCCTTGTCATCGATGACGATGAAGGCCGGGAAATCTTCCACTTCGATGCGCCAGATCGCTTCCATGCCGAGTTCCGGATATTCGACGACCTCGACCTTCTTGATGCAATCCTGCGCCAGACGGGCAGCCGGGCCACCAATGGAGCCCAGATAGAAGCCGCCGTGCTGGCCGCAGGCTTCACGCACCTGGCGCGAACGGTTGCCTTTGGCGAGCATCACCATCGAACCGCCGAAGGACTGGAACTGGTCCACATAGGAATCCATGCGGCCAGCCGTGGTCGGGCCGAACGAGCCGGAGGCATACCCGGCAGGCGTCTTGGCCGGGCCTGCATAATAGATCGGGTGGTTCTTGAAATAATCCGGCATGGCTTCGCCGTTTTCAAGCCGCTCGCGAATCTTGGCATGCGCCAGATCGCGCGCCACGATGATTGGACCGGAGAGCGACAGGCGCGTCTTGACCGGGTGCTTCGACAATTCCTTGAGAATGTCCTGCATCGGCTGATTGAGGTCGATCTTGACCACATGCGACGACAGTTTTTCCTCGTCAATATCCGGCATGTACTTGGCCGGGTTGGTTTCCAGCTTTTCCAGAAAGATGCCGTCTTTGGTGATCTTGCCCTTGGCCTGACGATCCGCAGAGCAGGAAACGCCAATGCCGATCGGCAGCGAAGCGCCGTGGCGAGGCAGGCGAATGACGCGCACGTCATGGCAGAAATATTTGCCGCCGAACTGTGCGCCGACACCGAGCGACTGCGTGAGCTTGTGGATTTCAGCTTCCATTTCGAGATCACGGAAGGCGTGCCCGGTTTCCGAACCCTTGGTCGGCAGGCTGTCCAGATAGCGCGTCGAGGCGAGCTTGACTGTCTTCAGGTTCATCTCGGCGGAAGTGCCGCCGATGACGATCGCCAGATGGTAAGGCGGGCAGGCGGCTGTGCCGAGGCTCAGGATCTTGTCCTTGAGGAAATCGATCATGCGGTCATGGGTGAGGAGCGATGGCGTTCCCTGATAGAGAAACGTCTTGTTCGCCGAACCGCCGCCCTTGGCGACGAAAAGGAACTTGTAGGCGTCTTCGCCTTCTTCATAGATATCGATCTGCGCGGGCAGGTTGTTCTTGGTGTTCTTTTCCTCGAACATCGACAGGGGTGCCAGCTGCGAATAACGCAGGTTCTTCTTGTTGTAGGCGTCGAGAACGCCTGCGCCCAGCGCATCGGCGTCGCCGCCTTCAGTCCAGACGCGGCGGCCCTTCTTGCCCATGATGATGGCCGTGCCGGTGTCCTGACACATGGGTAGCACGCCGCCAGCGGCGATGTTGGCGTTTTTCAGGAGGTCGTAGGCAACGAACCGGTCGTTATCGGTCGCTTCCGGGTCTTCGAGAATCCTGGCAAGCTGCTGAAGATGGCCGGGGCGCAGCAGATGGTTGATATCGGCAAAAGCCGCTTCCGAAAGCAGGCGAAGCCCTTCCGGGTCAACCGTCAGGATTTCCTGTCCCTTGAACGTATCGACAGAAACATGATCCGAAGTCAGCTTGCGGTAAGGGGTGTCGTCTTCGCCAAGAGGGAAAAGATCGGCGGCGCTTGCTTCTGCCATCGCGGTACCTCGCTTGCTTGCCAGCTGCGCCAGCCGGAAATGGTCACCGTTCCGGCTCGCGCGATAGGTTGATCGAAGCCCCGAAGACAGCTTCGGAACCAAAGTCTGAGGGGCTTTTAGCGCGATGCGGGATGGATGCCACTGCGTCACTTTGTTCATCAGGGCAATCCGGGTCGGTCTCCCAAGATGGTGCCTCAAACAATTGTGATAGGTGTGGAACGCGAAATTGCTTCCCGAAGCATTAGCGTTAAAAGTTTCTATACGAGATTGGTAAATTCTACGTGCGAGATTCGGACGGATTCGCTTGTTCAGCGAACGCATCAATTTGGGCGGTTTGAAATGCAGTTTCCCAGACACTCGCAGACAGATGAGAAGAGCAGCGCTGGGCGCGGACTAACTATCCGTCGCGCAGCGGCGCTGGCTCTGGCAGCTTCGGTGTTTCTCCCCACGGCGCAGGCTGAAGCCGCGAATTCGTTATTGGAGCTTTTTCAGCAGCGCCGCCAGCAGCAGGCGCCACAGATTGCACCCCAGCCGGAGCTTCCAAAAGCTGCGACGCCAAAAGCAGTCGCTGCTCCGCGTCCTTCCACGCCGAACACGGCCGCGCGCAGCCTTCCGCCAGCCCAGCGCGTGACGGTGAAGGGCCCGCAGATTTACGATTACAAGCCCGATGCTCTGGTCAATGTCGATTTCAGCGCGCTCGACATGGGCGTCACGGCGGCCACCGAACCTGCCACGGTCGATCCATTGACATCGGGCATGTCGCCGATCCGCCCGAAGATGCATGAGGAGGCCCCGGGCCAGCGTGCATTCGATGCGGCTGTCGACTATCTGAAGTCCGTCAACGTCAAGGCGGAGAAAGAGATAGCGCAGGCTATCGTCGATTATTATTCCAACAAGCGCAGCTTCATGTGGTCGGCGGATGACAAGGTGCTGGACCGCGCCAAGGACGTCGCTGCTTTCTTTGCCCGTGCCGATGAAGACGGGCTCAATCCCGACGAATATGCGGTCACGATTCCGGCTGATACTTTCGATGCTTCCGCCCAAGCCGAGCGCCAGCAGAAACTTGCAGAATTTGAAATCCGCATGTCTGCACGCGCTCTGCGCTATGCCATCGACGCAGGCGAGGGGCGGGTCATCGCCGACCGCCTCAGCGGTTTCCACGACCTGCCGCGCAATCGCGTCGATCCGAAAGCCGTTCTCGAAAAACTGGCGTCGGAAAGCGATCCGGCTGCCTACCTGCATGGCTTCCAGCCGGACAACGAGCAATATGCGGCCTTGAAGAGCGAACTGGCGAATACCGAGCCGCCCTCTGCCGAACCGATCCGCATCTCGCTGAATGGCGTCATCAAGCCGGGCGATGCCAACCCGCAGCTTGGCAAGGTGGTCGCCCTCATTTCGAGACATGCGCCCGCCAGCTATCTGGCAGAGCACAGGCAGGTGCTGGACGCACATGCCAACGGCGACGTTTACGATCCGGAACTGGTTGCGGCCATCAAGGACTACCAGAAGCTTTCCGGCAGCACGCCGGATGGCGTCATTGGCCGCAATACGCTTTCTGCCCTTCAGGGCGAGCAGTCCTCCATCAAGCGCGACCGTATCCTTTATTCCATGGAGCGCCTGCGCTGGCTGCCGCATGATTTCGGCACGCGCTACGTGATGGTCAATCAGCCGGCTTACCGTGCGGAATATTTCGAGGATGGAAAAGAAAAGCTGGCCATGAATGTGGTCATCGGCTCTCCGAGCCACCAGACCTATTTCTTCTACAACAAGGTGCAGACGGTCGTTTTCAACCCGTCATGGGGCGTTCCGCGCTCCATCATCCTGAACGAGATGCTGCCGAAGGTCATGCGGGACACGAGCTATCTCGACCGCAACGGCTATGAGGTTTATGCCGACGGCAAGAAGGTTTCGGCCAGCGCCGTCAACTGGAGCGCGGTTGCCGCAGGCAAGGCCCATGTCGGCATTCGGCAGAAGCCGAGCCTCGACAATGCGCTGGGCGAACTGAAGATTCTGTTTCCCAATTCGCATGACATCTACATGCACGACACTCCGGCCAAGTCCTATTTCAGCCGCGACATGCGGGCGCTCAGCCACGGCTGCATCCGTCTGGAACGTCCGCGCGACATGGCCGCTGCCGTCATGGGAACAACCGTGCAGGATCTGGACAAGTATTTCGGCAAGAACGAACGCGGCATCAAGGTGAAGGAGCCGGTTCCCGTCTATATCTCCTACTTCACGGCATGGCCGGATGCGAGTGGCCAGATTCGCTATTATGGCGATGTCTATGACCGTGATTCCGGCTTGCAGAAGGCATTCGACAAGACGGCGGATTCGCGTCTGGCAGCGCTCTGAAATCCTTTGCCATTCAAAACAGAACGGCAACCATTGCTGAATGGTTGCCGTTTTCGTTTGTCGCTCGGAACAGACGGGAGAAGATAAAATCTCTTTGGGAAGTGGCATGCGAGACGCTTGACTTATGCAGGCGCAGGCCAGTATATCCGCACCACCTTGATTGAGCACTGCTCATCGGGCGTGTAGCTCAGCGGGAGAGCACTCCCTTCACACGGGAGGGGTCACAGGTTCAATCCCTGTCACGCCCACCATTTCCTTACTCCCACACCGAGTGATCCGGCTCGCCGCGCTTGCCGGGAGCGCGCACGAAAAAAGCCGGAAAGTCCGGCTTGATCGATTGCGAGTTTATCGGAAACCGGCGCGGATGGTCTATCGCGACAGGATGACATCCCATTTGCCGAACTCAACGAGGCCGCAGGTTTTGGCGAGCGCAACTGACGGCAAATTATCCAGCTGGCATCGATACTGCGGTTCAAAGCCCCGCTCGATCGCAAAATGGCTGATCCCACGGAACAATCTGGATGCATATCCTTTGCCTCTTGCATGAGGCAAGGTCAGCACGCCCGTATCCGCGAGTTTCGCGTCATCCCATGGATACATGCTTGCAGCGCTGACAAGCTCGCCGTTCTCGAATGCGCCAGCGACAAGCCAGTGATCAAGTTCCACAGACGCGGCGTCGAGATCATCCTCGGTAGCCTTATCGCAGAATGCGTTGAAGAGCGCGGCGTCTTCTTCCGTAAGCAGACGTATATCGGGAGAAACATCCATTTCGGCGATGTTTTTCAGCTCCGCCTCGGGAAAATAGAACAGGTGGTCGGCCCCGTGGCATCTAATGCCAGCCCTATCAAGGCGGTGGTGAAATTCCGGTGCGCTTGACGGGGTGTCCGAAAGCAACTGCCTGGCCAGCGCTTCGCGCAGAACGACCAGCGTTCTATCCGCCATCTCAAGAATGGCGCCATCGGCTTCGATCTCGAGCGCCGGCGTGGTGGCGATCGAAAAGTGTTTGTCTTCAAACACGACGCCTTCACCACGAAAGGTGTCACGCCAATAATTGTTCACGGTATCAGAAAACACGACAGCACCAATTCTTGCTCAGTTTTCCCGAGCATGATCCTGCGTTTGTGAAGATCGTGTGAATTTTCTGTCGGGCTTACGTCAGTTTTCTGTCGAAAGGCGGCGGCAGCGCGTCAAACTTCATCGGTCTCAGGGACGTTCATATCTCCAAAGCATAATGCACGCTGCAATCACCACCGCAGACGTGAGAACGCCTATGACAATAGAGAATAAGACCATTGCATTATCCCTGTTCCGTTTGTTTTCTTTATCGGAGGGGAGAATGACCGAGGAAAATCACTTCGTCAGGTCCGCAATGACGAATCAACATTTTTGACAGTTGAATTGACGAGTCGCGGTTTTCGCGCATGGGCGCGACAACGGCCATTTTCGGCGTTACGACGTATATTTCTTCATGCTGTTATAAAACCTTCACCGTCGCCGGTTAGGCGAGGGCGGCCGCTTGTTGAGCGGATCGGACGGGCATTAAGGGGCAGACTAACAAAATCGCTGGAATGGTGGATTCGTTGCGTGTTGCGGCGATGAAGAGCATTATTTTGTCTATTTCTGAATAGATGAAGTATATATAATATTATATGAAGTAGTTTTTATATCACATATAAATAATTCACAAAACTTACATCGAATAAACATTGATCAAATTATGGTGAATAAATATAGCGGTGGCGTCTAACTCTTCCACTGGAGACGCATTTTATGACTATCAGAAAAATTCTTCTTGGTTCGGCTGCATCGCTCGTAGCGATTTCCGGCGCGCAGGCAGCCGATGCAATCGTGGCGCCTGAACCCGAAGCAGTCGAATATGTCCGCGTATGCGATGCATACGGCGCTGGCTATTTCTACATTCCGGGAACGGAAACCTGTCTGCGCATTCATGGCTATGTTCGCTATGATGCAAGCGGCGGCGACAACAACTATGCTCGCACCCCGGCACAGCTGGAGCGCGACACCTGGAACAAGCTGGCCCGCGTCAGCCTGCGTTTCTCCACCGCTTCGGAAACGGAACTCGGCACGCTCAAGACCTATAGCGAACTGCGCTATGACTGGAACGGCGACGGAAACGGCAAGGCCGACAACTACAATGGCGGCTCCACCAGCACCTCGCTGCGTTATGCCTATATCCAGCTTGGCGGCCTGCGTGTCGGTCTGGATGAATCGGCATTCGTTACCTTCACCGGCTATCTGGGCAACGTCATCAGCGACGACGTGATCCTCGCCGGCGGTTATCGCACCAACCTCATCAGCTACACCTTCAAGGGCGGAAACGGCTTCTCGGCCATCGTCTCGCTCGAAGAAGGCGGCAATTCCGACTCCAACGTGGACGTCACCATCAAGGACTACATGCCCCATGTGGTTGGCGGTCTCAAATACGAGCAGAGCTGGGGCAAGATCGCAGGCGTCGTAGCCTATGACGCCCGCAATGAGGAATGGGCCGGAAAGGTCCGCGGCGATGTCAACATCACCGATCAGTTCTCGGTCTGGCTGCAGGGCGCCTATAAGTCCAACGACGATCATTACGGCACGTCGGGTGGTTATCGCGTGCGTATCGTCGACTCGTTCTACGGCACGTGGGGCGGTGACTGGGCAGTCTGGGGTGGTGCAGCGTTCAAGGCGACGAGCAAGGCGACCTTCAACGTACAGGCCGCTTACGACGACAGCGAAACCTTCGCCGCAACCGCCAACGTCGCCTACCAGCTGGTTCCTGGCTTCACCATTACGCCTGAAGTTTCCTACACCAAGTGGCAGGACAAGAACACCAGCATGGACGGCAAGGACGCCTGGCAGGGCAAAATCCGTTTCCAGCGCTCGTTCTGACAGGCTGGCTGATAGTGCCGCCAACGGCACAAGCATTGTCGTAGAACTATGATGACCTCCAGTCCATGTTTCTAGCGACAGGGGCGGCGACCTGAGCGGTCGCCGCCTTTTTGTGTTTCAGCCGATGAATTTGCAGAAGAATATAAGAAAACAACAAGTTAGAAGTATATTCGAGATTCTGCTTTAACTAAAAAAAGCCCGGACTGTTCGTTCCGGGCTTTTGGATGCTCATGGCTGGGTTCTTAGTCGAGAATGTAGCAGGCCTTGGCCTTGCCGCGTGCCGGATCGCCGAAGGCGCGATTGTCGCAGCGAACGCCATTCCGGAAGACGCCTTCCGTGAACCGGCCCTCAGCGCCGTAGCGGACGCGCTTGCGCCCGTAAAAATCACAGAAACCGCCTTCCTTCGCGCAACGGCTCCAGTCACGGTCACGGTCGCGATCTTCGTAGCGGTCATACGGGTCATACCGGCCCGGACGATCGCGGCGATCAGGACGGCCCGGACGATCTGGCCTGTCCCAGCGATCCTGAACGACGAAGGAGCAGCTCTTCTTCTGGCCCGGCGCGGGATCGCCGAAAACCCGGTTGGAGCAGTTGACCTGCGGGCGGTCGATGAAGCGCGAGGTATTCCGTCCGCCAGTGCCGTAAACCACTTCGGCCGGGTAGGGCAGCTGGCAAATTCCGTTCTCGCTTGCGCAACGCTGCAGTTGTGCTGCCGATGCCGGCGCAACGAGCGGGGCGAGGACGGTTACCAGGCCGCCAAGGCATATTGAAGCAATGGTCGTCTTGAGTGCAGGTATCATGATGTGTCCCTCTGATATCGGTGAAATATGCTTTAGTTCCGGTATCTTGAACAGAGGATGAATGTGCTGTGTCCAATGGGAATTTTGCCGGGTGGTTAAGAATTCCATGAGGCGGGGTCGACAAACATTTTCCGCTCTGGTTTGCTGCGGCAAGAATGAGGTTCTGAAATGCACCGACTGCCTTTTCGTTTCACATCTATCATCGTCGTTCTGGCGGGCATGATCGCCGTCGGGTTTTATGTCGGCCACAAAACGAAAGAGGCGCACCAGACATCGCTTGTTCAACGTTCCGCGCCATCTGAAGCTGGAATATAGTCCTGCTCTTTTGCTCCGAACGAGCTTCCTTTCCCGCAGGTTTCATGAAATGAGAGTGAAACCTCACCTTCACTCTTCGGAGGCTGCCCGCATGCATGGCGAATATAAAGTCCACGGTGGAAAACTTGTCGTTGTCGATCTGGATGTCCGCGACGGACGCCTGAGCGATGTGCAGGTTGCGGGAGATTTCTTCCTTGAGCCGGACGAGGCACTGCAGGAAATCTGCAATGCCCTCGAGGGCCTTTCAGTCGATGCATCGTCGGAGCAGATCGCAGACGCGGTGAGGGCGGGCCTCCGCCCGGATGCCATGATGCTGGGTTTCAGCCCCGAAGCGGTGGCGATTGCCGTCAGGCGAGCACTGGGCGTTGCGCGCACATGGCGGGATTTCGAGTGGCAGATCGTTGAAATGCCTGCGGTTTCGCCCGCCATGCATCTCGCATTGGATGAAGTCCTGGCACAGGAAGTCGCCGCGGGGCGTCGCGCGCCTACACTCCGCTTCTGGGAATGGGAGCGCCCCGCCATCATCATCGGCGCGTTCCAGTCGCTGCGCAACGAAGTCGATATGGAGGCAACACGCGAATTCGGCGTCGAGACCGTCCGCCGCGTGACCGGCGGCGGGGCCATGTTCGTGGAACCTGGCAGCACCATCACCTATTCGCTTTATGCGCCGGGCGAACTCGTTCGCGATATGAGCTTTGCTGATTCCTATGCATTTCTGGACGATTGGGTGCTGAAAGCGCTCAATTCGCTTGGCATCGACGCTTTCTACAAGCCACTCAACGATATTTCGAGTTCCAAAGGCAAGATCGGCGGCGCGGCGCAGAAGCGCTTTTCCAAGGGAACGGTCCTTCACCATGTAACCATGGCCTACGACATGGACGCCGAGAAAATGGTGAAGGTGCTGCGCATCGGGCGTGAGAAGCTGAGCGACAAGGGCACCGCAAGTGCCGTCAAGCGCGTCGATCCGGTTCGCAGCCAGACGGGCCTGCCGCGCGAGGAAGTCATCAAGCGCATGAAGGAAACCTTCGTGTCGCTCAATGGCGGCGTCAGCAGCACGATAACGCCGGAGGAATACGCGGCTGCGGAAAAGCTCGCGGTCGAGAAATTCTCGACCGAGCAGTGGCTGCACAACATTCCCTGAACATTCTGTCACGCTCACAATCGCGAAGCGGGGTGACTTGCCCGTGCCGTCATGGCATAGGGAGGCCGCAACGCGACCGCCTTACGTTCCACACCCTCTCACAAAGTTCTTCCGTTTCATGATCCGCATCGACAATATCAGCAAGTCCAACAGCCATCGAATTCTCTATATCGAGGCATCCGCCGCTTTGAACCGCGGCGAAAAGATCGGCCTTGTCGGTCCCAACGGGGCGGGAAAGACGACATTGTTCCGGATGATTACGGGTGACGAACAGCCCGACGAAGGACAGGTTTCCGTCGAAAAAGGCGTGACAGTTGGCTATTTCGACCAGAATGTCGGTGAAATGGGCGGACGGTCTGCCGTGGCGGAAGTCATGGAAGGTGCTGGCCCGGTCAGCGTGGTTGCAGCGGAACTCCGCGAGCTTGAAGCTGCGATGGTTGATCCGGACCGCATGGACGAGATGGATGCGATCATCGAGCGCTACGGTGAAGTGCAGGCGCGTTATGAGGAACTGGACGGCTATGGTCTGGACGGCCGCGCGCGCGAGGTTCTGGCGGGCCTGAGCTTCACGCAGGAAATGATGGATGGCGATGTCGGCAAGCTTTCCGGCGGCTGGAAAATGCGCGTTGCGCTGGCGCGCATCCTGCTGATGCGCCCGGACGTGATGCTGCTCGACGAACCGAGCAACCATCTCGATCTCGAAAGCCTCATCTGGCTGGAAGCGTTCCTGAAGAATTACGACGGCGCGCTGCTGATGACCTCGCACGACCGCGAATTCATGAACCGCATCGTCACCAAGATCATTGAAATCGACGGCGGCTCGCTGACCACCTATTCCGGCGACTATGCTTTCTATGAGGGGCAGAGGGCGCTGAACGAAAAGCAGCAGCAAGCCCAGTTCGAGCGTCAGCAGGCGATGCTTGCCAAGGAAATCAAGTTCATCGAGCGCTTCAAGGCGCGTGCTTCCCATGCATCGCAGGTCCAGAGTCGCGTGAAGAAACTGGAGAAGATCGATCGCGTGGAGCCGCCACGCCGTCGCCAGACCGTCGCCTTCGATTTCGCTCCGGCGCCGCGTTCGGGTGAGGACGTGGTGAGCCTCAAGGGTGTGCACAAGACCTATGGAAGCCGCACGATCTATGACGGCTTCGACTTCATGGTTCGCCGCCGCGAACGCTGGTGCATCATGGGCGTCAACGGTGCGGGAAAATCGACGCTGCTGAAACTGGTCGCGGGCGCTGCCGAGCCGGACAAAGGCAATGTCAATATCGGTGCCAGCGTCAAGCTTGGTTATTTCGCGCAGCATGCGATGGACGTGCTCGACGGGGACGCGACCATACTGGAATGGCTGGAAGAGCGCTTTCCGAAGGCTGGGCAGGCTCCGCTTCGTGCACTCGCCGGTTGTTTTGGATTTTCCGGCGACGATATCGAAAAGAAATGCCGCGTGCTTTCAGGTGGTGAAAAGGCCCGCCTGGTCATGGCGGCAATGCTGTTTGATCCGCCGAACTTCCTTGTTCTGGACGAGCCGACCAACCACCTTGATCTCGATACCAAGGAAATGCTCATCAAGGCGCTTGCCGCCTATGAGGGTACGATGCTGTTCGTATCGCACGACCGGCATTTTCTCGGTGCCTTGTCGAACCGCGTTCTGGAACTGACGCCGGACGGCATTCATCAATATGGCGGCGGTTATACGGAATATGTCGAGCGGACGGGGCAGGAGGCCCCGGGCTTGCGTTCGTGATGCATGATTTACGACAAGATTTGCGCCGTTTAATCAAAATAAGCCATTGATGCACATGCGCGGTTCGGTTAGAAACGCGCATGCAAAGGCTTCGAGCCTTTCGGCTATGCACCCGTAGCTCAGCTGGATAGAGTGCTGCCCTCCGAAGGCAGAGGTCACAGGTTCGAATCCTGTCGGGTGCGCCATAAAAATCAATAGTTTACAGGTAGAATTGGCAGCGACTACGGGTCATTTGAATCGGGAAGTTCGGTGCCGATGCTGCTTTGAGCAGATAATCCGGTGAGAATCGGGCGCAAGCCTTGACTGTGTTTGCCGGCAAGCGCGCGCCAGATATTCGGACTCTCATCATTCGTCCGCGCGTACCTGCGCGTGTGAAATTAACCCGAATATGAATGTTCCGCCCACGACGTTCCCCAACAAGGTGGGGAGGCCGAACTTGAAGAGGCTGTCAAATGGGGAAACTTCTCCAATTATCAGCAGAAACAACACCTCGATCGAGCCAACGATGATGTGTGTCAGATCGCCGATCGCAATGAGGTAGGTGACGAGAAATATCAACGCTATGTGACCCTGTTTGGTGCTGTGGAGCATCCAGACCAGCGTCGCGATAAGCCACCCCGACATAATGCCCTTGCTGAACAACTCATTGCTGGTGTTGGCTATGAGGTGCCTTCCCATGCCGATGAAGGTCTTGGTCACCTCGTCTGAAAAAATAGGCATCGAGGCCATAACGTAGGCCGCAATGGCGCCTCCGATCAGGTTGCCGAAAAGGACTATTCCCCAGAGCCTGATCATCTTCAGAAAGTGGGACAAAGTAGGTTCAACCATGAACGGCAGAACCGGAGTGATCGTATTTTCGGTGAATAGTTGCTGATTGGCGATGATGACGATTATGAAACCGACGGTATAACCTGCGGAACTTATCAGGAAGAACAGGTCCCCATCGGGGAGATAGGTCTCCAGAATGCCGCGAGCGATCATCGAAGTGCTCATGGATATACCGCCCGCAATGGCAGACCAGAGCAGCGCCATCGCTTCGCGATTTATCTCCTTTTCTCCGTCGCGCCGGATCAGCTCGTGTATTGCCGCCGATTTCGACGGGAGAACTTCTTTTAGTCCATCCGCAGTCGGTTCTGTCTCTTCCGGATTGGACATGGCGATCCCCTCACTGTTTCGATTTCGGCAGATAGAGCGTCACAGTTGTTTGTCGAGAGACGGAACTTGATCGCCGGAGGCTCGTTTCGTCTCTCGTGAACAGGAGAATTGAATGCGAAAGTCCTTATTGTTTTTTATTCTGGCCGTTGCCGTGATCCTGGGCTTCATTTTCGCAACGCCCTATTACTATGGCGTAAGCCCGCAAAACAGCGGCGAACAAGGCTCGTCTGCCGAGCAGTAGTCCCCAAGCCCCAAAAGGCCGCAACAGGTCGGCATCTCCTTGCTTCCGCGTTGCTCATAGTACCCACCGAAGGCTCAAGCCCTATCAACGGTGAAATTCAATCGTTTCTGTTTGGTGAACAGGCGATTGTGTTCGCGACCTTTGGCAGTCACCGCTGTGCAACGAACCGGCAATCGGCAGCAAACCGGCATTGATAAATCCCAGGGATAGAAAGCGTTCGACCGTTATAGGGCCGGTGCGCCGCAAGCGAAAAGACAGTGTGCAAGCCGCGCCGAACCATCTAATGATAGCGACGGGGGAGAAATTATGACGAGTCGGCAATTTGCATTGCCGGCGTGAATCTTCCCCCTTTGCAAGTGGCCGGACCGGAAGAACAATTCCGGAGCGAGCCGGTACGAAATGGGAGGAACTGGAATGCGCGTTTTAAAGCGTATCACTGTGGCAGCTTCGATGGTGGGGATCGTGGCCACGACAGGTGGTTTTGCAATTGGCGCAGCAAGCGCCGAAGAACCGCTGAAACTGATTATCGGAACGGAAGGCGCGTATCCGCCGTTCAACTTCATCAATCCGGATGGCTCTCTTTCCGGCTTCGATGTCGATATCGCACGGGCGCTTTGCGAGGAGATGAAGGCCGAGTGCACATTCATCACACAGGAATGGGATGGCACTATTCCCGCGCTTCAGGCCGGGAAGTTCGACGCTTATGTTTCCTCCATGTCGATCACGGAAGAGCGCAAGAAACAGGTCGATTTTTCCGATAAATACTACAACACGCCACCCGGCATTGCCGCGCCGAAGGACACCGACATCAAGGGCGTGACCAAGGAAGATCTGGCAGGCAAGACGATCGGCGTTCAGGTGTCCACGACGCATGCGAATTATGCCGAACACGCCTTCACCGAGAGCACCATCAAGGCCTATCCGACAGCGGAAGAATATCGCCTCGACATGGCCAATGGCCGTCTGGATGCCGTCAACGATGACAGCGTAACGCTGAGCGAGTGGCTGAAGACGCCGGATGGCGCCTGCTGCAAGATGGTCGGCACCTATCCGCCCGATGACAACATCCATGGTGTTGGCGTCGGCGTTGCCTTGAAGAAGGGACGCCCGGAACTGGTCGAAAAGTTCAACAAGGCGATCAAGGCCATCCGTGCCAACGGCAAGTACAAGGAAGTCAACGACAAATACTTTGATTTCGACGCCTACGGCCCTGAAAAATAAGTACAAAAGGACGTTGGTCCACCGATAATGGCAATGCCGTCACCGGCGGCATTGCCATTGACAGGCCATGATGGCGGCAAGACTGTGCCTCCATATAATCATGAGGCAGTTGTTGGAGTTGAGAATTCTCGTGCCGGCAAGGACAATGCCTGATCTTGCCGTGCACGGGAGTTCCAGATGTATCGAATACTGTGCCTGATGGTTTCCGGTTTCGCGCTTGCGCATATGTCTTCATACTATCGGCAGGATATGCCGACCGTATCATATGCTGCAACAAAGGGCTGTATCTGTGACAAGAACCGCCAGCCGGTCTCTGCGTGTCTGGATGTTTGCCAGTGGACCAACTGAATTTAATGAGGAATTGAGAACATCCCGGAGAAACAATGCGACCTGAAAATCTCGTCATTCGCGCAGTGGAAGCTGCGGATGCGGAAGGACTCACCCATTTGCAGAACATGCCGGGATTTCGTTTCGGCACCTTGCGCACTCCGTTTCAACGCCTCGAGACGACACGCAAGTGGCTGGAAGCGCTCGGGCCGGAAGCCACGATTCTGGTTGCGACGATCAATGAAGAGATTGTCGGAAACGCTGGCTTGCTCCGGCACGCAGGACGGCGTGGTCATAGCGCGGCAATCATCATGGGCATACATGACGACCATGTCGGGAAGGGCATCGGCACGGCATTCATGGCCGAACTGATCGACATTGCCGACAACTGGCTCGACCTGAAACGGCTTGAACTCACCGTTTACGTCGACAATGCCCCTGCAATCCGCCTCTATGAAAAGTTCGGTTTTGTTTCGGAAGGCATACGCCGGAAAGATGCTTTCCGGGCCGGTGAGTTTGTCGACTCGCTCGCAATGGCCAGGCTCAACTTCTGACGCCGTTCTTTCGCGATTATCGCACCGCTATAACTGCGGCCCAGTCAGTGGAACGTTTATCGTAGGCGCTGCCGGTCCAGCATTCAATTTCGATGCCGGACCATTGACCGTTATCGCTCCAATATTCCCGCAATTCTTCCGGCGATAGATAGTTGTAATAGCGGCCAAGCGCGTCGTGGCCTTCAGCCGTGCCGGTCTTGAAGCTGGCCCACACGATCCCGCCTTTCACCAAGGCACTGTGAACGCGTCTTATGATAGGACCAAGTTCGGTTCTCGGCACATGGGTGAGCGACGCGCAGGCGTAAATCCCGTCATATTCCTCGACTGCGGAAAGCTCATCGAACATCATCGTGCGGACGGGCTGTCCCAGCCGTTTTGCAGCGATTGCCGCCAGTTCGGAGGAGCCATCCGTCGCATCGAGTTGAAATCCGGCGTTGAGAATGGCACTCGCATCGGTGCCCGAACCTGTTCCCAGTTCCAGGATTCGTCCCGCTGGCTTGCAGCGCTTCAGAAAGCTAAACAGTTTCGGGTTGGGCGTTTCGCCGTCGGCTGCATAGTCGATCGCATTGGAATTGTAGAAACCCAGCGTGTTGTCCTGCATGTCGGAGAATCCCTCATCCCGGTTTCGAAGAGCCCGGAAATCCCGGAATAGGCGCGCGCTCTTATGCAGCGAAATCGCACCATATTGAAGTCCTGAAAGTGTCGATGGGCCGACTTTCCGGGTTCGCTTCGGACATGTCAAAGTCCGATCCAGCAGAGCGCACAGAATAACGTTGCATTTTCGCCACAATGCGTTGCATAGATGCAACGCTATTGGGTAACATGGTTAATATGAACACGGCGAATCTGACGGCGAACATGAACGGCGAGGAACAATCATCGCAAAGCGGCGAGGGGCGCAGGCTTCTGGCCCTGCCGGGCATTATCACGGTCATTTCGGCGCTTGTCACCGCCTCGATTTCCTTTGCCATTTTGATCGGCATTACACCGATCACGCCTGATAGGACCGTCACGCTGGCATTGGTCATCATCAATGTCGCGCTGATTCTGTTCCTCATCCTGCTGATCTGCCGCGAAGTTTACCGCATCGTGATGGCCCGGCGGCTCGGGAAGGCGGCTTCGCGCCTGCATGTCCGTATTGTGGCGCTGTTTTCGCTTATCGCGGCGGTGCCCGCCATCGTGGTTGCCATCGTTGCGTCCGTCACGCTCAACCTCGGTCTCGACCGCTGGTTCGATACCAACACCCGCGACATTGTCAGTTCATCGCAGAGCCTGACCACCGCCTATATCCGCGAAACCGCGCTCAACCTGCAAAGCACCTCCTATTCGATGCTGCAGGATCTCGATGCGCAGCGCACCATTTATAGTCTTGACCGTGGCGGCTTCATCCAGCTGATGACATTACAGACGCGTGGCCGCGCTCTGCTCGGTGCGTTTCTTGTGCGTGAGAATGGCGATGTCGTCGTCAAAAGCGATACTGGAGTTGAAGATCGTCTGCCGCCGCCAACCGAAGATGCGTTGAAAACGGCACCGGATGGCAAGCCGGTTATCATCCCGCCGGGCAACAGTAATTTCGTCGGCGCAATCATCAAGATGCGCGAGATACCTGATGTCTATCTCTACACGGTTCGCGCAGTCGATCCTCAGATTCTCGACGCCATGCGCCTGATGGAAGCCAATACCCAGCGCTACCAGGAAATGGACGCGAACCGCATTCCAACGCAGATTGCATTTGCGCTGCTCTATTTCGGCCTGACGCTGATTGTGCTGCTTTCGGCTATCTGGACCGGTATTGCCGTCGCCGACCGGCTGGTGCGTCCGATCCGGCTTTTGATCGGCGCGTCCGACGATGTGGCGGCGGGCAATCTCGACGTGTCGGTTCCGGTGCGCACATCGGATGGCGACGTGGGCGCGTTATCCGGCACTTTCAACAACATGGTGGCGGAGCTGAAAAGCCAGCGCAACGAGCTGCTTTCCGCCAAGGACCAGATCGATGAGCGCCGCCGCTTCTCCGAAGCCGTGCTTTCCGGCGTGACGGCCGGCGTCATCGGGATCGAGACCGATGGCTGCATCTCCATCCTGAACCGTTCGGCGGAACATATGTTCGGCGTCACCTCGGAAGATGCTGTCGGCAAGAACCTCACAAGCATCGCGCCGGAGATCGGGCAGGCTTTTGAGGTCGCCCGCTCGACGGGGCGCGCGGTGCATCGCGAGCAGGTCAGCATGACCCGAGGCGGTGTGGCGCGCACGTTCAACGTGCAGGTAACCGTCGAGGACACGGAATCGGAAGATCATTCCTATGTGGTGACTGTGGATGACATCACTGATCTGGTGCAGGCGCAGCGTTCGTCCGCCTGGGCGGATGTCGCGCGCCGCATCGCGCATGAAATCAAGAACCCGCTCACCCCGATCCAGCTTTCCGCAGAACGCATCCGCCGCCGTTACGGCAAGGTCATCACCGAGGATCGCGAGGTTTTCGATCAGTGCACGGATACGATCATCCGTCAGGTCGGCGACATTGGGCGCATGGTCGATGAATTCTCCGCCTTTGCCCGCATGCCGAAGCCGGAAATGCGGCTTATGGATATGCGCGAGGCATTGCGCGAAGCCTCCTTCCTGGTCGAAGTCAGCCGCAGCGATATTCGTTTCCAGAACGATTTTGGCTCGGAAAAGCTGGTCGGTTCCTTCGATAGCCGCCTGATCGGGCAGGCATTCGGCAATGTGATCAAGAATGCCAGCGAAGCCATTGACGGACTTCCGAAGGAAGATCGCGCCAGGGAAGGCGAGGGCGGGCATATCCTCATCCGTTCCTATCAGGCGGATGGACAATTGTTTGTCGATGTCATCGACAACGGCAAGGGCCTGCCGGGCGACGACCGCCAGAAGCTGCTCGAACCTTATATGACGACGCGCGAGAAGGGCACCGGCCTTGGTCTCGCGATTGTCCGCAAGATCGTCGAGGATCATGGCGGGCATCTGGAATTGCATGATGCGCCTTCGGATTTCCACGGAGGACGGGGCGCAATGATACGTATGGTCTTCCCGCAGGCGCCCACCAATGAAGCTGGCGTAAATGCCGGTTCTGCCGGTGAGATCGAAGCAGATGCGGGAAATGACGAAAAGAACATAGCTGGACAGGTGATTTGATATGGCTGCCGATATTCTTGTGGTTGATGACGAAGCGGATATCCGGGAACTTGTTGCAGGCATTCTGAGCGATGAAGGCCACGAAACCCGCACGGCCTTCGATGCGGACAGCGCGCTCGCAGCAATCAACGATCGCGTTCCCCGGCTGGTCTTTCTGGATATATGGCTGCAGGGCAGCCGTCTGGACGGCCTCGCGCTGCTCGATGAAATCAAGAAGCAGCATCCCGAACTGCCGGTGGTGATGATCTCCGGTCATGGCAATATCGAAACGGCGGTGTCTGCGATCCGTCGCGGCGCCTACGACTTCATCGAAAAGCCTTTCAAGGCGGACCGCCTCATCCTCATCGCGGAACGGGCGCTTGAAACCTCGAAGCTGAAGCGCGAAGTCTCGAACCTGCGCAAGCGCAGCGGCGACCATCTGGAATTGATCGGTGCATCGCTGGCCATGAACCAGTTGCGCCAGACCATCGAGCGCGTCGCGCCGACCAACAGCCGCATCATGATTACCGGACCGTCGGGCGCGGGCAAGGAACTTGCCGCCCGCGCCATCCACGCGCAGTCGGGCCGCGCCAATGGGCCGTTCGTGACCGTCAACGCCGCGACCATCACGCCGGAGCGCATGGAGATCGAGCTTTTCGGCACCGAAATGGACGGCGGCGAACGCAAGGTCGGGGCTCTGGAAGAGGCCCATGGCGGCATTCTCTATCTCGATGAAGTCGCCGACATGCCGCGCGAGACGCAGAACAAGATTTTGCGTGTGCTTGTCGACCAGCAGTTTGAACGCGTGGGCGGCACCAAGCGCGTGAAGGTGGATGTGCGCATCATCTCCTCCACGGCGCAGAACCTCGAAGGCATGATTGCGGAAGGCACGTTCCGCGAAGACCTGTTTCACCGCCTCTCGGTGGTTCCGGTGCAGGTGCCGCCGCTTGCCGCCCGGCGCGAGGACATTCCGTCACTGGTCGAATACTTCATGAAGCAGATCGCCGAACAGGCAGGCATCAAGCCGCGCAAGATCGGCTCCGATGCGATGGCGGTTTTGCAGGCGCATAGCTGGCCGGGCAATCTTCGCCAGCTTCGCAACAATGTCGAGCGCCTGATGATTCTGGCGCGGGGCGATGATCCGGAGGCGCCAGTGACGGCCGACCTCCTGCCGGCTGAAATCGGCGACACGCTGCCGCGTGCACCGACGGAATCCGACCAGCACATCATGGCGCTTCCGTTGCGCGAGGCGCGCGAGCGTTTCGAGAAGGAATATCTGATCGCCCAGATCAACCGGTTCGGCGGCAATATTTCGCGCACGGCGGAGTTTGTCGGCATGGAGCGCTCGGCTCTGCATCGCAAGCTGAAATCTCTCGGCGTATAAATAGTCAAGTGTCTCGGGCGGATGTGTCATGCGGGTAATCGTTTGCGGAGCAGGGCAGGTCGGATACGGCATCGCTGAGCGGCTTGCCGCCGAGGAGAACGATGTTTCCGTCATCGACACCTCGGCCCGTCATATCGAGATCGTGCGCGACACGCTCGATGTCCGTGGTTTTGTCGGGCACGGTTCGCAACCGGACGTGCTTGCCGCCGCTGGCGCCGATGAAGCGGATATGATCATTGCCGTCACCTTGTCCGACGAGGTCAACATGGTGGCCTGTCAGGTGGCGCATTCGGTCTTCAACGTGCCGACCAAGATCGCCCGCATTCGCGCGCAGTCCTATCTCAAGGCTGAATATCAGGATCTTTTCCTGCGCGAAAACCTGCCGATCGACGTGATTATCTCGCCGGAGCTTGAAGTGGGTGAGGTTGTTCTGCGGCGCATCGCCTTGCAGGGCGCAACGGACGTGCTGCGTTTTGCCGACGACAAGATCATCGGCCTCGCCATCGAATGCCTGGAGGAATGCCCGGTCATCAATACGCCGCTGAAGCAGCTGACCGATCTGTTTCCCGATCTTGCGGCCACCGTCGTCGGCGTGGTGCGCAATGACAGCCTTTTCATCCCGCGATCTTCGGACGAGCTGAATGCCGGCGACCTCGCTTATGTCGTGACGACACGCGAGCAGGTGCGCCGTACGCTCTCCTTGTTCGGCCACGAGAAACCGGAAGCCAGCCGCATCGTTATCGCGGGCGGCGGCAATATCGGCTTGTACGTGGCCAAGGCCATCGAGGACCGCAAATGGCATACGCGCGTCAAGATGATCGAAAGCGAGCACGAGCGTGCCTTCGCCATCGCCGACCAGCTCAAACGCACCATGGTGCTGCACGGCAGCGCGCTCGACCAGAACTTGCTTCAGGAAGCTGACATTCAGGACGCGGACCTGATGGTCGCGCTCACCAATCAGGATCAGGTCAATATCCTGTCGAGCATCATGGCAAAGCGGCTGGGCTGCAAGTCCAACATGGCGCTGCTCAATACGGTTGCCTATCAGGACTTCACCCACATGGTTGGGATCGACGCCTATATTAACCCGAAGGCCGTGACGATTTCGAAAATTCTCCAGCATGTCCGGCGAGGCCGCATCCGGGCGGTCTATAGCGTTTATCGCGACATGGCCGAACTGATCGAAGCCGAAGCTCTGGAAACATCCTCGCTGGTTGGCGCGCCGTTGCGCGATCTCGACTTGCCGGAAGGTCTGCGAATCGGTGCGATCTACCGTGACGGACAGGTGATCCGTCCGAACGGCGATGTCCGTATCAAGCCGAAGGACCGCGTCGTCATCTTCGCAACCTCTGACGCCGTAAAGCATGTGGAGCAGATGTTCCGCGTCAGTCTGGAATTTTTCTGATACGCAGGCTCACGCACGGTGCGCGACACCTCTACCGCTTCAAATTCCCGTGAGGCGAAGAGCTTGGTGGCGCATTCGCCGTCGCTGTATTATCGGCCCTGCTGGAATTTGCCACCACGCTAATGAAATTGACGGTTGCACAAAGATTCCCATCCTGTTAACCGAAGCTGAATAGCGAAGCAGTTGTCTTTCCACAGCAATTGCAGTCAGGTACCGGTTTTGCACGCTCCGGTCCTTGATTTATGTGCATGCGCGTGTTCGTTTAACACATCGCGAGCTGGCTGCTGATCGATTAAAGGAATAAAAACAATGGCTGAACGATCGCAAAATCTACAAGACCTTTTTCTGAATTCTGTACGCAAGCAGAAAATTTCGCTGACGATTTTCCTTATCAATGGCGTGAAACTGACCGGCATTGTGACGTCCTTCGATAATTTCTGCGTGCTTCTGCGTCGTGATGGTCATTCGCAGCTTGTCTACAAGCATGCGATTTCGACGATCATGCCGAGCCAGCCTGTGCAGATGTTCGAAGGCGAAGAAGCCTGACGCTTTCCCAATACCATTGGAGCGCACTGGCTTTGGTTGTCGCTCCAAATTTTGTTTCTGCTGATGATAACCGGACACGCATTGCCTGTCCGGTTCGTCATGTTTGAACGATCCGGGGCGTCTTTCATTTGAAACAGCTTTAGCGGTGACTTATCTGCAGCCGTAGATAACACGTTTCCGTGTCCCCGGAGTGAACATTGTCCAAATTCAAGGATAAGAAGCCGTCATCTGCCGATGCAGACAAGGGCTTCGGACTTTCAGAGCCAGAGCCCACACGGGCAGCTGTCATCGTTCCCGTCCTGCCCGAGCGGTATAGTGCAGGCACGACCGCCGAGGAAGGCGCGCGGCCCCAGTTCCAGCGTTCGAACGAAGCGCGGCTTGAGGAAGCAATGGGGCTTGCCCGGGCGATTGCGCTCGATATCGAACATGCCGAAATCGCGATTGTCGCCAATCCGCGTCCGGCGACCCTGCTGGGCGCGGGCAAGGTGGAATCCATTGCCGAAACCGTCCAGGAAAAGGCCATCGGGCTGGTCATCGTCGATCACGCCCTGACGCCGGTGCAGCAGCGCAACCTCGAAAAGGAATGGAACGTCAAGGTCATCGACCGCACGGGACTTATCCTCGAAATTTTCGGCGAGCGCGCGCGCACCAAGGAAGGTGCATTGCAGGTCGAGCTGGCGCATTTGAACTATCAGAAGGGCCGTCTGGTCAGAAGCTGGACTCACCTGGAGCGCCAGCGCGGTGGTGGCGGCTTCCTCGGCGGTCCAGGTGAAACCCAGATCGAAGCCGACCGCCGTTTGCTGCAGGACAAGATCCTGAAGATCAAGCGCGAACTTGAGACCGTGGTACGCACCCGCACGCTGCATCGCCAGAAACGGCGCAAGGTGCCGCATCCGATTGTAGCGCTCGTCGGCTATACCAATGCCGGAAAGTCCACGCTTTTCAATCGCATGACGGGCGCGGAAGTACTGGCCGAAGACATGCTCTTCGCCACGCTCGATCCGACATTGCGCCGCATCCGGCTTCCGCATGGTGAGACAGTCATCCTGTCGGATACGGTGGGTTTCATCTCGAACCTGCCGCACCATCTGGTCGCTGCCTTCCGCGCCACGCTTGAAGAAGTGGTCGAGGCCGACCTGATCCTGCATGTCCGCGACATTTCCGATCCGGACAATGCCGCGCAGGCCGAAGACGTGGAAAGCATCCTTGCCGGGCTGGGCATAGAGCCGCAGGACCGCAAGCGCGTCGTCGAAATCTGGAACAAGATCGACAATCTTGACGAAAGCGGACGTGAGGCCGCCCTGCGTCTTGCCGCTGCTGGCAGCGAGGAGGGGCGTCCCATTCCGCTTTCGGCCATTACCGGTGAAGGCGTTGACAGGTTGCTTTCGCTTATCGAAACGCGGATAGCGGGTTCGCTCGGCGCGGTCGATGTTGTGCTGTCTCCTTTCGAGCTTCATCTGCTCGACTGGATCTACCAGCATGGCAGCAATGTGGAGCGTGAGAACCTGGAAGACGGCTCCGTTCGCATCAAGGCCCGGCTGACCGAAGTGGCCCGCAAAACTTTGGACGAGAAGCGCGGCATCCGTCCTGAAAAGCCGGAGTCCGATTGGGACTGAGGCGGGACGTGCCGCGCCACTTGCGAAACAGGGGCGCAACGCCCTATGTATGAAACACCGACGATTCAAAACTATTCACTTCGCCATAAATATATCCAGAGGCCCATAATGAGAGATCCGATCGAAACCGTCATGAACCTCGTCCCGATGGTGGTTGAGCAGACCAACCGTGGCGAACGGGCCTATGATATTTTCTCGCGCCTTCTGAAGGAGCGCATCATCTTCGTGAACGGACCGGTTGAAGACGGAATGTCGATGCTGGTATGCGCGCAGCTTCTCTTTCTCGAAGCGGAAAATCCGAAGAAAGAGATCAACATGTACATCAATTCGCCCGGCGGCGTGGTGACGTCCGGCATGGCGATCTATGATACGATGCAGTTCATCCGTCCGCCGGTTTCCACGCTTTGCATGGGCCAGGCCGCCTCGATGGGCTCGCTGCTTCTGACGGCAGGCGCCACCGGCCAGCGTTATGCGCTGCCGAACGCGCGCATCATGGTCCACCAGCCATCGGGCGGTTTCCAGGGGCAGGCCTCGGACATCGAGCGCCATGCGCAGGACATCATCAAGATGAAGCGCCGCCTGAACGAAATCTACGTCAAGCATACGGGCCGCGATTACGAGACGATCGAACGCACGCTCGACCGCGACCATTTCATGACCGCGCAGGAAGCGCTCGAATTCGGCCTCATCGACAAGGTGGTCGAAGCGCGCGACGTGAGCGCGGACGAATCGAAGTAAGAGCCGGATTCTCCGGCTCGCACCTGTTTTTAGCGCCCTTTGCCACAAAAGGGGCCCAATTCTTGCACCTACGTGATGGTTAACGCGCCGCGTTAAGCATCTGTTGGGGTTCGGGGCGCTAAACTTGGTCAGATTATGCCGAATCTTTGCCGGGAACATATTTTTCATTTGTTCGGCGGTGCAGCTTCTGCAAAAGTCGCCAGATGGTTCCTTCGGTCGGGGAGCCATACGGTGACGAATCCTGAGACTACTGGCCCTTGATTACAGGTCCAGGACTATAGGCAGCGCGTATCTGCTGCTGTTGTGACCGGCGGGAGGCGCGTTTCTCCTCCAGCACTGGGTCCGAACCGGAAGAAACGATCGATCTGAAGCGCCCAAGGCTCATTTCGATCAACTGAAAGGAAACTGCAATGAGCAAAGTCAGCAACGGCGGCGGCGATTCCAAGAATACGCTCTATTGCTCGTTCTGCGGCAAAAGCCAGCATGAAGTGCGCAAGCTGATTGCAGGCCCGACCGTTTTCATCTGCGACGAGTGCGTCGAACTCTGCATGGACATCATCCGCGAGGAAAACAAATCCTCCATGGTGAAGTCGCGCGAGGGCGTGCCCACGCCGCAGGAAATCATGGCCGTCCTTGACGATTACGTCATCGGCCAGAAGGATGCCAAGCGCGTTCTGTCGGTTGCGGTACACAATCACTACAAGCGTCTCGCCCATCAGTCGAAGAACAGCGACATCGAGCTTGCGAAGTCGAACATTCTGCTCGTGGGCCCCACGGGCTGCGGCAAGACCTATCTTGCCCAGACGCTCGCCCGCATCATCGATGTGCCGTTCACCATGGCCGATGCGACGACGCTGACGGAAGCCGGCTATGTCGGTGAAGATGTCGAGAACATCATCCTGAAACTGCTTCAGGCTGCCGATTACAACGTGGAACGCGCGCAGCGCGGCATCGTCTATATCGACGAAGTCGACAAGATCAGCCGCAAGTCGGATAACCCGTCCATCACGCGCGACGTGTCGGGCGAGGGCGTCCAGCAGGCGCTTCTGAAGATCATGGAAGGCACCGTCGCTTCCGTGCCGCCGCAGGGTGGCCGCAAGCATCCGCAGCAGGAATTCCTGCAGGTGGACACGACGAACATCCTCTTCATCTGCGGCGGCGCATTTGCCGGTCTGGACAAGATCATCTCCGCACGCGGCGAAAAGACCTCCATCGGCTTCGGCGCCACCGTCAAGTCGGTCGATGAACGCCGCATCGGTGACGTCTTCAGGGAACTGGAGCCGGAAGACCTTCTGAAATTCGGCCTCATTCCGGAATTCGTCGGTCGTCTGCCCGTGATCGCGACACTCGAAGACCTCGATGTCGATGCCCTGGTGCAGATCCTGACCGAGCCGAAGAACGCGCTCGTAAAGCAGTATCAGCGCCTGTTCGACATGGAAAATGTCGAGCTGAGCTTCCACGACGACGCCCTGCGGGCGATTGCCAACAAGGCGGTCGAGCGCAAGACGGGTGCACGCGGCCTGCGTTCGATCATGGAAAAGATCCTGCTCGACACGATGTTCGAACTTCCGACGCTGGAAGGCGTGCAGGAAGTGGTTATTTCCGGCGATGTGGTGGATGGCAGCGCCCGTCCGCTCTATATCTATGCCGAGCGGCAGGACGAAAAGGGTAATGTTTCCGCCTGAAGCATTTCCGGCAAAAGTGCGTAGCGGTTTTGCGTCGGATAATGCGCAATATTCGCGGCAGCAATCATTCAAAAGAAGGCCGCGCAAGCGGCCTTTTTCATGTGCTGGGCCACATCCAGCCATGTCACGAAAAAGTGCAGGCCGGTGAGATGACCTGCTTCAGGCTTGCGTGGGGCTTAACCTGTCACTATTGCAGGGCAGCAATCAGGGTACAGGCCAAGCTGGATATTGTACTAATGCGCGGCACAGCGCAGGATAGATGACGATTCTATGAAAGCCGGCCCGATAAAGCCTATTGAATTGCCGGGGTCGGCTCTCCAAGTATGGACCGAAGCACATTCGTGACCTGCCTCATGACGAAAGGGGGCGCGGATGTGGCAGTCAGGTTGAAAGACCTGAGAAAGGACTTGAACTATGACGAGTACTGAACAGAAGACACCGCTGGGTGGCTCTGAAGCGGGCGGTGCAGACGGGCTCTATGCCGTTTTGCCGTTGCGTGACATCGTCGTTTTCCCCCATATGATCGTTCCGCTTTTTGTCGGCCGCGAAAAGTCCATTCGCGCGCTGGAGGAAGTGATGGGCGTGGACAAGCAGATCCTGCTTGCCACCCAGAAGAACGCCGCCGATGACGATCCGGCACCGGATGCGATTTATGAAATCGGCACGATTGCCAATGTGCTGCAGCTTCTCAAGCTGCCGGACGGCACCGTCAAGGTGCTGGTCGAAGGCACGGCGCGCGCCAGGGTTTCCAAGTTTACGGACCGCGAAGACTATCACGAGGCCTATGCTGCGGCTCTGCCGGAGCCTGATGAAGATGCCGTCGAGATCGAGGCGCTCGCCCGCTCGGTGGTTTCCGACTTCGAAAACTACGTCAAGCTGAACAAGAAGATTTCGCCGGAAGTGGTTGGCGCCGCCAGCCAGATCGACGACTATTCGAAGCTTGCCGACACGGTTGCCTCGCATCTCGCGATCAAGATTCCTGAGAAGCAGGAAATGCTTTCGATCCTCTCGGTGCGCGAGCGCCTTGAGAAGGCGCTTTCCTTCATGGAAGCCGAAATTTCGGTTCTCCAGGTTGAGAAGCGTATCCGCAGCCGCGTCAAGCGCCAGATGGAGAAGACGCAGCGCGAATACTATCTCAACGAGCAGATGAAGGCGATCCAGAAGGAGCTTGGCGATGGCGAGGACGGTCGCGATGAAGCGGCAGAACTCGAAGAACGCATCAACAAGACCAAGCTTTCCAAGGAAGCCCGCGAAAAGGCCCAGGCCGAGCTGAAGAAGCTGCGCAGCATGAGCCCGATGTCGGCCGAGGCGACGGTCGTCCGCAACTATCTCGACTGGCTGCTGTCCATTCCGTGGGGCAAGAAGTCGAAGATCAAGCAGGACCTGAACTTCGCCGAAGAAGTGCTCGATGACGAGCATTTCGGCCTCGACAAGGTCAAGGAACGCATCGTCGAATATCTCGCGGTGCAGGCCCGCTCGACCAAGATCAAGGGCCCGATCCTCTGCCTCGTCGGACCTCCCGGCGTCGGCAAGACCTCGCTCGCCCGCTCGATCGCCAAGGCTACCGGCCGTGAATATGTCCGCATGTCGCTCGGCGGCGTGCGTGACGAGGCCGAAATCCGCGGTCACCGCCGCACCTATATCGGCTCGATGCCCGGCAAGGTCATCCAGTCGATGAAGAAGGCGAAGAAGTCCAACCCGCTCTTCCTGCTCGATGAGATCGACAAGATGGGCCAGGATTTCCGCGGCGATCCGTCATCGGCAATGCTCGAGGTGCTGGATCCTGAACAGAACTCGACCTTCATGGATCACTACCTTGAAGTCGAATACGATCTGTCGAACGTCATGTTCGTGACGACGGCCAATACGCTGAACATTCCCGGCCCGCTTCTGGACCGTATGGAAGTCATCCGTATTGCCGGCTACACCGAAGATGAAAAGCTCGAGATCGCCAAACGGCACCTGCTGCCGAAGGCGATCAAGGATCACGCCCTGCAGCCGAAGGAGTTTTCGGTCACGGACGATGCGCTGCGCAATGTTATCCGCCTCTACACGCGGGAAGCAGGTGTGCGTAGCCTCGAACGCGAACTGATGACGCTGGCGCGCAAGGCCGTGACCGACATTCTGAAGTCGAAGAAGAAGTCGGTGAAAGTCACCGAAAAGAACCTCTCCGACTATCTGGGTGTCGAGCGGTACCGCTTCGGCCAGATTGATGGCGAGGATCAGGTTGGCGTCGTGACAGGCCTTGCCTGGACGGAAGTCGGCGGCGAATTGCTGACCATCGAAGGCGTCATGATGCCCGGCAAGGGCCGCATGACCGTCACGGGTAACCTCCGCGACGTGATGAAGGAATCGATCTCGGCGGCGGCATCTTATGTCCGCAGCAGGGCAATCGATTTCGGCATCGAGCCTCCGCTGTTCGACAAGCGCGACATCCACGTGCACGTGCCGGAAGGTGCGACGCCGAAGGACGGTCCGTCCGCAGGCATCGCCATGGTCACGGCGATTGTCTCCGTGCTGACCGGCATTCCGGTTCGCAAGGACATCGCAATGACGGGCGAAGTCACGCTGCGCGGGCGGGTCCTGCCCATCGGTGGCCTCAAGGAAAAGCTCCTCGCGGCACTGCGCGGCGGCATCAAGAAGGTTCTGATCCCGGAAGAAAACGCCAAGGATCTGGCGGATATTCCGGACAATGTGAAGAACAGTCTTGAGATCGTTCCGGTGTCCCGCGTGGGTGAGGTGCTCAAGCACGCTCTGGTTCGCGAGCCCGAGCCGATTGAATGGACGGAGCCCGCAAATGCGACACCGGTCCCTTCAGTCGAGGAAGAAGCTGGCGCTTCGATGGCCCATTAAGGCGTTTCCGGCAAACGTTCGAAAGAGTTTGCTTATTGGCGATGCGCTGAAATGAACTTCCGGCAGGCGATTCTGATTCAGTCGGATAGTCCTGCCGGAAGCTGTCTATCAGGACCAACAATCGAAATGCCGGGCAATTTGCCCGGCATTTCTGTGTTTAACCCCGGTTTTCCGGGGTTTTTTCACGTTGACAGGCTTGGTTTGTGAAACGATTTGAATAAACTCCGACCAATCCGGTCACGTTATCCGTTCCGGTAGATAAAGAAAGGAAATGCCAATGAACAAGAACGAATTGGTTGCCGCAGTTGCGGAAAAGGGCGGTTTGACGAAGGCTGACGCCGGTACTGCTGTTGACGCCGTACTCGCTGCTGTTACCGGCGCCCTGAAGGCTGGTGAAGAAGTCCGTCTGCCTGGCTTCGGCGTTTTCTCCGTTTCGCATCGCGCTGCCTCGACCGGCCGTAACCCGTCGACCGGCAAGGAAGTTGCTATCCCGGCTCGCAACGTGCCGAAGTTCTCGGCTGGCAAGGGCCTGAAGGACGCCGTAAACGGCTAATCATGATCTGGAGAGTGAAAGCTCTTCGAACGGATCGTGACATTAAATTTCCAGCCATCGCGGCATGATCGCGATTGGCTGTCGAGAAGGCCCGGTTTATCCGGGCTTTTTTCGTTTGTGTGGTGAGGGGGTGCTTCAACAAACCCTCGCGATATGGCACCTTGAGAACGGTTATCTCGGGCTGATTTGGAGACGGATATGCTCGCCGTTGGTTTAGTTGGTTTTGCATTAAGCGTGCTGCTGGCGGTGGCCGCCAACAGCAGGTTTGCGGACCTTGAGCGGCTTCCCATGCAGTGGGGGCTGTCAGGCCAGGTTAACTGGACGGCACCGCGCGTTCTGGGTCTGGCCTTTGTCCCTGTGCTTTACGCCGTGCTGGCCGGTATCTTCATTTGGGCCGCGGAGCATGATCCCGAAAAATACACTGCAAAATCGGTGGGCATAGTGCTGATCGCACTGATTGCGGTACAGATTCTCCACTTGTGGATGATCGATCGATATCGGTTAAAGCTGCTCAAATAACGGAAGCCCGAAGCATTTCGCAGCCAAAAGGATAGGGCTCTCTCACCGAGCGTCCTGCTGCGGACATCGCGCCATAATCAAAACCGTGTCTGGAGAGCGAATGAGCAGCATATCGTCATAGGGGCGCGTAATGGTCACAACACCATTACTCCTCTGCAATATCGCGGATATCATTCTCTTCTCCGCCGGAGAAACAGCGTCCCCATCAGCAATTCCCAGCCTGCGCACAAGCGGCTGAACGTCAGTATATGAACCGAACTGGTTTTCAGAGCGGGCCGTATAAATGGTGGATGACGGGTTTTTGCTGGCAGGCGCCGTGGTCGCTTCGAATGAATACGGGTTCAGAACCCGCACAGCTATTCTTCCAAGACTCGAAGGTTTGCAAAACAGATCAAGTTTTGCTGGATCGATTTCGGCTGGCTGCAATGTGCTGATCGCAAACCAGTCTCCATCAAGACCGTCGAAAATCTTCTTGCGATTTGCTTCTGGATTGGTGACGTCGCCCACCAGAGTTTCCATGGTCGCTTTGTAACGATCAAGAATGTCGGCCGCGTCAGCAAAAACCGGCGTAGCAGTGAGCGCCAGTGCTGAACAGACGACCAGTCCAAGAATGCTGTGCCGCATGTCTATCCCCATCGGTCAGATTGTTTGCACCTTATCTCACAAGTGGCGATAAGAAGGCCAGCCAAGCTGGCAAGTGCAAAAAACCGTGGGGATAGGCATCAACAGGGGGAGGCTCTACATAGGCGAAGCCGTTCCTACTCCGCCGCCTCTGAACTGCGCTTGGGGCGGCGTTCCAGCAGTTCCTTGAGGAAGTGGCCGGTATAGGAGCGCTTCTCCTTCACAATGTCTTCCGGACGGCCCACGGCGACAATCTCGCCGCCGCCATCGCCGCCTTCCGGTCCAAGATCGATCACCCAGTCAGCCGTCTTGATGACTTCCAGATTGTGCTCGATCACAACGACCGTATTGCCCTGTTCCACCAGCTCGTGCAGCACTTCCAAAAGTTTTGCCACATCGTGGAAGTGCAGGCCGGTTGTCGGTTCGTCCAGAATATAGAGCGTGCGGCCCGTCGCGCGGCGCGACAGTTCCTTGGCAAGCTTCACGCGCTGTGCCTCACCACCCGAAAGCGTCGTCGCCTGCTGGCCGACCTTGATATAGCCGAGACCGACCTTGACGAGCGTTTCCAGCTTGTCGCGCACTGCGGGCACGGCGGAGAAGAACTCCGCACCTTCCTCGACAGTCATATCCAGCACATCGGCGATGGACTTACCCTTGAACAGGACTTCCAGCGTTTCGCGGTTATAGCGCTTGCCGTGGCAGACATCGCAAGTCACATACACATCCGGCAGGAAGTGCATCTCGATCTTGATGACGCCATCGCCCTGGCAGGCCTCGCAGCGCCCGCCCTTCACGTTGAACGAGAAGCGGCCCGGCTGATAGCCGCGTGCCTTGGCTTCCGGCAGGCCCGCGAACCAGTCGCGGATCGGCGTGAAGGCACCGGTATAGGTTGCCGGGTTAGAGCGCGGCGTGCGGCCAATCGGCGACTGGTCGATATCAATCACCTTGTCTAGGAACTCCAGCCCCTCGATACGGTCATGCTCCGCCGGATGCTCGCGCGAACCCATGATGCGGCGCGAAGCGGCCTTGAACAGCGTTTCGATCAGGAAGGTGGACTTGCCGCCGCCAGAAACGCCGGTAACAGCAGTGAAGGTGCCGAGCGGAATATCCGCCGAGACATTTTTCAGGTTGTTGCCGCGCGCGCCCACTACGCGAATGCGCTTGGACTTGGAAATCTTGCGCCGCTCCGCCGGGACGGCAACTTCCATCGCACCCGACAGATATTTGCCGGTCAGCGAGTTCGCATTGGACATCACGTCCTGCGGCGATCCTTGCGCGATGATCTTGCCGCCATGGACACCAGCCGCCGGGCCGATATCGACCACGTAATCGGCAGTCAGGATCGCATCTTCATCGTGTTCGACCACGATGACCGTATTGCCGAGATCGCGCAGATGGCGCAGCGTGTCGAGAAGGCGGGCATTGTCGCGCTGATGCAGGCCGATGGACGGCTCATCCAGCACGTAGAGCACGCCGGTCAGCCCGGAGCCGATTTGCGAGGCAAGACGGATGCGCTGGCTTTCACCGCCCGACAGCGTGCCGGAATTGCGCGCCAGCGTCAGGTAATCAAGACCCACATCATTGAGGAATTGCAGGCGCTCGCGGATTTCCTTGAGGATGCGGGCGGCAATTTCGCGCTGCTTGTCGTTGAAGCTGCTGTCGATATCACGGAACCAGGCATCGGCCTTGCGGATCGACATTTCGGTGATTTCACCGATGTGCTTCATGCCGACCTTGACCGCCAGCGCCTCCGGCTTCAGGCGGAAACCGTTACAGGCCGGGCAGGGCGTCGAGGCCATGAAGCGCTCGATATCTTCACGCGACCAGGCGGAATCGGTCTCCTTCCAGCGGCGTTCCAGATTGGGGATAACGCCTTCAAAAGCTTTCGTCGTCTGGTAGGAACGCAAGCCATCATCATACTGAAAGGTGATTTCCTTGCCCTTGGTGCCGTAAAGAATGGCCTGTCGGGCTTCTTCCGGAATATCAGCCCATTTTGCGCCGATCTTGAAGCCATAGGCTTTGCCAAGCGCTTCCAGCGTCTGATTGTAGTAGGGCGACGAGGATCGCGCCCACGGGGCAATCGCGCCGTCCTTCAGCACTGCCGTTTCGTCGGGAACGATCAGGTTGGGATCGATGGCCTGCTGCGTGCCGAGGCCGTCGCAGGTCGGGCAGGCGCCGAAGGGATTGTTGAACGAGAACAGGCGCGGCTCGATTTCCGGGATGGTGAAGCCGGAGACCGGGCAGGCGAACTTTTCCGAAAACAGAATGCGTTCATGCGTCTCGTTGGCCGATTTGTTGGCAGCACCGCCTTCCGCCGTTTCTTCAGGCGGCAGCGGCTTGTCGGCAAATTCCGCAACGGCCAGCCCTTCGGCAAGCTTGAGGCAGGTTTCAAGGCTGTCGGCGAGGCGGGTCGAAAGGTCAGGCCGAACCACCACGCGGTCAACCACCACATCGATATCGTGCTTGTATTTCTTGTCGAGTGCCGGAACATCGGCGATTTCATAGAAGGTGCCGTCGACCTTGACGCGCTGGAAGCCCTTCTTCTGAAGCTCCGCCAGTTCCTTCTTGTACTCGCCCTTGCGGCCGCGAACGATGGGCGCGAGGATATAGAGGCGGGTGCCTTCCTCAACCGCCATGACGCGATCGACCATCTGGCTGACCGTCTGGCTTTCGATGGGAAGGCCGGTCGCCGGCGAATAGGGTACACCCACGCGCGCAAAGAGCAGGCGCATATAGTCGTAGATTTCGGTGACGGTGCCGACCGTCGAACGCGGATTGCGGCTCGTCGTCTTCTGCTCGATGGAAATGGCTGGCGACAGGCCGTCGATCTGGTCGACGTCCGGCTTCTGCATCATTTCCAGGAACTGGCGCGCATAGGCCGAAAGGCTTTCGACATAGCGGCGCTGGCCTTCCGCATAGATCGTATCGAAGGCAAGCGAGGATTTGCCCGAACCGGACAAGCCTGTCATCACGATCAGCTTGTCGCGAGGCAGATCGAGATCGACATTTTTCAAGTTGTGTTCGCGCGCGCCACGTATGGAAATGAATTTCTGATCGCTCATTCCGCGTCCTGCCTGCTCATGATGCCATGGATAAACGGGCGCCGAATGGTGAAACCCGTCGCGCCGGTTTCTAATATGGGGTGGAACCCTCCGATAAGAAGGGGTCTCGGGTCATTCATCGGTGCACTCTTATCACTGGAACAAATATCGAACAACCAGCCTTCTGATAGGCGATACGAAATGTGAACGCAAGAGCGTTGACTGTCACTCCTGACAGGAGCAGACTGGTCTTGCTCGCTGATGGCGGAGAGGTGTCGTGGTGGGATGACGCGGCATCGGCAAGAGGTCCGCAGGAGGCGGGAAACCCAGTAGGGAGGTAAGGAGCATGAGTCCACCTGACTACGTTGCCTAGCTTTCACAACGATGAAAGCACAATCCATTTCGGTCGCGGCAGCATCTTTTCGCAAGGAATGATGCCTCGTTGATTGAAACTGCGATTGCCGAAAATCTGAATTTGCGCGGAAGGCAAATGACCGCGCGTCATCGCCGTCCGAAAATATCTGCTGGCGAATTATTGTCTGCACAAGAGCATTGCTCAAAACCCAAGCCCTGCGCGCCAAAGATACAGTGAGCGGCAGGGCTTTTTCTTGGAGCCCGATCCGGTTCACATAGCGCCTGTGGCTATCGCTTCAGGAAGGGTGGAGGGAAGGCCGATTTCAAATTAAGGCAGATGCAGTTTTTGCGCCTGAAATACGCAAAACTGTATTTTCTGCACGGGAAACGGTGCAAAAACCCATGAAAATTTGTGGCGAACGCATGTCTTTTTCGTGTCGAAGGTTGCATTTTGAACAAAACAAGAACATAAACTCTGTGGACATTGACAAATTCACCGCGCCGGACTGAGCGCTCATGGAGCCAGTCCTGTAAGGTGAGCATATGAGTTTCTGGTGATGGCGCATCGCTGCGCCTGAGCTTTCAATTGGAAAGTGCCTCTTGTCCGTGCGAAGCTGTGCGGAAAGGGTGTGCATGCGAGACCCGGAGTAATTTTTCGATGGCTGGTAGCGTCAACAAAGTCATTCTGGTCGGCAACCTTGGTGCCGATCCGGAAATTCGTCGTCTGAACTCGGGCGACGTGGTTGCCAATCTGCGCATTGCAACGTCTGAAAGCTGGCGTGACCGCCAGACCGGCGAACGCAAGGACCGCACCGAATGGCACAGCGTCGTCATTTTCAACGAGAACCTTGCCAAGGTCGCGGAGCAATATCTGAAGAAGGGCGCCAAGGTCTATATCGAGGGTGCGCTCCAGACCCGCAAATGGCAGGACCAGAACGGCAATGACCGTTACTCGACGGAAGTCGTGCTGCAGAAGTTCCGCGGCGAGTTGCAGATGCTCGACAGCCGTGGTGAAGGCGGCGGTGAGGGCCGTTCGTTCGGCGGTGGCGGCAATCGCAACCAGATGTCGGATTATTCCGGTGGCGGCGGCGACTTCGGTTCGTCCGGCCCGTCTTCGGGTGGCGGCAGCGGCGGCGGTTTCTCCCGCGACCTGGATGACGAAATTCCGTTCTGAGAACGCGTATAATCCGATTTATTAGTGAAATTCGATAAGGCGCTGTTTTACAGCGCCTTTCTGTTTTTTGAAATGATGTTCTGGCGTCCAAAACGGCAGAAATACCTGCGCCCGAAATTGGAGCATGATTCCGAAAAGGGGAACGGCCTACGCAGGGAAATCAGTCTATCGGACTGAATTCTGATCCTGTTTCGATCGGATGAAATCACGCCCAAACAATAGCTTGCGGCGGGATGACTAACTACTTGAAGGCATCCCGCTGCCTGTGCGCCAGACTGCCGGAATGTCAGATCGATTGCAGCGAGACCCGCTTTTCAAGCAGGGCAGCAGCTTCCTTCCGTTCGCTGTAACGGTTCGTCAGATGGTCTGAAATACCGCGCGTCAGCAAGGTGAACTTCATCAGTTCTTCCATGACGTCGACGACGCGATCATAGAATGACGAGGGTTTCATGCGGCCGGCATCATCGAATTCCTGCCAGGCCTTGGCGACCGATGACTGGTTGGGAATGGTAATCATCCGCATCCAGCGGCCGAGAATACGCATCTGGTTGACGGCATTGAAGCTTTGCGAACCGCCGGAGACCTGCATTAGGGCCAGTGTTCGCCCTTGCGTTGGGCGGATCGCGCCACCGGGCAGGGGAATCCAGTCGATCTGCGCTTTCATTACGGCACTCATCGCGCCATGGCGTTCAGGACTTGTCCAGACCTGCCCCTCCGACCAGAGCATCGCCTCGCGCAGTTCCTGCACCTTGGGGTGATCCGGCGTCCCATGGTCCGGCAAAGGCAGGCCATCGGCATGGAAAACGCGGGTTTCGGCGCCCATTGCATCAAGCAGTTGCTGCGCTTCCAGCGTCAGGAAACGGCTATAGGAACGTTCGCGCAACGATCCGTAGAGCAGCAGGATACGAGGCTTATGGTCCGGGAAAGGTGCGCGAAGAGCATTCTCATCCGGCAGGAGAAAGGATTTCCGGTCGAGGTTGGGCAAGTCCGCGGCAGTCATTTCCTTTCTCCATAGGTGACCTGCTCGCCATCTTCCTTGGTGAAGGATGCAACCGGGTTTTCCAGAATATCCAGAACCAGCTCGGAAGGACGGCAAAGCCGGGTGCCGCGCGGAGTTTCAACAATCGGCCGGTTGATCAGAATCGGATGGGCCATCATGAAGTCGATCAGTTCCTCATCAGTCCATTTCGGATCGGACAGGCCGAGTTCGGCATAGGGCGTACCTTTCTCGCGCAGCAGTTCGCGCGGCGTCAGATTCATCGCCGCAAGCAGGCCGACCAGACGTTCCCGCGTGGGCGGGTTCTGCACATATTCGACAATCACAGGCTCTTCGCCGCTCGCCCGGATCATAGCCAGCGTATTGCGCGAGGTGCCGCATTTCGGGTTGTGAAAAATAGTGACGGTCATCGGGTGTTTCCTGTTTGTGTTGCAGGCTTCTGATCGGCGCCGCGTTCATACCAGTCTTTGGAGCGGTTCACGATCCAGACGACCGACAGCATGACCGGCACCTCGACGAGAACGCCCACCACTGTTGCGAGCGCCGCGCCGGATGAAAAACCGAAAAGGCTGATTGCAGCGGCTACGGCAAGTTCAAAGAAATTCGACGCGCCGATGAGGGCCGACGGTCCGGCAACGCTGTGCTTTTCGCCGGACAGGCGGTTGAGAAGATAGGCCAGCCCCGAATTGAAATAGACCTGAATGAGGATCGGCACCGCCAGCATGGCGATGATGAGCGGCTGCGCGATGATCTGTTCGCCCTGAAAACCGAAGAGCAGGACGAGAGTGGCGAGCAGCGCCACAAGCGAGAGCGGTTGCAGTGTCTTCAGCAGCCTGTCGAGCGCGCTTTGTCCGCCACCCGCCAGCAGGCTTCGCCGGATGATCTGCGCAAGGATCACCGGAATGACGATATAGAGGACAACGGAAAGAACAAGCGTATCCCATGGAACCGTAATGGCCGAAAGCCCAAGCAGAAGCCCGACGATCGGAGCAAAGGCTATGACCATGATGGCGTCATTCAATGCGACCTGGGACAGGGTGAAGTGCGGCTCTCCTTTGGTCAGGCTGGACCATATGAAGACCATGGCCGTGCAGGGTGCTGCGGCAAGGATGATAAGGCCTGCAATGTAAGAGTCGATCTGGTCGGCAGGCAGATGCGGGCGGAAAAACCAGCCGATGAACAGCCATGCAAGAAGCGCCATCGAGAACGGCTTGACGGCCCAGTTGATGAACAGCGTGACGCCGATGCCCCGCCAGTGCCGACCGACTTGCCGAAGCGCGGCGAAGTCGATTTTCAAAAGCATGGGAATAATCATCAGCCAGATGAGAACGGCGACGGGAATATTGACCTTGGCAATCTCGGCGGAGCCGATAGCGTGGAACAGTGCCGGGAAAAGATGCCCCAGAGCGACGCCCGCAACAATGCAAAGGGCAACCCAGACGGTCAGATACCGTTCAAAGACAGACATCAGCGTTGCTCCACATGCCTACATTTCGGCGTCAGGGTGTTTCTCATGGGCGACTGCCTGCCCGTGCGCGCGCCGGGCGCCAGTTGAAACCGATTTGTCATTTTAACGTCCGTTGAGGTGAACTGGCGTCGCCAGAACGTGGTTATTGAGCGGCGTCAGCCGTCCTGGGTTCGCAGCAAGGTGTCAGGCTTTGGAGCAGAGGCGCGCAGAGTTCGGCGCTGCCGCCGCAACAATCCTTGATCATGAAAAGCGTCAGATCGCGAAACTGATCCAGATCCGCGCGATAGATGATCGAGCGGCTTTGCCGCTCGCTCCTAACGAGACCAGCCCGTGACAGGGTAGCCAGATGGGCGGACATCGTATTTTGCGGAATGTCCAGCATACGGGCCAACTCGCCCGCCCTGATCCCGGCGGGTTCGTGTCGGACCAGCAATCGAAAGGTATCGAGCCTTGTCGATTGGGCGAGAGCGGCAAAAGCCAGGATTGCAGATTCGTTTTCCATATATCCAGAATAATGGATATAATATCCACGTCAAGCTGCGATCTGGAGTGGCCATCCAGCAGTTAAGCCTTATGCCAGTGGGGTGAAGCGAACGCAGCCCGGATAATGCCTAATCGGCCCAGAGGCTTAACCAAAACTGCATGGCGGACACCTCAGCTGTTCTCGTCATTCTCGATGGAGAACTCCATGCGATCCGCCGAAAATCGCGACAGGGAATATTGGATCGGTTTTCCCTCAGTATCGACGTTTACTGCACGCGCTGTCACGACGATGGCACCCGGAGACAGTTTCAAGATTCTCAAGTCTTCCGGACCGGCATGACGGGCCGATATGACAGTCGATTTTCGCAGGTAATCGGCGATCCCCGCAGCCTTGAACGCAGCCGTTATCGAGCCGCTTTCCGCATAATCCTCTGCAAAGGAAGGAAAGCGCGCGGCATCGATCCAGTGAGTCGCAATCGAAATCGGATAACCATCGGCGTTGTGCATCGTTTCAAGCCGGATCACCTCATCGCCCGCATGCAGTTCAAGCGCGTCCGCGATTTCCCGGGTCGCGATTTCCCTGCCTGAGGCCAGCAGAATCCCCTGCATTTCACGCACCTGCGAAGCGAGCGACTGGGAAATGCGGGTGCGGCGTCCGATCTGGTAGGTGAGGCGCCTTGCGTTGGCGACAAAGGTGCCGCGTCCTTGCTCGGCGCGCAGCACGCCTTCCTGCGTCAACGCTGCAATGGCGCTGCGCACCGTATGGCGATTGACCCCGAACCTGTCGGCCAGCTCCATCTCGGCAGGCATGCGCGCGCCGGATTGAAGCTTACCCGCCATGATGTCGCCGCGTATCTCATCGGCAATCTGCCGCCAGATCGCAACGCCGCTGTTTCTCTCAATGTGTCTGGTCTTTGCCATCAACTGTCATCGTCCTGTCATTGGCAGGGTGTATTCATTCTGGTATTGTATAGTTGTCTATATAACTAGACAATTTGAAAGATCGCGTCAACAGGATTTGAAGGCAGGGAAGCTCATGTACGGTACGGAGCATGGTGCGAAGGGAGGCGGAGCCGGTTCCGCCACTGAAAGCAAAAAGGCACCGGATGCAGTGCAGCTCGCACGGCAGGTAAGCATGGCGGTTCTTGCGCGCGCCAGCAGCGAAGAATTGCAGGCCTTCTGGCAGGCATGGTCCGACAAGCCGGAATTTGAGGTTTTGCGCGGGCCGGAAACCGGCCTTGTGATGCTGCGCGGACGCATCGGCGGCGGCGGCGCTCCCTTCAATGTGGGCGAGGCGACCGTGACGCGCGCCACTGTGCGGCTTTCCGATGGTTCGGTCGGTCACTCTTATGCGCTTGGCCGCGATCAGGAAAAGGCGCGCCTTGCCGCTCTCTTCGATGCGCTTTGGCTGGATGAAAGCCGCCGCGACGCGGTGGAAACGCAGGTGCTGGGCGTCCTGCGCAAACGGCATGACGATGCCGACGCCACGCTGCGCGGCGAAGCGGCTGCTACCAAGGTCGATTTCTTCACTATGGTTCGGGGAGACAATTGATGCTTCCTTCTTCTCCAGCATTTGAAGGCGGTCTGGCTAATCCGGTGACGGATGCGCAGTCGGTCTTTCATGCCGTCATGCACGCCATGGCCAATCCCGGCCGCATCTATCCGCTGGCCGCAGCTGCCACGCCGCCGCAGCCGCTGACGCCGGAACTGGGTGTAATCGCTGCAACCCTGCTCGATCATGATGCGACGGTGTGGTGCGATGCGGCGATAGCCGCCAATGAATATGCAACCGCCTGGGTTACTTTCCACACCGGTGCGCCCCGTGTCGAAAATGCCGATGCCGCGCAATTTTTCTCTCGTAAGCGATGTGTCGCTGCTGCCGTCCCTAGCCGATTTTTCGCAAGGCAATGCCGAGTTTCCCGATCGTTCCACAACCATCGTGCTGGCTGTCGCGTCGCTGAAAGGCGGGCAGGGCTTTGTGTTGAAAGGCCCCGGCATTGATGGCGAGCGTTCGCTCCGCGTCGATGGTCTGCCGCAGGATTTCATCCAGCAATGGCGTGAAAACGGTGCGCAATATCCGCTTGGCGTTGACCTTGTTCTGGTCTGCGACGGCGCTGTTGCAGCACTTCCCCGCACAACCAGAATTTCTGCTCTGGAGGGCTGAAAATGTATGTTGCCGTAAAGGGTGGCGAAACGGCCATCCGCAATGCCCACCGTCTTCTCGATGATCGTCGTCGCGGTGACCGTTCGGTTCCAGCGCTTCGCCTCGACCAGATTGCCGAACAGCTGGCGCTGGCGGTTGATCGCGTCATGGCGGAAGGTTCGCTCTATGACCGTGAACTGGCAGCCCTTGCCGTGCGTCAGTCGCGTGGCGATCTGATCGAAGCAATCTTTCTGGTGCGCGCCTATCGCACCACCTTGCCGCGCTTCGGCTATTCCCGTCCGATGGAAACGGCACAAATGCTGATTGAGCGCCGCATTTCGGCGACCTATAAGGATCTGCCGGGTGGCCAGCTTCTGGGGCCGACCTTCGATTATACCCATCGGCTGCTTGATCCCGATTTGGCTGGCGATGTGGCTGTGCCGGAACCGGAACTGCGCCCCGCAGAACCCGAAGAAACGCCGCGTGTAACCGATATTCTCGGCGTCAACGGCATGATCGAGGAAGACGGCTCGCTGCCGGACGGTCACGAACCGGGCGATTTGACCCGCGAACCATGGACATTTCCGATGGAGCGCGACCTGCGCTTGCAGGCATTGGCGCGCGGCGACGAGGGCTTTCTGCTGGCGCTCGGCTATTCCACCCAGCGCGGCTATGGCAACAACCACCCATTCGTTGGCGAAATCCGCATCGGCGAAGTCGAGGTCGAGTTCGATGTGCCGGAGCTTGGCTTTGCCGTCTCGCTGGGTCGCGTACAGCTGACCGAATGCCAGATGGTCAACCAGTTCAAGGGTTCGGCCAAGCAGCCGCCGCAGTTTACACGCGGCTATGGGCTGGTGTTCGGCCAGAGCGAGCGCAAGGCCATGTCCATGTCGCTCTGCGACCGTGCGCTGCGCGTGCGCGAATTCGATACGGATGTGACCGCACCCGCACAGGATGAGGAATTCGTCATTTCCCATTCCGACAATGTGCAGGCCACCGGCTTCGTCGAACATCTGAAACTGCCGCACTACGTGGATTTTCAGGCAGAACTCGAACTCATCCGCCGTATGCGCGCCGAATATGAGCAAGCGAACAACGATACCGAAAGTTTGGCAAAGGAGGCCGCGGAATGAGCGATCTGGCCAATTACAACTTCGCCTATCTGGACGAGCAGACCAAGCGGATGATCCGCCGCGCCATTCTGAAGGCCATTGCCATTCCCGGCTATCAGGTGCCGTTTGCCAGCCGTGAAATGCCGATGCCTTATGGCTGGGGCACGGGCGGCGTGCAGGTGACGGCCTCGATCATCGGGCCGGATGATGTGCTGAAAGTCATCGATCAGGGTGCCGACGACACGACCAACGCCGTCTCCATCCGTGCCTTCTTCCAGAAAACGGCCGATGTTGCCGTCACCACCCATACGGGTGAGGCGACGATCATCCAGACCCGTCACCGCATTCCGGAATATCCGCTGACCGAAGGGCAGGTGATCGTCTATCAGGTGCCGATCCCGGAACCGCTGCGTTTCCTTGAACCGCGCGAAACCGAAACCCGCAAGATGCACGCGCTTGCCGAATATGGCCTCATGCATGTGAAGCTCTACGAAGACATTGCGCGGCACGGCCATATCGCCAAGACCTACGATTATCCGGTGATGATCGAAGGGCGCTATGTGATGGCGCCTTCGCCGACGCCGAAATTCGACAATCCGAAAATGCACATGTCTCCGGCATTGCAGCTGTTCGGTGCCGGGCGCGAAAAGCGCATCTATGCCGTGCCGCCCTATACGGATGTTGTGAGCCTCGATTTCGAGGACCACCCATTTGAGGTGCAGAAGTTCAAGGAACCGTGCGCGCTTTGCGGCGCGAAGGGCGTCTATCTCGATGAAGTCGTGCTGGATGATCGCGGCGGCTCGATGTTCGTCTGCTCCGACACCGATTTTTGCGAAGACCGTCAGGCGAATGGCCATTTCGGCCATCTGGCAGCGAACAAGGAGGCCGCACAATGAGCGAGCAACCTCTACTGAGAGTAAACAGCCTGTCGAAATACTACGGCAACCGCCGTGGCTGCGCGGATATTTCCTTCAATCTGTGGCCGGGCGAAGTGCTGGCCATCGTCGGCGAATCCGGTTCCGGCAAGACGACGCTACTGAACAGTCTGGCAACCCGTCTGGAGCCGACTTCCGGCACGGTTGAATATCGGATGCGCGACGGTGAATTCCGCGATCTCTACAAGATCGGCGAGGCGGAACGCCGCTTCCTGATGCGGACGGACTGGGGGTTCGTGCACCAGAACCCGGCAGACGGATTGCGCATGACGGTTTCGGCCGGCGCCAATGTCGGCGAGCGTCTGATGGCGGTCGGCGAACGCCATTATGGCAATATTCGCAACACGGCAACCGAATGGCTGGGACGGGTCGAAATCGCCTCCGACCGTATCGACGATCAGCCGCGCGCCTTTTCCGGCGGCATGCGCCAGCGCCTGCAGATTGCCCGCAATCTGGTGACGGCGCCGCGTCTCGTCTTCATGGACGAGCCGACCGGTGGTCTTGATGTGTCGGTGCAGGCGCGCCTTCTCGACCTTCTGCGCGGTCTTGTCAGCGATCTCGGCCTTTCGGTGATTATCGTGACGCATGATCTCGCCGTCGCCCGGCTTCTGTCCCATCGCATCATGGTCATGAAAGACGGCCATATTGTCGAGCAGGGACTGACCGACCGCGTGCTGGATGACCCGCAGGCGCCTTATACGCAGCTGCTTGTGTCGTCTATTCTGCAAGTTTAGTAAATTAAAACAGATGTTTATTGCATGTTGTTCCTAAATTAGCCGAACTTCATGCGTGAGGTGAAAAATGCCTATGTTGCAAACATCAGCCCCGCTTGCCGTCACCGGCGTTACCAAGACCTTCGTCATGCATTTGCAGGGCGGCATCGAACTTCCGGTCGTTCGCGGCGTGAATTTCGAACTGAATGCCGGCGAATGCGCCGTGCTTGGCGGGCCTTCGGGCGCGGGCAAAAGCTCGATCCTGAAGATGGTCTATGGCAATTACGCGGTCAATGGCGGCTCGATCATGATCCGCCATGCCGACAGGTTTGTCGATCTTGCCACTGCCGATCCGCGCGAAGTGCTGGCGGTGCGCCGCGATACGATCGGCTATGTCAGCCAGTTTCTGCGCACGCTGCCGCGTGTTGCGGCAATCGACGTGGTTGCCGAACCGCTGGTCGCGCGTGGCGTCGACCGTGAGACAGCGCTCAACCGCGCCCGCGAACTTCTGGCGCAGCTCAATCTTCCGGAAAGGCTGTGGGCCTTGCCGCCTGCGACGTTCTCGGGCGGCGAACAGCAGCGCGTGAATATCGCGCGCGGCTTCATCACAGATCATCCGGTATTGCTGCTTGATGAGCCGACAGCCTCGCTCGATGCGAAGAACCGCGCGGTCGTGGTCGACCTCATCAGGGCCAAGAAGGAGCAGGGCGTCGCCATGCTCGGCATCTTCCACGATGAAGACGTGCGTTCGGTCGTTGCGGACCGGATCATCGACGTGACGGCTTTCTCTCCGCGGGGGCTGGCATGACCAAGCTCTCGGTGGAACCGCTGGTTCACGAAACGGCCATCGTCAGCGGCTGTACGCTCGGGCGCTATACCGAGATTGGCGAGCGCAGCCGCGTTTCGGAAACCGTGCTGGGCGATTATTCCTATCTCGGCGTCGATTGCGAAATCTGGTGTGCGGAGATTGGCAGGTTTTCCAATATTGCCAGCCACGTGCGCATCAACGCTACCAACCATCCGACATGGCGTCCCACACTGCACCATTTCACCTATCGCGCCGGTGATTACTGGCCGGAAGAAAAGGACGAGACGGAGTTTTTCGAGTGGCGTCGCGGCAACGCGGTGAAGATCGGCCACGACACATGGCTCGGCCATGGCTCGACAATCCTGCCGGGCGTGACGGTCGGCAATGGTGCGGTTGTCGGTGCCGGAGCCGTGGTGAGCAGGGACGTCGCGCCCTATACGATCGTGGGCGGCGTGCCCGCACGTCTCATTCGCGAACGCTTCGACGCTGCAACCGGCAATCGCCTTGACCGGCTGGCCTGGTGGGACTGGAGCCATGATCGTCTGCGCCAGGCGCTCGATGATTTCCGCACGCTCGATATCGAAGCCTTCCTCTCGAAATATGAAACAGCCGCCAACACAAATGCGCTGATGAAAGAGCTGTCCAATGGCTAATGAAATCGTTCTGAAAAACGCGCGGATCGTGCTCGCCGATGAGATTGTTTCCGGTTCCATCCTGATCCGGGACGGCAAGATCGCAGCAATCGACCACGGCAACAGCAATGGCGGCGACGACATGGATGGCGATTACGTCATCCCGGGCCTCATCGAGCTGCACACCGACCAGCTGGAAAGCCACTATGCGCCGCGTCCGAAGGTGCGCTGGAATGTCGATGCCGCCGTGCAGGCACACGATGCGCAGGTCGCGGCCTCCGGCATCACCACGGTATTCGACGCGATGCGCGTCGGCTCCGACTATGACCGCGATTTCGTCGGCAAGGATATGCGCATGCTTGCCGACGCGATTGAAAGCGGCGTGCGCGAAAATCGCCTGCGCGCAGATCACTTCCTGCATCTGCGCTGCGAAGTCTCCTCTGCCGATTGCCTCGAAACATTCGAGCTTTTCGCGGATGATGACCGCGTAAAACTCGCATCCTTGATGGATCACGCACCGGGACAGCGGCAATTCGTTGATCTTGAGACCTATCGCACCTATTACATGCGCAAGATGAAGCTCACGGATGAGGAGTTCCGGGTGCATTGTGAAAAGCGTATGGCGGATTCGGACGCCTATTCGGCCAGACACCGCCGCTCCATCGCCGAACTGGCGGCAACGCGTGGCATCGTTCTGGCCAGCCATGACGATGCAACCAGTGCGCATGTCGATGAATCGCTCGACCATGGCGTGCGGATCGCCGAATTCCCGACCACGATGGAAGCCGCCAATGCTTCAAAGGGCGCTGGCCTTTCCATCCTGATGGGCGCGCCGAATATCGTTCGCGGGGGCTCGCATTCCGGCAACATCGCCGCGCGCGATCTGGTGGACAATGGCAGCCTGGATATCCTGTCGTCGGATTATATCCCGTTCAGCCTCATTCAGTCGGCATTCGGTCTGGCTTCCGGCGAACGCCCGATTGCGTTGCCGGATGCGATCCGGCTTGTGACCAAGAATCCTGCCGACGCGATGGCGATGGATGATCGCGGTGAGATTGCCATCGGCAAGCGCGCCGATCTGGTCCGTGTCCGTCCGAAGGGCGCAATCCCGGTTGTCCGCACCGTCTGGCGCGAAGGCGAACGGGTGCTCTGATGCAGATGCAATCCAACAGGCCGAAAGGCTGTTTCGTCGCCGTTGTCGGCCCCAGCGGGGCCGGCAAGGATACGATCATGGATGCGGCGCGTGTGGCTCTGGCGGGCGACACGCGTTTTCACTTTGTGCGTCGGATCATCACCCGCCCGCAAATGCCGGGAACGGAAGATCACGACAGTCTGGATGAAGCAGCATTTGCAAAATCGGCGGGCGAGGGTGCTTTCTCCCTGCACTGGCAGGCGCATGGCCTGAGCTACGGATTGCCGAAAACGCTGGAGGATGAAATCGCCGACGGAACTGTGGTGATCGCCAATGTTTCACGCCGGGTTCTGGGCGATGTTCGCAGGCTCTACCCGTCGCGCTCGGTGGTCGTAATTACGGCCCGGCCGGAAGTTCTGGCCGAGCGGCTCGCATCGCGCGGCCGCGAAAGCCGGGAGGAAATCGTCGCGCGGCTAGCACGTGAAGTCAGCTTCGATGACGCTGCGGGCGATGTTGTCACAATAGACAATTCTGGCGAAGTCGGTCTGTCCACAAAAGCCTTCCTGCGTCACCTGGAGGAAATCAGCGTCAAAACAGTCGCTTAGATAGATTTCTTGTAGCAATATCTAAATTTACACAAACGTCATGGGGCTTTCATTGCAGTGTCATGGAAGCCATTCAGAGTAAGCATGAATGGAGACGAATTCATGCTTCAACTGAAAAACATAACGCGCCGCTATAATGACAAGGTGGCGGTTTCGGGTGTGGACCTCGAAATCGAGCCGGGCACGTTTGTGGGAATTATCGGGCGCTCGGGCGCAGGCAAGTCGACGCTTCTGCGCATGATCAATCGCCTTGTCGAGCCTTCAGAGGGAACCATTCACTGGGATGGCCGCGATGTTACCGGGCTGAAGGGCGCGGGCCTGCGGGACTGGCGCGCGCAATGCGCGATGATTTTCCAGCATTTCAATCTGGTTGACCGTCTGGATGTTCTGACCAACGTCCTGATGGGCCGTCTGAACTATGTTTCGACGCCGAAATCGCTCCTGCGTATCTGGAGCGATGAGGAGCGCCTGATCGCGCTTTCAGCTTTGCAGCAGTTCGACATTGCGCATCTTGCAGCGCATCGCGCGGACGAGCTTTCGGGTGGCCAGCAGCAGCGCGTGGCGATTGCCCGCGCGCTCGTGCAGCAGCCGCGCATCATCCTCGCCGACGAGCCGATTGCATCGCTCGATCCGCGCAACACGCGCAGCGTCATGGACGCTCTGCGTCGCATCAATCGCGAATACGGCATCACGGTTCTCTGCAATCTGCACTCGCTCGATATTGCGCGCAGCTATTGCGACCGTCTCGTCGGCATGTCCGCCGGCAAGATCGTATTCCGCGGCACACCGTCGATGCTGACAGATATGGCATCACGCGACCTTTACGGCATGGAAGCCGCTGACGTCATCGATGCCGATGAGCAGTTGGACGCACCGATGCCGATGCCAGTTCCGCAGTCGGCTGAAGCCGTTCTGCGCCAGCTTTCCGCCTGAGCGCACAAAGCTCCGGAAAAAACACGCTCCAAACTCAGGATTAACAGGAGATACCCATGCTTAACCGTAGAACCTTTCTGGCGGCTGTTGCGCTCACCGCTACGATGACCTTCAATGCCCAGGCTGCTGACTGGAGCAAGGACTATCCGGAAATCGTTCTGGGCGTAATCCCGGCGGAAAACGCCTCGACCACTTCCGACCGTTATGCGCCTCTGGCTGCCTATCTCGGCAAGGAACTCGGCACCAAGGTAACGCTGCGCGTCGCCAACGACTATGCAGCCGTTATCGAAGGCCAGCGCGCCGGAAACATCCAGATCGCATTCTATGGCCCGGCTTCCTACGCCCGCGCCGTCATGACCGGCGTTGAAACCACGCCGCTCGTCAACCAGCGTCACGACACCGGCGTCAACGGCTATTATTCGGTCGTTTATGTTCGCGCCGACAGCCCGTACCAGAAGATGGACGACCTGAAGGGCAAAACCATTGCTCTCGTCGATCCGAACTCGACCTCGGGCAACAACGCACCGCGCTTCTTCCTCAACCGCGAAGGCTATAGCGTAGACACGTTCTTCGGTAAGAACTTCTTCGCCGGCAGCCACGAAAACGCAGTTCTCGCTCTGGCGCAGGGCACCGCCGATGCCGCTGCCAACTCCTGGAACTCGGAAAACGATTCCAACCTGACCCGCATGGTCAGCCGCGGCGTTCTGAAGGATGCCAACGGCAAGGAACTGACGAAGGACGACTTCCGCATCATCTTCAAGTCGGACTTCCTTCCTGAAGGCCCGTTCGCCGTTCTCAGCACCCTGCCGGATCAGCTGAAGGCCGATATCAAGCAGGCTTTCCTCGACATGCGGAAGAAGGACAAGGCTGGCTTTGACGCTCTTTCCGATGGCAAGGATCAGGAATTCGTAGCCACCGAAGCCAAGGACTATGAGCCGATCATCGAAATGCTCAAGTTCAACGACAAGGCTCGCAAGTCCTGATCCGTGAGAAATTGAAGTGCCCGGAACGCAACCCGTTCCGGGCATTTTTTTAGGGCATGATTCCGAAAGGTTCTCGGGATCAGGCTTGATCAAAGGAATTTCGCATGACGGTATCCTCACTCGACGGCAGTGGAGCAAAAAGCCTGCTCGCCGATTACCGCAGGGAAGTCGGCAAACGGCGGCTCTATGGTATCGCGCTTCTCCTTGCGCTTGTCCTTGTCGCCATTGCCGCCTCCGTCGTTGCCGATGTTCGGCCCGGCACCCTGGTCGAAAATCTTTTTCGCTTCACAAGCTATCTCGGCCGCATTCTGCCGGATCTGACCATCGCCAATTTCTGGGGCGACCTCGCTGCCTGGTACTGGAACCTCGGCGGCTGGCTCAAGATGCTGTTCGAGACGCTGCTGATCGCCTATCTGGCGACATTGATCGGGGCGGTCGTCGCTTTCGCTGCATCCTTCGCAGCCTCATCCAACATGGCCCCCAATTCCACGGTTCGATTCATCGTCCGTCGCGGGCTGGAATTGTTGCGCACTGTTCCGGAAATCGTCTTCGCGCTGCTTTTCGTCATCGCCTTCGGCCTTGGGCCGATGGCCGGTGTACTGGCGCTGATGCTGCACACCACAGGCGCGCTGGGCAAGCTGTTTTCCGAAGTCGTCGAGAATATCGACATGCGCCCGGTGGAAGGCATTCGCGCATCCGGCGGTTCCGGCCTGCAGGTCATCCGCTTTGCCGTATTGCCGCAAGTGGCCGCGAATTTTGCTTCCTATGGCCTGCTGCGCTTTGAAATCAACGTGCGCGGCGCTTCCGTCATGGGTTTTGTGGGGGCAGGCGGTATCGGGCAGGAACTGCTCACCTCAATCCGCCAGTTCTATTACAGCGATGTCAGCGCCATCCTGCTTCTGATCATCGTGACGATCTTCGTGATCGATCTTGTTACGCAGCGGGTTCGCCACGCGCTTCTTGGCCGTATTGGCTAGAGCATGTCTCCCGAAAGCGGGAACCGGTTTCGGGTCAAAGACATGCGATAAAACAAACAGATAGAGCATTTCCAATGATTCAATCAAAACAGGAAAAGCTCTAGACTGGGAGATTATCATGACTGATGTAGCACAAAGTCTCTCCCGTGAGGCACACGCGCACGAAAAGGAACTGAGGGCCGAATATGCCGATCTGTTCGGCAATGGGCGCACATGGCGCAATTTGGCGATCTTGACCGTAGCCCTTATCGCCTCGGTCTGGTTTGCCTTTTACTGGCTCGATTTTTCGCTGCTGCGCATTCTGAACGGCCTTGGTCGCCTCGGCGATTTTGCACTGATGATGATGCCGCCGTCCTCCGGCGGGCGTTTCAGCCTTTACCTGTGGTCGATGATGGAAACGCTGGCGATTGCCTATCTCGGCACATTGCTGGCCGCGATCCTTGCCTTTCCGTTCGGCTTTCTGGCGGCGAAGAACATCATTCCCAATGTGTTCCTGCATTTCGGCATTCGCCGCTTCCTCGACACCATTCGCGGCGTCGACACGCTTATCTGGGCGCTGATCTGGGTGTCGGTCGTGGGGCTTGGACCGTTCGCCGGTATTCTTGCGATTGCCTGCTCGGACTTCGGTGCTTTCGGCAAGCTGTTCTCCGAAGCCATTGAAGGCGCAGACAAGAAGCCCGTCGAAGGCGTCGTCTCGTCTGGCGGCGGCAGGCTGCACGGCTATCGCTTCGGCGTGTTGCCGCAGGTTCTGCCGCTCATCGGCAGTCAGGTGCTTTACTTTTTCGAGTCAAACACGCGTTCGGCGACAATCATCGGCATTGTCGGGGCAGGCGGCATCGGCGCGCATCTGGCCGAACAGATCAAGGTTTTGAACCTTCAGGACGTTTCCTTCCTGATCATCATGATCCTGATCGCTGTTGCCCTCATCGACTGGTTCTCGTCGAAGCTCCGTCACGCCATGATCGGCAAGAAGGCGCAGAAATCGGCTTAACCACTGATAAGTGTCTTGATGCCGTCAGCCACGAACTGAACGGCAAGCGCTGCCAGAATGACGCCGAGAAGGCGAGTGAGGATGGAACGGCCGGTTTCGCCAAGAAACCGGTCGACGCGCTCTGCCAGCAGCAGCACGAGATAGGTGATGAACAGGCAGATGAAGATGACGCCGAGAAGGGCCGCTTTCGGCCCCACGCCTTCAAAGGAATTTGACGTCAGCACGATAGCCGAGATCGCACCCGGACCCGCAATCAGCGGAATGGCGAGCGGGAAGGCGGCGATATTGCGGATGTGATCCTTGGTGATCGCAACCTCGGCGCTCTTTTCCTTGCGCTCCGTCCGCTTCTCGAAAATCATTTCAAAGGCGATCCAGAAGAGGAGCAGGCCACCCGCGACGCGGAACGCGCCGATGGTGATGCCGAACATGCCGAGTATCTGCGCGCCCGCAATGGCAAACAGCGCCATCACGATAAAACCGATGATGGAGGCGCGAAGGGCGACCTGTCCGCGATGATGGCGCTCCATGCCCGGCGTCAGCGCCAGGAACAACGGCGCCAGCCCGGGCGGATCGATTGTAACAAGCAGGGTGACGAAGGCGCTGAAAACCGTATCGTAGAACCCCATACTGCACGCGCCCTTCCTGTTGGCATGTTATGCTCGATCGGATACATGGATTGTAGACGATCACGAGCACATGGTCGATGCAAAGCGCGAGGTCGGGCAACACCGTTGCTCAATCTTTATGTGAATATCTTTTAAGTCATTGAATTGACGTGCGGAAATAGCCCGCCGAAAAGGTCGTGAAATTGGCGTTTTTTGCTGGTTTCCGTTATAAAGTGACTTTATCGATTCTGTTGAGAAAGAAATCTGAATAGTGTCAGATCAAACGCCTCCACCCGGTTCCGACGATATGAATGGTGGCCCAAACGGCGGCCCTAGCGGTATCGAACCGATTTCCATCATCGAGGAGATGCAGCGCTCCTATCTCGATTACGCGATGAGCGTTATCGTGAGCCGTGCGCTGCCCGATGTGCGCGACGGCCTGAAGCCCGTGCATCGCCGCATTCTCCACGCCATGAATGAAATGAACCTCGCCTATAACCGCCCGTACCGCAAGTCGGCGGGTGTGGTCGGTGAGGTGATGGGTAAGTACCACCCGCATGGCGACGCCTCTATTTATGACGCTCTCGTGCGTATGGCGCAGGATTTTTCCATGCGCGATCCGTTGGTCGACGGGCAGGGCAATTTCGGCTCCATCGACGGCGATCCGCCGGCGGCGATGCGTTACACCGAATGCCGTCTGGAAAAGCTTTCCGAATCCATCCTGTCGGATATCGACAAGGACACGGTCGACTTCCAGGACAATTATGACGGTCGCGAGCAGGAACCTGTGGTCATGCCTGCGCGCTTCCCGAACCTGCTCGTCAATGGTTCGGGCGGTATTGCTGTCGGCATGGCGACCAACATTCCGCCGCACAATCTGGGCGAAGTGATCGACGGCTGCGTTGCGCTGATCGACAATCCGGCCATTGAACTGTCAGAACTGATGGAAATCATTCCGGGACCGGACTTCCCGACCGGCGGCATCATCCTCGGACGTTCTGGCATCAATTCCGCCTACACGACCGGGCGCGGTTCGGTGGTCATGCGCGGGCGCGCCACGATCGAGCCGATGCGCGGCGACCGCGAAGCCATCATCATCACCGAGATACCTTATCAGGTGAACAAGGCTTCGATGATCGAGAAGATGGCCGAGCTGGTGCGCGACAAGCGCATCGAAGGCATTTCCGATCTGCGCGATGAGTCCGACCGCGAAGGCTATCGCGTCGTGGTGGAGCTCAAGCGTGACGCCGTTGCCGATGTGGTGCTGAACCAGCTTTATCGCTACACGCCGCTGCAAACCTCGTTCGGCTGCAACATGGTGGCGCTGAACGGCGGCAAGCCGGAACAGCTCAACCTGCTCGACATGCTGCGCGCCTTCGTCGTCTTCCGCGAGGAAGTCGTGACGCGCCGCACCAAGTTCCTCCTTAACAAGGCGCGTGATCGTGCGCATGTGTTGGTCGGTCTTGCAATCGCCGTCGCCAATATCGATGAGGTCATCGCGCTCATCCGCCGCGCTCCCGATCCGACGACGGCGCGTGAGCAGTTGATGGAACGCCGCTGGCCGGCGGCAGATGTCGCACCGTTGATCCGTTTGATCGACGATCCGCGCCACACCATCAATGAAGACAACACCTACAACCTCTCCGAAGAACAGGCTCGCGCCATTCTCGATCTGCGTCTGCAGCGCCTCACCGCGCTTGGTCGCGACGAAGTGGCGGACGAACTGAACAAGATCGGCGAGGAAATCCGCGATTATCTCGACATTCTCGGTTCGCGCCTGCGCGTGATGACCATCGTCAAGGAAGAGATGATTGCGGTTCGCGACGAGTTCGCAACCCCACGCCGCACCGAAATCGGTTTCGGCGGCGCCGAAATGGATGACGAAGACCTGATCGCCCGCGAGGATATGGTCGTCACCGTCAGCCATGCGGGCTACATCAAGCGCGTGCCGCTGACGACCTATCGTGCGCAGCGCCGCGGCGGCAAGGGCCGCTCCGGCATGGCGACGAAGGACGAGGATTTCGTCACCCGCCTGTTCGTGGCCAATACGCATACGCCGGTTCTGTTCTTCTCCTCGCGTGGCATCGTCTACAAGGAGAAGGTCTGGCGTCTGCCGGTCGGCACGCCGCAGTCGCGCGGCAAGGCGCTCATCAACATGCTGCCATTGCAGCAGGGCGAGCGCATTACCACCATCATGCCGCTGCCCGAGGATGAAGATTCCTGGGCAAATCTCGATGTCATGTTCTCGACCACGCGCGGTACGGTTCGCCGAAACAAGCTGTCGGACTTCGTTCAGGTCAACCGCAACGGCAAGATCGCGATGAAGCTCGAGGACGAGGGCGATGAGATCCTCTCGGTCGATACGTGTACGGAATTCGACGACGTGCTTCTGACCTGCGCCGGTGGCCAGTGCATTCGCTTCCCCGTCACCGATGTGCGCGTCTTTGCGGGCCGCAACTCCATCGGCGTGCGCGGCATCAATCTGGCCGATGGCGACAAGGTCATCTCCATGGCGATCCTGCATCACGTCGATGCGGACGCGGCTGAGCGCTCGGCCTATCTGAAGCGTTCGATTGCCGAACGCCGTGCCCAGGGCGCGGATGACGCGGATGATATCGTGGTGGTTGGCGAGGAGGTCGGAAACGAAACCGAGCTCAACGAAGAACGCTATCAGGAGCTGAAAGCGCGCGAACAGACCGTGCTGACGGTTAGCGAATATGGTTACGGCAAGCGCTCCTCGTCCTACGAGTTCCGCGTTTCTGGCCGTGGCGGCAAGGGCATCCGCGCCACCGATACGTCGAAGACCGACGAAATCGGCAAGCTCGTCGCCTTGTTCCCGGTCGAGTCAAGCGACCAGATTCTGCTCGTTTCGGACGGCGGACAGCTTATCCGCGTGCCGGTTGACGGCATCCGCATTGCCGGACGTTCTACCAAGGGCGTCACGATCTTCAATACGGCGGACGGCGAAAAGGTCGTTTCAGTCGAACGCATTTCCGAAACGGATAGCGACGAAGAAAACGGCGGTGAGGGCGATGCGTCGCCGGAAGGTGAAGCACCGGCCGCGGGCAGCGAAGAATAAGCTGAAAGCCCGGGGCAGGCGGTTTTGCGGCGGATAATGCAACAAAACAACGGAACCGGGCTCTTGGTATAGATCAATGAAAAAGGCCGATGGCGGGAACCATCGGCCTTTTTCAGATGCCAAGACTGGAGGAATTGGCGATCACACAAACTCTTTTCCAGCAAGCTCCAACGCTATCGCGTGAGCTCAGCTGTTAATACCTAGCGCGAACGCATGTTGCGCAGAGTATTGATGTCGAATGCGACATGACGCACGCGCTGACGCTTGGCTTCATTCTCTTCGAGAAGCAGTATGATTGCCGAGGCAGCCATTGCGACCATCATGGATAATGCCAGAAGAAAGATCATCATCGTGTTATCCTTTCGACATACATACGCTTCAAAAGCGAAAAGGTTGCACCAAACTTGCGCCTATTTTGGTAAATCGGTTGTGAACTTGCCGTGAAATTGCGGTTCATATCGCGTTCATCTGTTTTCTTGGTTTCTGTTTCCTTAGCGCTGTGGTTCTTGTTGAAAATCCCGTCAGAAAAGGCTAGCTGGAAGAAATGACAATCGCGATTTATGCGGGTTCCTTCGACCCGGTGACCAACGGCCATATGGATGTCCTGAAAGGTGCCCTGCGCCTTGCCGATGAGGTTATTGTCGCGATTGGCGTTCACCCCGGAAAAAAGCCTCTCTTCACTTTTGAGGAGCGCGTGGCGCTCATCGATGAAAGCTGCAAGGCCGTGCTGGGGAAGGACGCAGGCCGGCTTTCCGTCATTTCCTTCGACGGTCTTGTTATCGATGCCGCCCGCAAGCACAGTGCTCAATTGATGGTGCGCGGTTTGCGCGACGGCACCGATCTCGACTATGAAATGCAGATGGCAGGCATGAACGGCACCATGGCGCCGGAATTGCAGACCGTGTTTCTTCCGGCAGACCCGGCAGTGCGCACGATTACCGCCACATTGGTTCGACAGATTGCCTCCATGGGCGGCGATATAAAGCCTTTTGTTCCGGCGGCTGTCGCTGCCGCCCTGAACGCCAAATTCAAATCCTGACCACAGGGAGTTTTTCGATCATGTCTTTCGTTCGTTCAGCGCTAGCCGCTGCCGCCTTCTTCGCGCTCTCGCAAGGCGCAGTCCACACCGCTTCTGCCGCCGAAAACACCGTGGTTCTCAAGCTGAAGGATGGCGACGTGGCCATCGAGCTTCGTCCCGACCTTGCGCCAAAGCATGTTGCGCAGATCGAAAAGCTGGTCGGCGAGGGCGCTTACGACGGCGTTGCCTTCCACCGTGTCATTCCGGGCTTCATGGCCCAGACCGGCGATGTAAAGTTCGGCAACATGGACAAGAACTTCGATGCATCGCGCGTCGGCACCGGCGGCTCTGACTATCCGGATATTCCGGCAGAATTCTCCAAGGAACCCTTCGTTCGCGGCACGGTCGGCATGGCCCGCAGCCAGAACCCGAACTCGGCCAATTCGCAGTTCTTCATCATGTTTGCGGACGGCTCATTCCTCAACGGCCAGTATACGGTCGTCGGCAAGGTTGTCAGCGGCATGGATGTCGTCGACAAGATAAAGAAGGGCAGCGAAGCCGATAATGGCGCCGTGAAGAACCCCGACAAGATCATCAAGGCCACGCTTCAGGCCACCAAGAAGTAAATACAAGGAGAGGCCCAATGGCTTACAAAGACCCTGAAAACACGCTCGTTCTTGAAACCACCAAGGGCAATGTCGTTCTGGAGCTTTATCCGGATCTCGCGCCGGATCACGTTGCGCGTATCAAGGAACTGGCGCGCGAAGGCGCTTATGACGGCGTTGTGTTCCATCGCGTGATCGATGGCTTCATGGCCCAGACCGGCGACGTGAAGTTCGGCAAGACGGGCGGCGCTCATTTCAACGGCTCGCGCGCTGGCATGGGCGGTTCGGACAAGCCGGACCTGAAGGCGGAGTTCTCCAACACGCCGCACAAGCGCGGCACCGCCTCGATGGCGCGTTCCGCCAATCCGAACTCGGCCAACTCGCAGTTCTTCATCTGCTTTGCCGATGCTCCATGGCTCGACCGTCAGTACAGCGTCTGGGGCCAGGTCATCGAAGGCATGGACAATGTCGACAAGATCAAGCGCGGCGAACCGGTCTCCGATCCGGACCAGATCGTAACGGCGCGTATCGCTGCCGACATCTGAGCCTGCCTGTTTCAAAGAAAAATTACGGCTCCGGTTCATGCCGGGGCCGTAATAATGAGGTCTATCATGCGTGTTGATCTTTTTGATTTCGATTTGCCGGAAGAGAGCATCGCTCTGCGCCCGATCGAGCCGCGTGACCACGCCCGACTGTTGCGTGTCCGTCCCGGCCAGCCATTCGAGGATCGACAGGTATTCGAACTGCCTGATCTGCTGCACCCCGGCGATGCGCTTGTCTTCAATGATACCAAAGTGATACCGGCGCAGCTTGAAGGCATGCGCGAGCGCGACGGCAATATAAGCCAGGTCAGCGCCACGCTGCATATGCGGAGCGGGGCCGATCGCTGGAAGGCTTTCCTCCGTCCGGCCAAGCGCGTGAAGGAAGGCGACCGCATCCGCTTCGGTCATTCCGGATCGAGCTGCTTCCTCGGCACGCTTGATGCCACCGTGGCGGAAAAGGGCGATGCGGGCGAGGCGCTTCTGGTGTTCGATCTTTCCGGCGCCATGCTGGACGAGGCGATTGCTTCGGTCGGGCACATTCCGCTGCCGCCTTATATCGCATCGAAGCGCGCCGAAGACGAGCGCGACCGCAAGGATTATCAAACGGTCTATGCGCGGGAAGAAGGCGCGGTCGCAGCCCCCACTGCCGGCTTGCATTTCACGCCGGAGCTTCTGGAAAAGATCAAGGCCAAAGGCGTTGAAGAACATTTCGTGACGCTGCATGTGGGGGCGGGGACTTTCCTGCCGGTCAAGGCCGATGACACCGCCGACCACAAGATGCATTCGGAAATCGGCCATGTGTCGCAGCGCACTGCCGATGCGCTCAATGCCGTTCACGAGCGGGGCGGCAGGATCGTCTGCGTCGGCACCACATCCCTGCGCCTGATCGAAAGTGCGGCGGGCGAGGACGGCGTCATCCGTCCATGGTCCGGTGCGACCGACATCTTCATCACGCCGGGCTACAAGTTCCGTGCGGTCGATCTGCTGATGACCAATTTTCATTTACCGCGCTCGACGCTATTCATGCTCGTATCGGCATTCAGCGGTCTGGACACGATGCGCGCCGCCTACGATCACGCCATCAGTAACGGTTATCGCTTCTACTCCTATGGCGACGGCAGCTTGCTAGAGCGAGCCGACAAAGTTAAAGACACCGCATGACTCTGGAAAATCTAAAGACAAGCGAAAACTTCGAATTCAAAGTGCTGGCAATCGACGGCGCTGCTCGTCAGGGCGAGATTTCCATGCCGCGCGGCGTGGTTCGCACACCTGCCTTCATGCCGGTCGGCACGGCGGGCACGGTCAAGGCCATGTATATGGACCAGGTGAAAGAGCTTGGCGCGGATATCATCCTTGGCAACACCTATCATCTGATGCTGCGGCCCGGTGCCGAACGTGTGGCACGTCTGGGCGGCCTGCACGAGTTCGGCGGCTGGAAAGGCCCGATCCTGACCGATTCCGGCGGTTTTCAGGTCATGTCGCTCGCGCAATTGCGCAAGCTTGACGAAAATGGCGTGACATTCCGCTCCCATATCGACGGCAAGCCTTATGAGATGACGCCGGAACGGTCCATCGAGATACAGGGACTGCTCGACAGCGATATCCAGATGCAGCTCGATGAATGCGTGGCGCTGCCTTCGCCGGAAAAGAACACCGAGCGCGCAATGGAACTGTCGCTGCGCTGGGCCGAGCGCTGCAAGGTCGCTTTCGGCAATCAGCCGGGCAAAGCAATGTTCGGCATCGTGCAGGGCGGCGATGTTGCGCGCCTGCGCGAAAAATCGGCGGAAGCGCTAAAGGCCATGGATCTCAAGGGCTATTCGGTCGGCGGGCTTGCGGTCGGCGAACCGCAGCAGGTCATGCTCGACATGCTGGAAGTCGTATGCCCGATCCTGCCGTCGGAAAAGCCGCGCTACCTGATGGGCGTCGGCACACCGGATGACATTCTGAAATCCGTGGCGCGCGGGATCGATATGTTCGATTGTGTCATGCCGACGCGGGCAGGCCGCCACGGCCTTGCGTTTACGCGGTTCGGCAAGGTGAATTTGCGCAATGCACGCCATGCCGACGATCATCGCCCGCTCGATCCGGAATCGGATTGCCCGGCATCGCGCGACTACAGCCGCGCCTATCTGCATCATCTGGTGAAATCGGGTGAAGCGCTCGGCGCCATGCTGCTGACGTGGAACAACCTGGCCTATTATCAGTATCTGATGAAAGGCATCCGCGCATCGATTGCCGGGGGACGCTTTGCCGATTTCTCCGCCGAAACCTCGGAAGGATGGGCGAGGGGCGATATAGCCCCGCTCTGATTCGCAGATTACAAAGACGAAGGGCGTCCTGCGCCCTTCCACTCTACGACTTCAGCTTTCGATCAACATGTTCTCCAGACGGCAGAGAACGGCGCGCTGTTCTTCATCGTCCAGAATTTCACATTCCATCAATTTGGAGCATTCCAGCCCGGCGACGGCCAGATAGACGATCAGCGCCGTATCGGAATCGGTCGTGTCCTTGATCATGCGGTCGAGGAAAGCCCTGTGATATTGTCGGACAGGCACCATGAAACCGGGGTCTTCGGCAAGCGCGGCAAGAACGCCGCAGGCAGGAGGTTCCTCATCGGCCTGCACCCGGTAAACATCCAGAAAAGCCCGCGCCACGCGGTTTTTATCGCCTTTCTGAAGTGTCTCATGAACCTCCATGGCGTGTTCATGCTCTTTCATGTATTCTTCGACCACCGCTTCGAGCAGTTTGGCCTTGGTCGGAAAAGTATAAAGCAATCCGCCTTTTGAAAGCCCCGCACGGGCTGCTACGGCATCGAGAGAGAGGTGAGCAGGGCCGATCTCACGGGCAAGCTCGATAGCAGCGCGCAAAATACGTTCGCGCGACGAGACTTTCTTTTTAGTTGGCAACTTACTGGTGTCTCCTGACAGTTCGAGTGTTGACAATACCGTCTGGACGGTACAGTTATTCGCCACTTTCATTCAAGTAAAATACGCGCGACCTTTGCGTGAATGCGAAAGAAGGCGCCGCGGCCAATCCCCCAACCCTGATCAATCAGGGAGCCATCTGGAGTGCATCCGCAATGATCAAGCGCCTTATACTGGCAATAATATTCCTCGTGATCGTCGTCGGAGGCCTCGTCGGCTTTAACCTGTTCCGATCACAGGCCATCAAGGACTTCTTCGCCAACATGCAGCAGCCCGCCCAGACGGTTTCGACCGTCACGGTGGAGCCGGGCGTATGGAAGCCGGGTGTCGAGGCCATCGGCACGGCCAACGCGCTCAATGGTGTTGACCTGACCGTGCAGCTCGACGGCGTCGTGCAGAAGATCAACTTCAAGGCCAATCAGGAAGTCAAGGAAGGCGCCCTGCTGCTTCAGATGGAAGACAGCATTCAGAAGGCGGACCTCGCAGCCGCTGAAGCCGAAGCCGTCCTTGCCCAGCAGAACCTGAAGCGAGCTGATACGTTGCGCACCCGGGGCGTGGGTGCGGTGTCGAACGTCGATACGACGGCTTCGGCCTCCGATGCTGCAAGCGCACGTGTTGAAAAAATGCGCGCAACGCTGGCGCAGAAGTCGGTCAAGGCTCCGTTTTCCGGCGTTATCGGCATCTCCAAAGTCGATCTCGGCCAGTATCTGACCCCCGGCACGGTCATCGCCACGCTGCAGAACACCGACGTGATGCGTATCGACTTCACGGTTCCTGAACAATCGCTTGCGTCCATCAAGCTCGGGCAGACCGTCAAGGTCGGTTCGACGGCGGACGCGCTCGACTTTACGGGCAAGATCGTCGGCATCGATCCGAAGATCGACCCGGCCACCCGTCTCGTTTCCGTGCGCGCCGAAGTGCAGAATCCGGATCACAAGCTGACGCCGGGCCAGTTCGTGCAGGTTCGTGTCGAACTGCCGGAAGAAGACAATGTCATCGCTCTTCCGCAGACCACGATCATCTCCAGCCTTTACGGCGATTATGTCTATGCTGTCCGTCCGGAGCAGAAGCCGGAGGGCGCGAAGGCCGCCGAAGGCGACAGCACCGCCAAGGCTCCGGCAGCCGATGCCAAGCCGGAAGAAGGCGAAAAGCAGGTGGCGCAGCAGGTCTTCATCAAGCTTGGACGCCGTTATTCCGGTCTGGTCGAGGTAACGAGCGGCCTCAAGGCCGGCGATATCATCATCACGGCAGGCCAGAACCGGCTTTCGCCCGGTGTTCCGGTGAAAATCGACAACACCGTCAATCCGATTCCGGCCGGCCAGCCGGCCAAGCAATAGGCGAACCCGATGAGCTTTTCCGATATCTTCATCCGGCGCCCCGTGCTTGCCACGGTGGTCGCCCTCATGATCATTCTGTTGGGCCTTCAGGGGATCGCGCAGCTTACGGTGCGTGAATATCCGAAGGTCGACGAAACCGTCATTACGGTAACGACCACATATGCCGGTGCGAGCGCCGATCTCATTCAGGGCTTCATCACCGCTCCGATTGCAGAAGCGGTCGCGACCACCGAAAACATCGATTACGTGACGTCGTCGAGCCGCCCGTCGTCAAGCACCGTGACGGTGCAGATGAAGCTCGGCGCAAACCCTGACGCGGCGCTGACGGAAGTCATCGCCAAGGTCAATCAGGTTCGCGGCGACCTGCCGGACGAATCCGATGATCCGGTCATCGTCAAGGGCACAGGCCAGAACTTCGCCACCATGTATCTGGCGGCGCAGAACCCGAACATGACGAGCGAGCAGATCACCGAATATCTGGAGCGCGTTATCCAGCCGCGCATGTCCACCATTCAGGGCGTTGCAAAGGCGGAAATTTTGGGCGGCCAGGTCTATTCGATGCGCGTCTGGCTGGACCCTATCCAGCTTGCGGCCCGCCAGATCACGGCGCCGGAAGTTCTGGCGGCCATCAAGGCCTCCAACTTCCTGTCGGCTCCGGGCACGACGAAGAACGAATATGTTGCCTCTTCGATCACGCTGAAGTCGACCTTGCAGACCCCGGAAGCCTTCGGCGCCATGCCGATCAAGGCGTCGGGGGATGACGTCGTTCGCCTGCGTGATGTGGCGCGGGTCGAACTCGCGGCGAAAAGCACCGACACCATCGTTTCGTTCAACGGTTCGGCGGGTACATTCCTCGGCGTCTTCCCGACGCCGGCGGCAAACCCCATCGACATGGCGGCGGCGGTCCGCAAGGAGCTTCCGTCCATCCAGGCATCGCTGCCGGAAGGCATGTCGCTCGTTCTGGTCTACGACGCGACCGAACAGATCAGCTCGTCGATCAAGGAGGTCTTCACGACCATCGGCGAGGCCGTGGCCATCGTCATTCTGGTCATCATCGTCTTCCTCGGATCGTTCCGTTCGGTGCTGATTCCGATCGTCACGATTCCGATTTCGCTGATCGGCGTGTGCTTCTTCCTTTATGTGCTCGGCTTCTCGATCAATCTCCTGTCGCTGCTTGCCATGGTTCTCGCCATCGGTCTTGTGGTCGATGACGCCATCGTGGTTCTGGAGAACATCCACCGGCATATCGAGGAGGGCCTGAGGCCCATTGACGCCGCGTTCAAGGGCATGAAGGAAATCACCGGCTCGATCATCGCCATGACGATCACGCTGGCGGCGGTGTTTGCACCGCTCGGTTTCACGGGCGGCCTGACGGGCGCTCTGTTCCGGGAATTTGCCTTCACGCTGGCCGGTGCCGTCATCATCTCCGGTATTGCCGCCTTGACGGTTTCGCCGATGATGTGCGCCCGCATGCTCAAGCACGGCGACCAGACCCGGTTCCAGAAGTTCATCGACCGGACCTTCTCGCGTTTCGAGAAGTGGTATCACCGCCGCGTCTCCAACTCGCTCAACTATCGCGGCATCACGCTGATGATCGTTATTGCGCTGATGGGCCTGACGGGGTTCCTGTTCATGAACACGTCGAGCGAACTGGCACCGGAAGAAGATTCCGGCGCGCTGTTCTCTATGTTCCAGGCTCCGCAATATGCAACCTCGGCCTATACCAATCTCTACGCCGAACAGATCGACGAACTGACCAAGGATCTTCCCGAACTGAAGACCCGCTTCCAGATCGTCGGCATGGACGGCGGCACGACATCCGGTATCGCGCTATGGGTTCTGAAGGACTGGAACGAGCGCACGCGTTCGCAGAAGCAGATCCAGGAAGACCTGACCGCACGTATCTCCAAGGTCGCAGGTGTCGAAGCCTTCATCTTCGCGCCTCCATCCCTGCCGGGAACGGGTGGCGGTCTGCCGATCTCGATTGCGCTGCAATCGACCGGCCCGGCCGATCAGGTCTTCGAACTCGCCGAGGAAATCAAGAACGAAGCGCAGGCTTCCGGCCAGTACATCATCGTGCAGAACTCGCTCTCCTTCAACGCACCGCAGATCACGATCACCATCGACCGTGACCGTGCGGCGACGCTGGGCGTGCAGATCAGCGATATCGGTTCGACACTTGGTCTCCTGACCGGTGGCGCATCGGTGGCGAAATTCGACCGCGATTCGAACAGCTATGACATCATCACGCAGGTTCCTGATGTCTACCGTTCGAACCCGGAAAAGCTGGGCGACTTCTATGTGCGCAGCGTCTCCGGCTCGATGATCCCGCTGTCTTCGGTCATCAAGGTCAGCCAGAACGCATCGCCTGCTGCAATCGAGCAGTTCAACCAGCTGAATTCGGCAACGATTTCGGCGCTGCCGCTGCCGGGCGTCACCACCGGGCAGGGTCTGCAAACCCTGGTCGATCTGGCCAAGTCCAAGATGCCGGAAGGCTTCTTCCTGGATTATTCCGGCCAGTCGCGTCTGGAAGTGGAGCAGGGCAACACGATCCTGATCGCCTTCGGCCTCGCCGTGATCGTGATCTATCTCGTGCTTGCGGCGCAGTTCGAAAGCTTCCGCGATCCGTTCATCATCATGATGTCGGTTCCGCTGTCGATCTTCGGGGCCATCGTGCCGCTGAATATCGGCCTCGGTACCCTCAACATCTATACGCAGGTCGGTCTCATCACCCTTGTCGGGCTAATTACCAAGCACGGCATTCTGATGGTCGAATTCGCCAATCAGCAGCGCCGCCTGCATGGCCTGTCACGCCGGGATGCAATCATCGTCGCGGCTGAAACCCGCCTGCGTCCGATCCTGATGACCACTGCGGCCATGGCGCTCGGCGTTGTGCCGCTCATCATCGCGACCGGTGCCGGTGCTGCGGCTCGTTATTCGATGGGCCTCGTGATCTTCACCGGCATCGTGATCGGTACGATCTTCACGCTGTTTGTGGTGCCTATGTTCTACACCTTCATCGCGAAGAAGGATGTGGAAGGCGAGTATGTCGCGTCCTCCGAAGAGGGCGGCGAACCGGCTCCAGTGCAACATCACTGAAACTTGCGTTGAACCAACGACAAGGGGCGGCCTAGAAATAGGTCGCCCTTTTTTGTTCTGCGGACGTTGCGAATGCGGCGTTCCAACCCATATGAGCCAGTATGATACCTTTGTCCGTTCTTGATCTTTCGCCCGTTCCCGAAGGCAGTGATGCAGCGCAGTCGCTGCACAACACGCTGGAACTTGCGCAACATGCCGAACGGCTCGGCTTTCACCGTTACTGGCTCGCCGAGCACCACAATATGCCTGGCATCGCCAGCGCGGCGACATCCGTGGTTATCGGTTACGTAGCCAACGGCACCTCGACCATCCGCGTCGGTGCAGGCGGCGTCATGCTGCCCAATCACGCACCCCTTGTGGTTGCGGAACAGTTCGGCACGCTGGCGTCGCTGTTTCCGGGCCGCATCGATCTCGGTCTTGGACGCGCTCCCGGCACCGACCAGATCACCGCCCATGCCCTTCGACGCAATCTCGACAGCGATGCAAACGCATTTCCGCAGGATGTGGTCGAGTTGCTCAACTATTTCAAACCTGCCGAGCCGGGCCAGCGCGTGCGCGCCGTGCCGGGTGAGGGGCTGAATGTGCCTGTCTGGATTCTCGGTTCCAGCCTGTTCGGCGCGCAGCTTGCCGCCATGCTGGGATTGCCATACGCATTCGCCTCGCACTTTGCGCCTGCCGAGATGGAACGCGCCATTGCGCTTTATCGCGAGCGGTTCGAACCATCGGAATATATGCAGAAGCCTTATGTGATGCTGGGCCTCAACGTCATCGCTGCCGATACGGACGAAGAGGCGAATTATCTTTTCACTTCGCAGCTACAGGCTTTCGTGAACCTGCGCAGCGGTCGCCCCGGCAAGCTTCCGGCACCTGTCGAAGGCTATATGGAACGGCTTGATCCGGCAGCGCAGGCGCTTGTGCGCCAGATGCTTTCATGCCGCGTGGTCGGTGGACCGGAGACAGTAGCGCAAGGCATCAAGGCCTTTGCGGAGAGCACCGGCGCCGACGAGCTGATGTTGACCGGCATGATCCACGATCACAAGAAACGCCTGCGTTCATACGAGATCGCAAGTCGATCAATTGCCTGACTTGCCAGTGTCCATGTCTGCATAGACCAGATAGCGAAGCGGGCCAGGAGTAATCGCATCGAACGGGTAACAGGTCGCCAGCACGAGGTGGCGGCCTTCGCGGTCCGGCGCGATCCTCGCCTCATCCCACCGCACCACGGCCATGTGGCTGACGCGATAGGAAACCGTCTTTCCGTCGCTGCGAGTGACGAGTATCTTGTCGTTCTCCTCGACATTCTTCAGAAATGCGAAATGCGTGTCGCGATGCGCGGCATAAACGGCCGTTCCCCGTTCGCCCGCCATTGGCGTATTGTCCAGATGGCCGGGGCCAAAAGCCAATGCCTGCCCGCTGGCGCCTTTCAGGGCAATGGCTGATTCTTCAAGCCGCGGGACTTCGATACGGGCTACCGGCCAGGTATCGGCCCAGTTCCACGGTTTGACGGGAGCGCCTGTTTCAATGCTCTCCGAAAAAGCCCGTTCAAGCAGGATTTGCGCGACAAACGCTTTGGCATGTATCCAGATACCCTGACCGGAAAGTACCAAACCCATTGCGACCAGCATCATGCCAAGCGCGGGGAGAAGGGAGCGCTTCAGCGCGCTCCCCGTAACAAACTGACCGACAGCCATCACACATTCTCCCTGCGAGGGAAGAACCAGAGGACGAAGAGCCCGACCAGCATCGAACCGAGGCCTTGCATGAGCAGGAGCGTCGCTGGCGTTGCCGTCTGCGGCAGCGGAAGGGGCTGCGACGGCGATGATGGTGAAGCAAGGCGCTCATGGCTGCGAACAGGTGCGCTCACGCCCTTCACATCCATACCTGCATGTTCCTCGACATTGCGTTCCGCACGGATGCCGAACAGCTTGTCATAATCCCAGCCAGCAGGCAGTTGCAGCGGAATATCGGCGCGAGTGAGCGGTGTGTTGGCCGGTCGCGACGGCGTCTTGTCGACCGCAACCAGGCTCGTCAGCCGGCTAACCAGATGATGTTCCAGTGCGAGCCGAAGAATGCGCGCATTGGCGGCGTCCTGAGAAATCTTGCCAAGGGTAAGTTCCACTTCCGCATCATCAATCTTGCGGCGAGCCCACAATTTTGAAATGCCTTCCGCTTTCATTGCCTGATCGAGCGGCAGATTGACTGTCCATGGACGGCCATCAATCTGGCCTTCGATAACAAGGTTTCCGGCTGCCTTGCCCATCCGCGCAGCGATAACCAGCGGTTCGCCACGATAGAGATCGGGCAGAATGGATGGGGTCATGCTTACATTCTTTTCCGAGAAATTGGCCTTCAGATCGGTAACAGCCGGGTTTTCAAGCTTGTCGAACAGAGCCCGCATGCGTTCGTCCACTTCCGCCGCCGACCCGATATGGGTGAAGGTTCCGCGTCCAAGCTCCGCCGCATGGTTCATCAGGTAGGAATTGGGGGCAGTGCCGATACCGACCATGAAAATGCGCGAGCGTCCCCGACGCGCTGCAATGGCATCCAGCAGTTGCTGCTCATTGCTGATTTCGCCGTCGGTCAAAAACACGATCTGGCGCAATCCGTTACCCTGATGGCTGTCATCAAGCGCTGCATGAAGGGCTGGCAGCATTGCCGTACCGCCTTGCGCTTCAAGGCTCATCACGAAATGGCGGGCGGAGGCGATATTCTGCTGGCTGGCTTCGACCGAAACCTCGAAGAACCTGGTCAGCGTGTCGTCGAAACGGATCACGTTGAACCGGTCTCCGGGCTGAAGATGCGACAGTGCATAATCCAGACTGGCCTTTGCCTGTTCAATGGAAGTACCGCCCATCGATCCGGAATTGTCGATCACGAAGACGACTTCACGCTGCGCCTTTTTTGCGCTGGCAACAGCCGGTGGCGTGACATAGGCAAGCACATAGTCGTCCTTGCCGACATGTTCGCGGAACAGCCCGACCTGCGGTGCATCATTTGCAACAGCACTCCATTCCAGAACGAAATCGCGGTCCGCAGCAGCGGTGCCGTCCAGCGTAATTTCTCGCGTGGCGTCATTCGTCGTCTCGATCCTGACCTTGTGGTAAAGGCTTTCAACCTTGCCAAGCGGGAAGCCGGGCTTCAATTCGACCGAGATGCTCACAGGATTGGTCCGCAGTTCAGCCGGGGGAGTTAGGGGCGTTACAATCGGCGCATTATAAGGATCGGGCTTGCCAGCGTCGCTCGACTTGCCCCAGCCATTCTGCATTTCGACTTTCTGGACAACGGGTGAGGCAATGTTCGGATTGTAGCGCGGTGCAACGACCAACGGCACACGCAGCGAAAAACGCTCATCGGCAAGCCGCACCGCCTGCTGATATTCGATCTGGATGACAACTTTTTCGTGCGGGCCAATGTTGGCAACTGCATTGGTGAACACGTTCGGCCGCTGCTGCTCGATCAGCGTGGCTTTCTTGCCTTCGCTTTTCGCCTTTTCATATATTTCACGGGCTGCCTGCTTTTCCTTGATGTCAGCGACAACCACGCGATCGCCGATAACCATCTTCAACGAATAGACTGCACTTTCTTCGGGCAACGGAAAAACATACAGGGCTTCAACGAAACTGTCGGTCGGGTTCTCGAATGCCTGCGTCAGTCGGGCTCGGACCGTCGGCCCGCTCACATCGAGATTGACGTCCGTCGCAAGCCGGGGTGCTTCGACATAACGCCCGGCTTCGCTTGTTTCCAGCAGAAGGCTGCCGGATTGAACCTCGTTCGGGGTGACCAGACCGGGTGTTTCGGCACGCGCCTGGACTATCTGCAACAGGCAGAAAATGACGGCCAGCGCGGGCAGCAACGCCATGTTGCATAACCAGACGAACGAACAGAAGCGGGAGAGTACCCCGCCTCTAATGCTATGATTTGAAAGACTTGTCGCCGGTGACATGACATGCTCCTTGTTCACCTCGAAGAACTGGAGCCATTGTCGCCGGAGCGGCTGTTTCCACTCCAGCGTAAGCTTTGCCAAGTTTCAGCCGTCCCTTTCCGCAAACCGCCTTGCCCGTTACGCATATGTGTGGAATTGTGAAGAAAAGTACGCAGTTCAGGATAAGCCATGTCCGATCAGGACTCTCACCTTCCCGACCAGATCAATACCCGCGTTGCCGTTCGGGTTCGTGAGGAAATCGCAAAACGGCGAATTTCGCGCCAGCTTTTGGCCGATGAAGCGCGGATCAGTCTTTCGACATTGGAAAAGGCGCTGTCGGGCCACAGGCCCTTCACGCTCGCAACGATCATCCGGCTCGAACAGGCAATGGGCGTCGCCCTGCGCGAGCAGGCGGGTGAAGCTCCCGTTCAACTGACCAGAAATGGCAACAGCCACGCAGCGGAAGAACTGGGGGCCTATTCGCGCGCCTCGGTTTCATGGCTCGAAGGCGATTATCTCACCTTGCGTCCATCCTTCGGCGAGGACAAGGCGCTCTTCGCCTACATCACGGAAATCGGTTGGGATTTCGACGCCGGGCATCTCAATTTTCGTGAGCGGGAACGTTCCGACGTTTCGTTCTCGCAACAGGGAGCGGTTTCCGTTCCGCATCTTTCGGGGCACATCTATCTGGTCACGAATACGTCCGGCCAACATCGCATGGCCGTCCTCTCTCGCCCCAGCATCACGGGTGAAATGTTTGGTATCCTGACGACATTGCGGGCCGGGCAGGGCGCACATCTAACACCCGTTTCGACGCCGCTTGCGCTCGTGCCGATGCGGCAATTCACCAGCCCCTCATTCGGGCGTATACGCGCGGACGATCACTCCTTCGCCGACTATGCGGCGATCCTGCGCAAGACCCTGAACGACGGCTATGCAGGTTTCGTGGCCGGGTGAGCCGCATTCTCGCTTTTGATTTCCGCGAGCAGCCAGTCCCGAAAAGCAGATACAGCCGGAGTGCTCGAACGAGCCTTCGGCGTCACAAAGTAATAGCTGCTCGGGCTTCTGACCGTATGCGGGCAGGCGACCACAAGCTGTCCGTTCTCGATTTCAGCCCGTATGAGGAAGAGCGGCATCAGTGCCACGCCCAGACCGGCTATGCAGGCCTGCGAGACATTTGAAAACTGCTCGAAACGCATCCCCGGGGAAACCGGGGCGGCGATATCGAGGCTCTTGAACCAATGATCCCATGCGCCGGGGCGTGACGCCATGTTGAACAGAGGGAGCGGCAGAAGATCGGTCGGCGCCTGCACGGGATGTTGCTGGAGAAAAGCGGGACTGCACACAGGCGCCACTGTTTCATCCATCAGGAAGACACTGTCGGCATTGGGCCAGTCCGGCTGGCCGATATGGATCGCCGCATCCAGCCCTTCGCGATCAAAGTCGAACTGGCCGATACGGGTCGCAAAATTCAGGATGATATCCGGATATTTCGCCACGAAACGCGGTATGCGCGGTATCAGCCAGCGTGTCCCGAATGTCGGCAGGAAGGCCAGATTGAGCGTGGTGCCGCGCATCTGCGACATGACTTGCAGTGAGGCGGCCCGAATGGACGCGAGCGCCGGCCCCACTACCTTGAGATAGGCGCGTCCGGCATCCGACAACACCACATGACGACTGGTGCGGTCGAAAAGTGCCGTTCCTAGCTGTTCTTCAAGCGTTGCAATCTGTCGGCTCACCGCGCCTTGCGTTAGCGACAACTCCTCGGCCGCAGCCGAAAAGCTCTCATGCCGCGCAACGGCATCGAAGGCGGCAAGCGCACTGGTGGAAGGAAGCAGGCGTCGAGAGATCGAAGTCATGATCCATTACTAAATGGAATAGATCGATGAGTAAACGTCGATTGCACCGAACTGCGGCACGGTCCATATTTCCTGCAAATTTTCATTGAGGAGAATACACTGATGTCACGTGCGGCTTTTAGCTGGGAAGACCCGTTTCTGCTGGATGACCAGCTGAACGAAGACGAGCGCATGATCCGCGACTCGGCCAAGGCTTTCGCAACGGATGTTCTGCTGCCTCGTGTCGAAAAGGCCTATCTGGATGAGACGACCGATCCTGAACTCTTCCGTCTCATGGGGCAGGCTGGACTTCTGGGCGTGACGCTTCCTGAAGAATACGGCGCGGCCAATGCAGGCTATGTGTCCTATGGTCTGGTTGCGCGTGAAGTCGAGCGGGTCGATTCCGGTTATCGCTCCATGATGAGCGTGCAATCGTCGCTCGTGATGTATCCGATTTACGCCTATGGCTCCGAGGAACAGCGCAAGAAATATCTTCCGGGCCTCGTCTCCGGCGAACTGATCGGCTGCTTCGGTTTGACCGAACCTGATGCGGGCTCCGACCCGGCAGGCATGAAGACCCGGGCGGAAAAGATCGACGGCGGCTATCGTCTCAGCGGCTCCAAGATGTGGATTTCGAACTCGCCGATTGCCGACGTTTTCGTCGTCTGGGCCAAGTCTGCCGCGCACGACAACGCCATTCGCGGCTTCGTTCTCGAAAAGGGCATGAAGGGCCTTTCCGCGCCGAAGATCGGCGGCAAGCTTTCGCTGCGTGCATCGATCACCGGCGAAATCGTCATGAATGGCGTCGAAGTTTCGGAAGATGCGCTTCTGCCGAATGTCTCCGGCCTCAAGGGTCCGTTCGGCTGCCTCAATCGCGCTCGTTATGGCATTTCCTGGGGCGTGCTGGGTGCGGCGGAAGATTGCTGGTTTCGTGCGCGTCAATACGGCCTTGACCGCAAGCAGTTCGACAAGCCGCTTGCAGGCACGCAGCTTTATCAGAAGAAGCTCGCCGACATGCAGACCGAGATTGCGCTTGGCCTTCAGGCATCCTTGCGCGTCGGTCGCCTGTTCGACGAAGGAAAGATGGCGCCGGAAATGATCTCCATCGTCAAGCGCAACAATTGCGGCAAGGCGCTGGATATCGCCCGTCAGGCACGCGACATGCACGGCGGCAACGGTATCCAGATCGAGTACCACGTCATGCGTCACGCGCAGAATCTGGAAACGGTAAATACCTATGAAGGCACGCATGACGTTCATGCGTTGATCCTGGGCCGCGCCCAGACCGGCATTCAGGCTTTCTTCTGATAGCTGTTAGAGCATTTCCTGTTTTTCATGAGTCGCTGGAAATGCTCTATCCATTTGTTTTTACGCATGTCTTTAACCCGAAACCGGTTCCTACTTTCGGGAGACATGCTCTAGCCAAGCCTTCCATTCGGGCCCGTTCGCAGTTCGCGGGCGGGCCTCTTTATTTTGTATGGGATTGCAGAAAATGCAGAACACACCGCTTGACGGTCTCAAGGTGGTAGAACTGGCGCGCATTCTTGCCGGGCCATGGGTGGGGCAGACGCTCTCCGATCTGGGAGCCGATGTCATCAAGGTTGAAAGCCCCGAGGGCGACGATACGCGCAAATGGGGCCCGCCTTTCATTGATGTGGAAGGCGAACGCTCTGCTGCTTATTTCCACGCCTGCAACCGCGGCAAGCGCTCGATCACGGCCGACTTCCGCACCGAAGAGGGCAGGGAACTGGTCCGCCAGCTCGTGGCTGACGCCGATGTCGTCATCGAAAACTTCAAGCTGGGCGGACTCGATAAATATGGCCTCGACTATGAGAGCCTGAAGGCCATCAATCCGCGCCTGATCTATTGCTCGATCACCGGTTTCGGCCATACAGGCCCGTATGCGGAACGCGCAGGCTACGATTTCATGATCCAGGGCATGGGCGGCATCATGGATCTGACCGGTGAACCGGACCGGGAGCCGCAGAAGATCGGTGTGGCTTTCGCCGACATTTTCACCGGCCTCTACAGCGTGATTGCAATTCAGTCGGCGCTCATCATGCGGGAGCGCACCGGCACCGGCCAGCATATCGATATGGCGCTGTTCGACTGCATGTCGGCGGTGCTTGCCAATCAGGCAATGAACTATCTGGCGTCCGGCATATCGCCGAAGCGCATGGGCAATGCGCATCCTAACATCGCGCCCTATCAGACGCTGCCGGTTTCCGATGGCTATTTCATCATCGCCTGCGGCAACGACGGACAGTTCGGAAAACTGACTTCATTGCTCGGTGTCGGTGATATCGCTACCGACGAGCGCTTCGTCAGCAATTCGGCGCGCGTGGCCAACCGGGCGACCCTGACGGCGTTTCTGGAAGAAAAGACCCGAGCGTGGAAGCGTGACGACCTTCTGGCCGAGCTTGCCAGAATCGGCGTGCCTGCCGGCCCGATCAACACGGTGGCCGATGTGTTCGCAGACCCGCAATTCGAGGCGAGGGGGATGAAAATAGACCCGCAAGGCGTTCCCGGCCTGCGGATACCCATTCGCTTCTCTGATGCCGAACTGAAGCTCGACAACCGCTCCCCGAAGCTTGGCGAACACAGCGACGCGATCCTCTCGGAGATCGGAAAAGGCTGAACGAAGACCCGAAACTTTATCGGCGCGCTCTTCCTTGCAGGGCGCGTTTTCGTTTGCAATCCATTGAAGAGAAGTGAAGTCTCTAATCAAGAAACGACTTTAACCCCTTGCGGGGAAAGTATTTTAAATTGTTCTTGAGAGAAGATGGTGCGGTCGAGAAGACTCGAACTTCCACGGGTTGCCCCACAGCGACCTCAACGCTGCGCGTCTACCAATTCCGCCACGACCGCCCGTGGTAGGAGCCGAACTCCGTCGGCGAGTGGGCATTTAGCAAATCACTTTGGGGTGCACAAGCCCCATCTGCATCTTCCGGCAATCTTTTTGAAAAAGAATGTGAAAAAGCTTGTGCTCAATCACGACAGAAGCGGAGGAAACTCCGAATTTCCGGGCTTTTTCAAAGACTTCCACAAATCAGAAAAATTTCTGAAAAACGTCATCAAGCGGATGCGCGGCGGTCAGCGACCAAGCTCAAGGGAGCAACGGGAAGCGAATCCGGTGAATCCGATTCCCCCGGATTCGTTTCGGCTGTCGAAAATCAGCCAGCGATGCCCTGCAGGCGCTTGATATCCTCAAGGCGCTTCAGCGTTTCTGTATATCCGGCGTCGATCGCTTCGGATGCGCGATGGAAATCGGCAAGCCCGATCTGTCCCACGATCGGCATCAGCGTGACGTCCGGCGGGTCGCCAGCCATGCGGGCGCGCGATATACGATCCTGAATGATGTTGAAGGCTTCCATCATCACGCCGGTAATGCCGAGCCGTGCTTCCTTCTCGCCATGGATTGCGTCGGTAAGACTGTCCTGCCGGGTTTGCGCGTGTTTGATGACCGCCGCGCGACCATACTGGTCGTAGTGGAGGTTGACCGCCAGAACGAGGCGCTGCTCATAAGCCCTGCATACGGATACCGGCACGGGATTGACCAGTGCGCCGTCGACCAGCACACGTTCCTGCCAGCGCACAGGCTCGAAAACGCCGGGCAGGGCGTAGGAGGCGCGCATCGCTTCCACCAGAGGGCCGGAGGACAGCCAGATTTCATGCCCAGTGCGCAACTCGGTGCAGATCGCAACAAAGGGACGATCCAGTTCCTCGATGCGCAGGCCATCCAGATGCTCACGCAGTCGACCGTCCAGTTTCATGCCGCCGAACAACCCGCTGCCGCGAAATGTAATGTCGAGAAGATTGAACATGCGCCGCCGGGTAAGGCTGCGGGCGAACTCTTCCAGCTCGTCCAGCTTTCCGGCCAGATAACAGCCGCCAACAAGCGCGCCGATCGACGTGCCGGCGATCATCTCGATATCGATATTGGCTTCGTCCAGCGCGCGCAGCACGCCGATATGGGCCCAGCCGCGTGCAGCGCCACCGCCCAGCGCCAGGGCTATCCGGCGCGGGTCTCGCTTGATTTCAGGCTTTTCAGCGGGTTCTTCTGCTGGCAGAGCAAGGTCGTTATTCGCAGCCTTCCGCTTCTGCCCCCATGCAAGCATCACGATGGACACCTCTTCGTTTCCACCCGAAGCACTTCCGGCAAAAGAGCCCGGTAAAAGGGCAAACGGTTTGCGTCAGGAAATGCACAGGCAAATAGCTAAAACGATTCCGACAGTTCCGTTTGGCGGGAACAGCTTCACGTTAGTGAAACATAGTATCCAAAGAATAAATGCTGCGAATTGATGGCGCGACTCATATTCGCGCCATCACATCCTTTTGACCGGGGTTAGTGCCCGTGATCGCAAGAGCCTTCAACGGCCAGGGAAATATCGCCATTCTCGGCAATAACCTGCCGATAGAAGCAGGAGCGGCGTCCTGTGTGGCAGGTTGGTCCATCGCCTGCAACGCGTACTTTCAGCCAGAGCGCGTCCTGATCGCAATCGGTGCGCAACTCGACCACGCTTTGCAGGTTGCCCGACGTCTCGCCCTTCTTCCAGAGCGTGGAACGCGAGCGTGACCAGTAATGCGCAATTCCCGTTTCGAGGGTGAGCCGCAGCGCTTCCTCATTCATATGGGCGACCATCAGCAATTCGCCGTCACGCGCATCGGTAACGACAGCGGTGATGAGGCCCGATGCATCGAAGCGCGGCATGAATGTCGCGCCTTCTTCTATGGCCTTCTTGTCGGAAGGCTGTGTGGGAAAGAAGCTCATTTCAGCCGCTTATCTGCGGGTCAGGGTCATGAAGCGAACCTGCTCCTCCGCATTTACCTGCATTTCGCCGGTAAAAGTGGTGGTGATGGTTGTCGAACCCTGCTTGCGGATGCCGCGCATGGCCATGCACATATGCTCCGCCTCGATCATGACGGCAACGCCGCGAGGCTTCAGAATGCGCTGGATACTGTCGGCGATCTGCGCAGTGATGCTTTCCTGCGTCTGCAGGCGGCGCGCGAAAATATCCACGACGCGGGCAATCTTGGAAAGGCCAACCACCTTGTGGTCGGGCAGATAGGCGACATGGGCCTTGCCGATGATCGGCACCATATGGTGCTCGCAATGCGAATGGAACGAAATGTCCTTTACGAGGACGAGATCGTTATAGCCGCCGACTTCCTCGAAAACCGTACCGAGGACTTCTTCCGGGCTTTCCGTATAGCCTGCGAACAGTTCCTTATAAGCCTTTGCCACACGCTTCGGCGTTTCCAGAAGGCCTTCGCGCTCCGGGTCGTCTCCAGCCCAAAGCAAAAGCGTGCGTACCGCCGCTTCCGCATCGGCCTGCGTCGGCTTGCCATGCAAAAGAGTTACATCTGCCTGCTTGTTCGGCAGGCCGGATTCGTCATCTTCTTTGAGGATGCGAGCGTCCATCAGTATTCTCCAGTAGTCTCCTTCAAGGAGGAGACGAGTTAAACGGACAATACAACGATACGCTTTGCGAGCGGGCGATGTATTGATCCGGCGCTTACGGTCACCGGACAGGTTTTCGTGCGACTGCCCCCGGGGTCTGTGCTATTGTTACCCATGGCGCAGACGCTACTTGCCTATTATATAGACAATAAATTGCAACTTCAAACCGCAGCCGGGCGACAAATTTATGTTTTTCTCCGGCACGGCGGAAGGTCGCCTCGATGATCGATGATATTTACAACAAACGCATCCTGGAATTCGCCGGAAACATGGAGCGCCTTGGGCGTCTTCCCGAACCGGACGCGGTTGCCAAGGTGCATTCCAAGCTGTGCGGTTCGACCGTTACCGTCTATCTGAAAATGGCGGATGGCGTCGTGACGGATTTCGCGCATGAGGTGAAGGCCTGCGCGCTTGGACAGGCTTCTTCCTCCGTCATGGCGCGCAATATCATCGGCGCTTCCGCGGAGGAACTGAAAGCCGTTCGCGATGAAATGTACAAGATGCTCAAGGAAGAAGGCCCTGCACCGGAAGGACGCTTTGCCGATCTGAAATATTTCGAGCCGGTGCGCGAATACAAGGCGCGCCATGCCTCCACGCTGCTGACCTTCGATGCGGTTGTCGATTGCATCCGGCAGATAGAGGAGAAGGCCAAAGCTGCCTGATGTGTTCCTGCGGCAAGGATCATGGGGGCGAGGGGCCGCCAAAACGGTATAGCAGGAACTTTACCGATCCTTGGCGCAAGACGCCGGGAAGGCTGATCGGCACGGCATTCGTACGATTCTATCAGGTGACATTATCGTCCCTCATCGGCAATTCCTGCCGGCATTTGCCGACCTGTTCCGAATATGCCTACGAAGCCATCGCACGTCACGGACTGTGGAGCGGCGGATGGATGGGGCTGTTTCGCGTCATGCGCTGCGGGCCATTCGGCACACACGGATTCGATCCCGTACCCCGGACGCTCCCCAATGAATTGAAATGGTATCTGCCCTGGCGCTACTGGCGGTGCTCATCACCGCACGGAGATTTCTGACAGTTTTTTGTTAGCTGATTATAATTCATTAAGGATATCAACGTTTCATTGAGAATTGAAATTTAAGGCAGTGCTGTGGTCTTTTTCGGGCCGCAATTTGCCTGCATGTCCCCCTCGGCGTTCATATTCCTGCGAGCTGTTATGCTGAAATCATCGTCCCGCCTTTCGCGTCTCATTGCATCCTTTGCGCTTGGTGCAGGTGTGCTTTGTACATCCGCGTCCATGGCGAGCACCTCCTGGGTGGTTTTCGATGCCGATAGCGGACGGATTCTCGGTCAGGACGACGCCAATATTCAGCATGCGCCTGCTTCGCTGGCGAAAATGATGACGCTTTATCTCGCTTTTGAGGCGCTCAAGACCGGCAGGCTGCATTGGGACGATGCAATGCCCATTTCGAAGAACGCCGCATCCAAGGTCCGCATGAAGCTTTGGCTGAAGCCGGGCGAAACCATCACCGTGCACGATGCCATCTATGGCATGATCGTCATATCGGCCAATGATGCGGCAACGGTAATGGGCGAGTATATGGCGGGATCTGAAGCCGCTTTCGGTCGCCTGATGACGCAGCGGGCGCGCCAGATCGGCATGAAGAGCACCTTCTTCGTCAATCCTTCGGGTCTGACTGCCAAGGCCACACAGCTTACCACCGCCCGCGACATGGCAATTCTCGGCATGAGCCTGCGTCGCGACTTTCCGGAACAATATGCGCTTTTTTCCACGCGCTCCTTCACGTTCCGCAATCGTGTCCTGAACGGTCACAACACCCTGATGTACCGCTATCAGGGCGTGGATGGCATCAAGACCGGCTATACGGACGTGTCCGGCTATAATCTCGTTTCCTCGGCTATCATCAACGACAAGCATCTTGTCGGCGTTGTTCTTGGCGCCGGATCGGCGCGGCAGCGCGACGATCAGATGGCGAAGCTTCTGACACGGTTCAGCACCGAAGGCGCCGAAACCAAGGGGCAACTCGTCGCAATGGCCAAGCCGCAGCCTGTCGCGAAGCAAACAGCCGCAGCCCAGCCCAAAGCCGACGCTGTCGCCGGGCTGATCGACGATTCGCGCATAGAGCAGGGCGATGGCGGATTCCTGATCGCCTCTGCCGCTGGCGCATCTGCCTGGACAATCCAGCTTGGCGCTCCGCCGACGCTAGACGGCGCAAAGCAACTGCTGGCCAAGTATCGGCCTGCGGTCGACAAGGTCGCGCCGGGTCTGAAGGCTGAAATTTCTCCGGCCGAAAAGCGTCGCAAGGTCTATCGCGCGCGTTTCTCCGGCTTCAAGGATTCGGCCTCCGCCGAAAAGGCATGCGCTCAGCTGAAGCAGCAGAAGATTGACTGCCTGCCGATCCGGAACTGATTTATTCTTTTCGACGTCGATAAGCGCGGCCTGACTCTGTCAGCGTGTCGCGCTTTACTGACCGGGCGAAAAAGACTAGAACCCAACCTTCATTTCATACGCATGAACCCCACCCGCAATCGTTGGCGGGACTGGATAAGGATGACTAGAATGTCGAATACCGTTTCCATGCAATTTCCCGATGGCTCTGTGCGTGAATACGATGCGTCGATGACCGGCGCCGGCCTCGCGGAATCGATTTCCAAATCACTTGCCAAAAAAGCTGTTGCCTACGCCGTCGATGGCACCGTGCGCGATCTTTCCGATCCCCTCGGCGCTTCCGGCAAGGTCGAGATTCTGACCCGCGAAGACCCGCGCGCGCTCGAACTGATCCGCCACGACACGGCGCACGTTCTGGCAGAAGCCGTGCAGGAGCTCTTTCCGGGCACGCAGGTTACCATCGGTCCTGTCATCGAAAACGGCTTCTATTACGACTTCGCGCGCAATGAACCGTTCACGCCCGACGATCTTCCGGTGATCGAAAAGAAAATGCGTGAGATCATCCAGCGCAACAAGCCGTTCACCAAGGAAATCTGGTCACGCGAAAAGGCCAAGCAGGTTTTTGCCGACAAGGGCGAAAACTACAAGGTGGAACTGGTTGACGCCATTCCGGCCGGGCAGGATCTCAAGATCTATTATCAGGGCGACTGGTTCGACCTCTGCCGCGGTCCGCACATGGCCTCCACAGGCCAGATCGGCAATTCCTTCAAGCTGATGAAGGTTGCCGGCGCCTATTGGCGCGGCGATGCCAACAATCCAATGCTGACCCGCATCTATGGCACTGCCTTTGCGAACGATAACGATCTTCAGGCCTATCTCCATATGCTTGAAGAAGCCGAAAAGCGCGATCACCGTCGCCTTGGCCGTGAAATGGACCTGTTCCATTTCCAGGAAGAAGGGCCGGGCGTCGTGTTCTGGCACGCCAAGGGCTGGAAGATGTTCCAGAATCTGGTGAGCTATATGCGCCGCCGCCTCGACAGCCACGGCTATCAGGAAGTGAACGCGCCGCAGGTGCTGGACAAGTCGCTGTGGGAAACCTCCGGTCACTGGGGCTGGTATCGCGACAACATGTTCAAGGTGACCGTCGCCGGGGATGAAACCGACGATGATCGCGTGTTCGCGTTGAAACCGATGAATTGCCCCGGCCATGTGCAGATATTCAAGCACGGCCTGAAATCCTATCGCGATCTGCCGATCAAGCTTGCTGAATTCGGCAATGTGCATCGCTACGAACCGTCCGGCGCATTGCATGGGCTGATGCGTGTGCGCGGCTTTACGCAGGACGATGCGCATATCTTCTGCACCGAAGAGCAGATGGCGGCGGAGTGCCTGCGCATCAACGATCTCATCCTGTCGGTCTACAAGGATTTCGGCTTCGAGGAAATCACCATCAAGCTGTCCACCCGTCCTGAAAAGCGCGTGGGGTCGGACGAACTATGGGATCGTGCAGAAAGCGTGATGATGTCGGTGCTGGATCAGATCCAGCAGCAGTCCAACAACATCAAGACCGGCGTCCTGCCGGGCGAGGGCGCGTTCTACGGGCCGAAGTTCGAATATACGCTGAAGGACGCCATTGGTCGTGAATGGCAGTGCGGCACCACGCAGGTCGATTTCAACCTGCCGGAACGCTTCGGTGCTTTCTATATCGACAAGGATTCAGAAAAGCGCCAGCCGGTGATGATCCACCGCGCGATCTGCGGTTCAATGGAACGCTTTCTGGGCATTCTGATCGAGAACTTCGCCGGTCACATGCCGTTGTGGTTCGCGCCGGTGCAGGTTGTCGTTGCCACGATCACCTCGGACGCCGATGAATATGCCGCACAGGCTGCCGCAAAGCTGAAGGCCGCCGGATTGCAGGTCGCAACCGATCTGCGCAACGAGAAGATCAATTACAAGGTTCGTGAGCACTCGTTGCAGAAGGTTCCAGTCATCCTGGTTTGCGGCAAGCGCGAGGCGGAAGAAAACACCGTCAATATGCGCCGTCTCGGTTCCCGGGATCAGGAATCGATGACGCTCGACGAAGCGATCGCGCGCCTTGTGGAAGAGGCAACGCCGCCTGATCTGCTGCGTCTGAAGAATGGCAATTGATGATAAAAAGGCCGCGCACTGCGCGGCCTTTGATTTTTTAAGGCGGAAAGAGTCTAATCCATACTGTCCTGAGCAGGTTCGGATTCGCCATTGGCGACGACTTCAACTTCCTCGTTCTTGCCGGACGACACCTTGAAATCACGCTGATAAATGCGGTCCTTGTTCTTGGCGACCGCAACATAATCGCCTTCGATGAGAACCATTGATGAATAGGCACCGGCGCTTTCACGCACCACATCGCCGGAAGCGTTGAGGATAGACCAGGATGTGTCGGCGAGTGCTTCGCCGCCGCGCTCGCGCACAAGCTTCAACGTCACTTCCGCAGCACGATGCTGAACAGTCGCTTCGGTCAGTTTTCCGGCTTCCACCCGAATATCCGCACGGATGATGGCGTTCGCCGAACCATAATTGGAAACAACGTGATAGGTGCCGCTGTTGAGGCGGATGATCGTGTTCGGCTTGACGTCGGGGACGATCAGCGAACGGTCACTATTATCCTCGTCGGCATAAATCGAGAAACGCAGGAGATCATTGTTGATCTTGCCGCCATCGGGCAGGATAGCGCTAAGCTTCATCCCACCGGCATCCAGCATCATCACTTCATGGCGCGTCGCATTTCCAACCGTGATCCGCTTTGTGGCACCCGCGCGCCCATAGGCGACATGCACGAGATAGCTGCCTTCGGGCAGGTTGAAAACCGCGCCGCCGCCCTGGGCGCTCGCGATAAGCGGCAATTGGCCATCAGCTCCGACATCGGGCGAGAATACGCGCCAGACAAGCCCTGCCGGGATGTCTCCGCCGTCCTCACTCAGTCGCGCCTTGAGATCGAGTTCGCGCGTCTGGGCGAGCGGATTGTTCTCGGGGCTCGAGGGGGAGGCGTAATTATTCAGCGTCGGGAGATTGAGCGCCGGTTGCGGCAAGTCGGGCAGGCCGGTCGTCGTGGTCTGCAATTGCGGAATATGTGTCTGCGGATCGAGGCCCTGAGCCAACGATGGCACTGCACTGACGGCAAGCATGATCGCTGATAGGAGCGATCCTCTCCCGAGGGCTGTTTTTCTCTTTGAATAAAGCAGGTTCAAGCAATCCGACATGCTGTATTTTTGAGCCCATGCGGGTGGCGAATTCAAGGCCAAATCGCTTTCGGAGCCCGCATTTTTGCAAATTCCTGCAATTGTTCCAACCTTGAATTTTGACTTTACAGTTCGGGTGCAACGGGCGAGAAGAGGCAGCCCCAAATAAGTGGAGCGATATAAGCAGCATTGTAGTGATGAGGTTATCCGTGGCCCACCCGGTATTCGATTTTCTGGCGCAGCGCAGTTCCACCCCGATTTCGGCGATTACCGAACCGGCACCCGAGGGCGAGGAACTGGCAACACTGCTGAAAGTCGCCGCGCGCGTGCCGGACCACGGACGTCTGACGCCGTGGCGCTTCATCCTCTATCGAGGCGATGCACGTGTCAGGGTTGGCGAGTATCTGGCCCGGCGTGCCGAAGAAATTGAAGGCCCGCTTCCGGAAGGTCGCAAGGAAAAAGAGCTGACGCGCTTTTCTCGCGCGCCGCTCGTCGTTGGCGTCGTATCGTCACCCGTCGCCCACGAGCGCATTCCGGAATGGGAACAGTTTCTGTCCGCCGGGGCTGTAGCGATGAACCTTTGCACCGCTGCCAATGCGCTCGGATACGCTACCAACTGGATCACAAACTGGTATGCCGACGACGCGCCCGCCCGCGCATTTCTGGGGCTGGCGCCCCATGAACGCGTTGCCGGGTTCGTTCATGTCGGATCGGCAGCAAACAAGATGCCGGAACGCCCGAGAGCAGATATGGACAAGATCGTATCGGAATATTCCGGCCCGTGGGAGCAAGCCTAGAATCGGCTTTAACAACCATTGCTAATCAACGGACAGGCTTATGTTTTACGAACCGAAGGAAGGGCACCCGCTGCCCCATAATCCGTTCAAGGCGATCGTGGCCCCGCGCCCTATTGGCTGGATAGGGACGCAATCGAAGGAGGGCGCGGTCAATCTCGCGCCCTATTCCTTCTTCAACGCGATCTGCGACACCCCGCCCATGGTCATGTTTTCCTCGAACGGTGCGAAGGACAGCGTTTCGTTCATCGAGCAGACCGGTGAGTTCACTGCAAACCTGGTGAGCGATCATTTGAGAACGCAGATGAATGCGTCATCCGTCAACGCCCCGCGCGGCGTCAGCGAGTTCGACTACGCGGGTCTCACCAGGGCAGCAAGCAGGCTTATCGCAGCACCGCGCGTCAAGGAAGCCTACGCCGCGCTTGAATGCGTTGCGGTGGAGATCAAGCGATTGCAGGATAAAGAGGGCAGGCTGACCGACAATTACATGGTGATTGGCGAAGTCGTCGGCGTCCATATCGATGAACAGGTCTTGACCGATGGTCTCATCGATATTGCCAAGACCAGACCTGTCAGCAGGCTGGGCTACATGGATTTTTCCACGACGGAAAGCGTCTACCAGATGTTCCGACCAAAATGGGAAGACAAGAAATAGGCGTCATCAGAGCATGATTCCGGAGAGTGGGAGCCCGCCTTCAGGCAAAAGCTTTGAGGGGGGCGATCCAACCTGACAGAACCCCGCTCTAAAGGCCCTTTTTCTTCGCTTCACCCCAGATTGCTTCCATTTCGTCGAGGGTAGCAGCGTCGAGATCGCTACCGGCTTCACCGAGTGTCTTTTCGATGAAATGGAACCGCCGCTTGAACTTTTCATTGGCGGCGACAAGTGCGGTTTCTGCGTCGATTTCGAGATGGCGGCCAAGATTGACCATGGCAAACAGCAGGTCGCCATATTCCTCTTCGATATTTCCGCGTTCCCGTGCCGCCATTGCTTCCTTGAGCTCTGCGGTTTCTTCGGCGATCTTGTCGAGAATCGGTGCCGCTTCAGACCAGTCGAATCCGACTTTCGCAGCTTTCTGCTGAAGTTTCAGGGCGCGCAGCAGGGCGGGGAAGGCTTGTGGAATATCATCCAGGAAGCCGTTCTTTTCCGTCGTTTCAAGTCCAAGTTTGGAGCGCCGCTCGGCCCGTTCGGCCTTTTCTTCCGCCTTGATGCGGTTCCACGACCCCTTGGCCATGCCGGCACTTCTGGCTTCGGCGTCACCAAAAACGTGCGGATGCCGCCTGATCATCTTATGCGTGATGGCTTCGACAACATCGCCGAATGCAAAGCTGCCCTGTTCCTCGGCCATGCGCGAATGAAACACCACCTGCAACAGCAGGTCGCCAAGCTCTTCACGCAGATCGTCCATATCGTTGCGCTCTATGGCATCGAGGACCTCATAAGTTTCCTCGAGCGTATAGGGCATGATGGATTCGAAACTCTGTTCCACATCCCACGGACAGCCGGTTTCGGGGTCGCGAAGCGCTGCCATGATTTCCAGCAAGCGATCAATATTGCGGGAAGGTTTCATCTTCGCTCCATCAAACTTGGCTAATCCGTGTCTGTCAATTCGAGAGAATCGTGCCGGATGGCTTGAAGTCTGTTACTGATTTTGCATAGTCAGCCGGGGATCGCACATCGGGGCGGTATGTTCAACAAGCGGATACATAAACGATGACAATTCTTGTGACTGGCGGTGCCGGCTATATTGGTTCGCACACCTGCGTTCAGCTCATCGAGGCAGGCCACGACGTCGTTGTGGTCGATAATTTTGATAACAGCCACCCGGAAGCCCTGCATCGCATCGAACAGATTACCGGGCGCACGCCACGCCGTGAAGCCGGTGATATTCGTGACCGCGCCTTTCTGGAACAGGTGATCCGGCATCACAAATGCACCGCCGTCATTCACTTCGCCGGTCTGAAGGCTGTGGGGGAATCGAGCGAAAAGCCGATGCTCTATTATGATTGCAACGTGGTCGGGACACTCCGACTGTTGCAAGCCATGGAGGCCACAGGCGTCAAAACGCTGGTTTTCAGTTCGTCCGCCACTGTTTATGGCGATCCGCAGAAACTACCTATCACCGAAGATCAGCCGCTGACGGCGACGAATCCCTACGGTCGCACCAAGCTCGTCATCGAAGACATGCTTCGCGATATTTATAATGGCGACAATAGCTGGAGGATTGCCATCCTGCGCTATTTCAACCCGGTTGGCGCGCATGAGAGCGGCCTGATCGGTGAAGACCCGAAAGGCATTCCGAACAATCTGATGCCGATCATCGCGCAGGTCGCGACCGGCCGCCGCGAGAAACTGAATGTCTGGGGCAATGACTATCCGACGCCTGATGGCACCGGTGTTCGCGACTATATCCATGTGGTCGATCTGGCTGCGGGGCATCTGAAAGCGCTCAAGAAGCTTGATGAGCCGCAGTGCTTCTCGGTCAATCTGGGCACGGGGCAGGGCTATAGCGTTCTCGATGTGGTCAAGGCCTTCGAGCATGTTTCCAACCGCGAGATCAAATATGAGATCGCACCGCGCCGTCCTGGCGACGTGGCGGAATGCTACGCCGATCCAACCTTTGCCCGCGACTTCCTCGGCTGGTCAGCGGAGAAGAACCTGCGCGAAATGTGCCAGGACATGTGGCATTGGCAATCGAAGAACCCCAACGGCTACGAATGAACCGGACAGGGCCGAATTAGTTCATAGTTCGGGCCCGCTCTTGAAATTGCGAGCTGTTTCCGGACATCGGGGGGATTGCAACTCCTCCCGAGACTTTTGAAATGCCGCGAGATTGGACGATATGATGCGTTTCCTGCCTGACAAATTCACCAGCATGCTGATCGTGACCATCCTGTTTGCGTCCGTGTTACCCGTACATGGTGAATTTGCGGAATGGTTTGCACTGGCGACGAAATTTGCTGTCGGGCTCCTGTTCTTCCTGCATGGTGCCCGGCTGTCGCGAGAGGCTGTCGTTGCAGGCATAACGCACTGGAGACTGCATCTGGCGGTGCTCTCATCGACGTTCATCCTGTTTCCTATCCTCGGTCTGGCGGCGGGATGGTCCGTTCCTGGACTGTCGCAGTCCGCCTTTTTTACAGGCATCCTCTTTCTTTGCGTTCTGCCTTCGACGGTCCAGTCGTCGATCGCCTTCACCTCAATTGCGGGCGGCAACGTTTCGGCGGCAATCGTGTCGGCGTCAGCGTCAAACATTTTCGGCATGTTTCTCACACCGTTGCTGGTCGGCCTGTTGTTTGCAGTCAAAGGCGGCGGTGGAATATCGGTCGACGCGCTTGAATCCATCCTGCTGCAACTGCTGGCGCCATTCGTGCTCGGGCAGATTCTGCAACCCTGGATCGGGAGTTTCATGCGGCGCCACGGCAAGGCGCTCGGTTTCGTCGATCGCGGCTCGATCCTGATGGTGGTCTATCTGGCTTTCAGCGAGGCTGTGGTTGAAGGCCTTTGGCGTACCGTTTCCTGGGACGATCTTGGCATGATGGTAGGCGTCAATATCGTCCTGCTGGCCGCCGTGCTGCTTGCGACCTGGTACGGAAGCAAATGGCTGGGCTTCAACCGGCCCGACCGCATTACGATCATGTTCTGCGGCTCGAAGAAGAGCCTCGCCAGCGGCGCACCAATGGCGAGCGCCATTTTCGCGGGTGCGAATGTCGGCAGCATCGTTTTACCCCTAATGCTCTTTCACCAGATACAGCTCATGGCCTGCGCAGTGATCGCCAGAAAACTGGCCGATCATAAAGATCACGACGAACGTATTGCGGCTGCCGCGGAGTAGGGCGCTCTTCTATTTTTCCGGAAATAGAAACGTCGTTACGAAGCGGGCGCCCCATTTAGGCCCGTCCGACGGTGCTTCGGCATAATACCGCGCAGAAACACCGAGGCTGACCCGTTGTTCTCCGAACTTGAAAACCTTCGATATGCCCGCGTTGATTGGCACGGTCCACTGCTCCGAGGTCCAGTCATAGGAGGATTCCGACGAAAGGCTCAGCGCTGTCGTATCGGGAAAAGTACAGGTGAGAAACGGCTGGACAAAGCTCTGGCTGACAGCCTCACGGTCGCTGTGCCCGGCATAGGACCATATATGGTTGGCGAGTGCGCCATAGGTCCAGCCGCCATGCTGCTTGAGGATGACGCCTGTGGGGCCTGCCCCCCATTTTCCGGTGCCAAGCTCGCTGCTGGTGGCGGTCGGCCACAGAAACACGGGGCCAACGCCCCAGGTTATACCGTCCAGAGATTGCGCCGGCGAAAGAAAGAAACTCTGTTCTGTGTCGCTCAGACCAAAACGACTGTCGAAACCGGCCGCTGGAGCCTCCTGATAGACGACAGGCACAATTGTGCGGACGATAAGGTTCCAGTCCTCATTCAGCGAAAACGGAATGACGGGCTGAATGTTGAGTGAATATCGGTAAGCATCCTTGGGGCCGAAGCAGCAGTCGTAATTCTGCTGGAAAGGAACACTGATGAGGCTTGAAATGGGGTTGGCGAGTTTTTTGGCCAGTTCCTGTTCTGCATCAGCGCGAGCGAGATGGATACTAGCGGCAACAGCAGCCAGAAAGACCAATAATTTCAAAATTGAACTGCGCACCTGAGCCTCATTACAGTTAAATGATATAATGATGTAAATGCCCGTAAAGTATCATGACGCTACCATTACGATTTTATATTTCCATCGATTATTTTTCCCAATGGAAATTATAAACAATATTAGATTTATCTGTTTTATTTAAAACGGAAACAAACCTTTCCATAATGCGCTTGCGAGTGCAATTGGATCGGCGTAGGAGAACGGGCAGGGGCTGGCTCCGCGATTACGGGATTCCGGCCTTCAAATATTCTAACGAAATGTGCGCAATCGTTGCGCTGTCTTTGCACGTGCGCAGTGCAAGGCGGAGAAGGCAGAAATCAATGGCAAAGAACGATGCCCAGGCTTTTGATCAGGAAGCACTAGCAGAAGCCTATAACCGGGCTCTCGCTCTGGAAAAGGCTGGCGATTTCGATGCTGCCGCCAAGGCATATGAGGATGTGCTGCGCATCGATCCTGATGACCATGGCGGCGCTGCCGTGCGGCTTGCGAGCATGGGACGCGGCGCTGTGCCGTTAAAGGCGCCGGATGCCTATGTGTCCACGCTCTTCGATCAGCACGCCGAAATGTTCGATACGATCCTTGTAGACCAGCTAGGTTATGACGTTCCGCTGCAGCTGCGCGAAATGCTCCTTGAACTGGACGACGAGTTTTTCGCAGAACGCATGCTTGATCTCGGCTGCGGCACCGGTTTGTCCGCCGACGCGCTCGACGACATGGCCGGACATAAGACGGGCGTCGATATTTCTGAAAACATGATCGAAGTCGCTTACGAGAAAGGCGATTATCAGGCGCTGTTTGTCGGCGAAGCCGTACGCTTTCTCGAGACCACCAACGAACCGCAATGGGACCTGATCGTCGCCACCGATGTCCTGCCATATATGGGCGAACTCGACAAATTCTTCGCGGGCGTTGCCGCGCATCTGTCGTCAGGCGGACATTTCGGCTTTTCAAGCGAGACACTGGACGATGCGCGACTTGCCGGACGCGCATTCATGGTCGGTGATTATCAGCGCTTTGCACACGCACAATCCTATGTGCGTGCGATGCTCGACAACCATGATATGGACTGCGTGCGCTGCGAGGATATTGTCGTTCGCAGCGAACAGGGAGCGCCGGTTCCAGGACATCTCTATATCGCGCGGCGCCGCTGATTTTCACGCTGGCTACATGTCCTCGAAAGCAAGGGCAGCTTTCATAGTGGCATCGGCTTCGAGGTCAGGTTCTCACGCAGGCTTCACATCGGATAGTTCCATAATCTATCTTATGCAATCGCTGTATGTAGCCGGGGTGAGTTCCAGCTCGAAATGCGACTTGCAGATGAGCTGCCTTTTGCGTCGCGCGCTTTGTACCGATCGACCGTGCACCTGCCCGCTCTGCGTCGTTGATTTCAATCATTCCCTAGAATCGCGGACCATGGGAGACACGGCGGGGTTCACAGCCGTCCGTTTTGGCTTCTAAGACCAAAGCATGCGTGTACTGCTCGTCCATATGCGCTAATACGCAGGCGGTGCCGTGACCGCAAATCGAACGGTGGCAGTATCCGGCGTTGGACGCAGCGAGCGCCATTTCCGGCTCAAGCCCGGAATGGCGAGGAAGGTAGTTTTAAAGATGTTGGAAGCACGTATTCGCAACACTTCGCTTCGGGACAAGATCATTACCGCGGAGCAGGCCGCGAGCCTGATTAAAGACGGCATGGTCGTCGGCATGAGCGGTTTCACCCGCGCTGGCGATGCCAAGGCCGTGCCGGTCGCCATGGCTGCGCGCGCTGCGACAGACCCTTTCAAGATCACGCTGATTACCGGTGCATCGCTTGGTCACGATGTCGACAAGCTGCTCACCGAAGCCCATGTGCTTTCGCGGCGCATGCCATTTCAGGTCGACAGAACCCTTCGGGCCGCCATCAATCGCGGCGAAGTGATGTTCATCGACCAGCATCTTTCCGAAACCGTCGAGCAATTGCGCTCCAACCAGATCGGCCCCATTGATTATGCCGTCGTTGAAGCGCTTGCCATAACCGAGAGCGGCGGGATCATTCCCACGACATCGATCGGCAATTCCGCGAGCTTTGCCATTCTGGCCGAAAAGGTCATCGTGGAAGTGAACCTCAACCAGTCCATGGCGCTTGAAGGTCTGCACGACATCTATATCCCAACGAAGCGCCCTTCCCGCGACCCGATACCGGTCACGGCCTGCGACAGCCGCGTCGGCCTGCCCTACATTCCGATCCCGCCGGAAAAGATCGCGGGCATCGTCATCACGAAGGAGAATGACAGCGCATCGACCGTCGAACCGGCCGACAGTGAAACCATCGCCATCGCTGGCCATCTCATCGAATTTCTGATGCAGGAAGTAGCTGCCGGGCGTCTGGACCTGACGCTCAATCCGCTTCAGGCGGGTATAGGCACCATTGCCAATGCAGTCTTGAACGGTTTTGCCGACAGCCCGTTTCACAATCTGCGCATGTATAGCGAAGTGTTGCAGGATAGCACCTTCGATCTCTTCGATGCCGGAAAGCTGGACTTTGCATCGGGATCGTCCATCACGCTCAGCCCCGCTTGCGGAGAGCGCGTGTTCAACAATATCGACCGTTACCGCGACAAGCTCATTCTGCGTCCGCAGGAGATCAGCAATCATCCGGAAGTCATCCGTCGTCTCGGCATTATCGGCATCAATACCGCGCTGGAATTCGACATTTACGGCAATGTGAACTCCACGCACGTGGACGGCACCCATATGATGAATGGCATCGGCGGTTCAGGCGACTTCGCCCGCAACGCCTTCATTTCGATCTTCGTGACCAAATCCGAAGCCAAGAATGGCGCCATATCGTCCGTCGTACCGATGGTTACGCATGTCGATCACACAGAACATGACGTGGATATTATCGTGACCGAGCAGGGCCTTGCAGACCTGCGCGGCCTCGCTCCGCGCGAAAGGGCGCGCGCGATCATAGACAACTGCGCGCATCCGGACTATCGCGACCAGCTTAACGATTATTTCGACCGGGCCTGTGCGCGTGGGGGACATACCCCTCACCTGATCGAAGAAGCTTTCAGCTGGCATCAGCGCCGTCGCGAAACGGGCAGCATGCGCAAATGACGAGTTGGAAACTCCAGAACTGAACAGCGCGTTGCGTTTTAAGTTCTTGCTTATAAAGCGGAACCTTCTTTTTCTTGGAACGTTAACCGGCACATTGTTTTTGGATTGGAAACGATGTGCCGGCAGCGAGGGCCCTGCTCTTTCTTCCGGTTAGAACGGCTCAACCGGACGACGCGGAGGAACGGTCGTCGGGTGGGCAATGCAACCCCAAGTTCCGGGAAGGATCAGACCGCCCATGTCCATCCTCATCAGCCTGCTGATAACAATTCTCGTTATCTTCCTCATACTTTATCTGATCAACATGCTGCCGTTGGACGCCAAGGTCAAACAGATCGCTCAAGTTATCGTGATCATTATCGGCATCATTTCGCTTCTGAAATATCTGGCGGTCTTCTGATTTAAAGCCTTCAGCAGCTACGATCCCGGAGTTTGTGGCTTTGCGCTACTCCGGGATCTTCCAAAACGCCTTGCGAGAGACGCTCCATACTTATATTAGCTATTGATGATTTATGTCTCGCCAGGATCGTTCTTTTAAACATAGTTGTGCTTATTTACATTTCTTCGTAATATATAACCATCACGCTACCTATGATTGTGTCATTAATGGCACTCATAAACAAAAAATTGTAGGGCGCGCATGGTGATACCTTTCCCCTCTCCGGCGTTCCTTTTATAAGGCCCGCAAAATATAGCCCGTTCATTCTGGGTTAAGGCGGGGTCGTTGATCATCCTCACTCAGGGTTGGGAGTGCGAGGGAATGAAGAAGACTGCTCTTGTGAAAGCAGCACTGATAACGCTGTCTGTCGTTGCGTTCTCGCTTGGGGCAACGTCGATAGTGGCTTTTTCCGCTGGCGCCACTCCTGGCATCATTGCGCTTAGCCTCAGCGCGGGCATTCCCGCAGCAACGGCCTTCCCCTCCCTTGCCTATATTTTCCACCAGCATGGGAAGCTGAAAGACGCTTATCTTCAGCTGGAGAGGGCTCATGTTGAACTGCAGGCACGGTCGCGGATCGATCACATGACCGGTCTTCTCAACCGTGAGGCGCTTTTTGAAGCCATGAAGATCAGCCGTTCCCGTATCGAAACCGGCACCCTGCTCGTTATCGATGCTGACCACTTCAAGGCGATCAACGATACGTTTGGCCACGGCGTCGGTGACCGCGCCTTGAAGCTGATCGCTTTCGCGCTTCAGAATGTGACGCGGAAGGGTGATCTGGTCGGCCGGATCGGCGGGGAGGAATTTTGCGTGTTCTTGCCGGGCGCAAGCGGAGAAACCGGCATGCGTGTTGCACAGCGTATACGCGCCGAAGTGGAAAACACACCGTTTCACACGACCGAGTATCAGGTCTATCCGTTGACGATCAGTATCGGTGTTGCATCCGCGCCGAAGAACGAGACGAACTCGCAGGTGCTAAGCCGCGCGGACCGTTGTCTCTATATGGCAAAGCAGCGCGGGCGCAATTGTGTGGTCTTCGATGAGGAAAGCGGACGTCTGGCCAGCGCGTCCATCGTTTCCATCGCGAGTGTACGGGAAGTGGCACGCGGTTAGAGCATTTCGAGCAAAAGTGTGAAACGTCTACGCGGGGAAATCAGTTCACTGGACTGATTTCTTATCCGCTTCGATGCGTTGGATAATGCGATAAAACAAATAGTTAGAACGGTTCCGGCGGTTCTGTTAGATCAGCAACCGCTCTAGCGCCAGCCCCTACTCCCAAGGTTCGATGACCTCTTCGGACCAACCAACCGGGACGAAACCCATTTTCTGGTAAAGCTGCAATGCGCGCGGACTGTCGAGCGTATTGGTATGGATCGTCACCTTTTGCGGTCCATGCGCCCAGGCCGCTGAAATAGCCTCGCTTAGAAAGAACTTGCCCAGCCCCCGCCCCTGAAAATCATCAATGAGACCGAAATAAAGGATTTCCGCGGTGGCGGGTAATACCGACAGGTCCAATTCGACAAAGCCCGCCGGACATCCTTCCGCATAAAGAACGTGGATTTCGGTGGTGTCGGCGTGGATCGCAGCCGCAACCTCTGCGTCCGTCTGAACGCGGCGCATCATCCAGTGATGCTTGCGCCCCACCCGTTCATAGAGATAGCGGTAATAATGGACGGGCATATCGCCCGCACGCATGATTGCCAGCCGGATACCGGAAGGTACCGGCACTGCGACAGCTTGACGGGCAGACATTTCCAGATGGGTGATGCGGGCAACCAGCTTTTCCGACATGCTTACTCGGCTTCACCAGTCACCACAGGCGTGTCCTGCCTGCTGCCCCATTCACTCCAGGAGCCATCGTAAAGGCGGTTTTCGGTATGACCGAGCGATGTGAGGGCCAGCGTGATGACCGCAGCCGTTACGCCCGATCCACAGCTTGTAACAACCGGCCTGGAAAGATCGATCCCGGCCTCATCGAAAATCCTGCGCAGGCTGTCCAGATCCTTGAGTTCGCCTTGTTCGGACAGAGTGCCGACGGGAACGTTGCGTGCGCCGGGCATATGGCCGGATCGCATTCCGGCGCGCGGTTCCGCATCGCGGCCTGTGAACCGTCCGGCAGCACGTGCATCGGCGACCTGCGAACGCCGTTCGTCCACGATATCGCGCATTTCGGCGAAATCGACCACCGCGTCCTTATTGAAGGATGGCGTGAAAAGCGTCGATGCAATCTTTGTGGCTTCATCGGTGACAGGATATCCGGCCTTTTTCCAGCCATCAAAGCCGCCATCGAGCACAAAGACATTCTTCACGCCCATGATACGGAACATCCACCAGACCCGGGGCGCGGAAAACATGCCCGGCCCGTCATAGACAACGACTGTCTCGTCGGCCGTAATCCCCATGGCGCCGACATGCTGGGCAAAAAGCTCGGCCGATGGCAGCGTGTGCGGCAGACCCGATTCCTTGTCGGCGATCTTGTCCTGATCGAAGAAAACCGCGCCCGGAATATGCGCCGCGTTGTATTCTTCCTGTCCATTGCGCCCAGCAGCCGGAAGATACCAGGATGCATCGACAATCGCGATGCCCGGCTTGCCGAGCCGTTCTTTCAACCAGTCACGCGAAACGACGAAAGCGCTTTTATCAGCCATGACAATCACTCCCCTACGGCTCAGGATTCCGGCAAGGCGCCGAAACGAATGCGGAAACGGCGGTTTTCCTTGCCCTTCTTTTCGATCTTGCCGATGTGGATTTCTCCCACTTCCTGCGTCTCGGAAACGTGTGTGCCGCCGCAAGGTTGCGAATCCACCACTCCGTTCTCACCAATAAGAACGAGGCGTATGCGACCGAGCCCCACCGGGGGGCGTACATTCTTCGACTTCACTATATCCGGATTGGCCAGAAACTCTTCATCACTGATCCAGCGAATGGCGACAGCATCGTTGGCGCTCACCCGCTCCATGAGCTTTTCGGTCACGAATTCCTTGGTGTAGGTCGGATCGGGGAGATCGAAATCAACGCGGCTTTCGTCCTCGCCGACAGCGGCGCCGGTAATCGGGAAAGGGCAGACAACAGACAGCAGGTGACAGGCCGTATGCATGCGCATCAGCTTGTAGCGCCGGGGCCAGTCTACATGCAGCACCAGTTTTTCGCCGATTGCGGGTGCAGCCTGCCCCTCTGCCGGCACATGAATGATTTCGTTCTTGTTTTCGCCGGTAACGGTCGCCGCAATCTCTATACGAGAGCCGTCCGCACGTTCGAAGAAGCCGATATCCCCCGGCTGACCGCCGGAGGTCGCGTAAAAATTGGTCTGGTCGAGAATAATCCCGCCCGTTTCGGTAATGGCGAGCACCGTGCCCTCCGCCGTTGAAAGATAGGAATCTTCGCGGAAAAGCGCTTCGGTCTCGTATGCCATGATTATCCCTCGAACGGTATGTCTATCTCGGTTTTCGTCTCCAGCCAGCCCGGTACGGGCAGGTTCTTGCCGCGCAGGAAAGCAGGATTGAACAGCTTGGACTGATAGCGATTACCATAGTCGCAAAGCACCGTCACAATTGTGTGGCCCGGACCGAGATCTTTTGCAAGCCGGATTGCGCCTGCAATATTGATGCCTGATGAACCGCCAAGGCAAAGCCCCTCATTTTCCACGAGATCGAATACGAGATCGAGCGCTTCCACATCGGAAAGACGATAGGAGAAATCGGGGGTGAAGCCTTCGAGATTGGCGGTGATACGCCCCTGCCCGATGCCTTCGGTAATCGAGTCGCCTTCGGCTTTCAGCTCGCCCGTCGTGTAAAAGGAATGAAGTGCAGCTCCATACGGATCGGCAAGTGCGATCTTGATATCGGCATTGTGGTCCTTCAAGCCGAATGCCGTACCGACAAGCGTTCCGCCTGATCCGACTGCCGCGACAAATCCATCAACCTTGCCATTGGTATCGCGCCAGATTTCCTGTGCAGTGGTTTCGACATGAGCTTGCCGGTTGATTGGATTATCGAACTGATTGGCCCAGACAGCACCATTCGGCTCGCTTCTGGCGAGTTGTTCGGCTAGCCGTCCGGAAAGACGCACATAATTGTTCGGATTGCGATAGGGCGCGGCTGGAACTTCGATCAGTTCGGCGCCAAGCAGGCGCAAGGCGTCCTTCTTTTCCTGGCTCTGCGTTTCGGGAATGACGATGACAGTGCGATAGCCGAGCGCTTTTGCAACCATCGTGAGGCCAATGCCGGTATTGCCAGCCGTGCCTTCGACAATAACCCCGCCGGGTTTTAACAGCCCGCGCTTTTCCGCATCGCGAATAATATAGAGCGCTGCCCGGTCCTTCACCGACTGACCGGGATTGAGGAACTCGGCCTTGCCGTAAATTGCGCAGCCGGTCAGTTCGGAAGCCTTCTTCAAATGGATCAATGGCGTATTGCCGATTGCGTCGAGCACCGATTGGAACATGGCATCCGTCCTTCCTGTTTCGCAGAGGAAACTATGAGGAACAGCTCTGCCCTTCAAGCAAGCGGGGAATATTTTTCCCCGCCATTACGCAAAGCGAAACCCGTTTCGCGGCCATAAATAGAAAAGCCGCCCGAAATGGGCGGCTTTTTGGAAAAATGTTTGAGAAGCGGAATTATGCCGCGCGCTGGCCGCCATTGCCGTTGGCATTGCGGCGCTTACGGCGGAACGGGCGCTTCGCTTTGGGAGCGGCGTCCGCCGTTGCGTGGGCGGCTCCGCGATGATCGCCAGCTTTCGGGGCTGCGCGGCGCGGTTTCTGTGGAGTTCCGCCTTTGCGATGGGTCTTCTGCGGGCGCTCGCCGGGAGTTGCAGCGCGGGGTGCCGGAGCCGGTGCAAGTTCCACAGGCGCATCCTTGATCGGAAGCTTGCTGCGCGTCACGCGCTCGACCGCTCGCAGTTTGGATTCCTCCGCCGCCGGATCGTAGAGCGTGATCGATGCGCCGCTGGCGCCATTGCGGCCAGTACGGCCAATGCGGTGCACATAGGTTTCCGGCTCGTCAGGCAGATCGTAGTTCACGACATGGCTGATACCCGGAACGTCAATGCCGCGTGCAGCGATGTCGGTTGCGATCAGAATTCGCAGCGATCCATCACGGAATCCGTTCAGCGCACGCTGGCGCGCATTCTGCGACTTGTTGCCGTGGATCGCAGCGACTTCGTAGCCATCCCGCTCCAGATGGCGCACCACTGCATCTGCACCGTGCTTAGTACGGGTGAAGACGATGACCGAACGCATGGCCTTGTCACCGAGCAGTGCGGAAAGAAGACGGCGCTTTTCCTTGGTGTGCACAGGATGCACGACCTGCGTGATTTCAGCAGCAGTCGTTCCCTGCGGAGCAACTTCGACGCGAACCGGGTCACGCAGCAGGCTTCCCGCCAACGATGCGATTTCCTTCGGCATGGTCGCCGAAAACAGCGCGGTCTGGCGTTCGGAATGGGTCGCCTTCGCGATGCGCTTCACATCGTTGATAAAACCCATATCGAGCATACGGTCCGCTTCGTCGAGAACAAGCCAACGCGTCTGCGAAAGGTCTACCAGACCGTCACGCATCAGATCAGTGAGACGGCCCGGCGTAGCGATCAGAACGTCGATGCCCGGCGCGATGCGCTTGATTTGCGACAGTTTGGAAACGCCGCCAAGAACAAGCGCGGTCGAGATATGCGCATGTTTGGAAACATTGCGGATCGTCTGTTCGATCTGCACGGCCAGTTCGCGCGTCGGCGCGAGGATCAGCGCACGTGCGGTCTTGGGACGGCGCTTGTCGCCGAGCCCGATGATCTTCTGCAGGATAGGCAGGCTGAAAGCAGCGGTCTTGCCGGAGCCCGTCTGCGCAATGCCCAGAATATCGCGACCTTCAAGCTGATGCGGGATAGCCTGCAACTGGATCGGCTTCGGCTCGGTCATGCCAGCGGCTTCAACGCCCTTGAGCAAAATGCCGGTAACGCCAAGAGCGGCAAAGCCGCCCGTAATTTCTTTTGTCAATTCAATCTCTCTCAGTGGCACCATGCTGTCATGGTCCACATCCAATGCCGGTCAAGCGCAACTTGCCGAACTCTATCTGTTCAATGATAACGACGGGACGCCGGAACTTTAAACTCCTGGCGACTTGCGCTGCCGTGCCCGAACATTTCTCGGGTCTCCCCGCCTCCGGACCATTCCGGAAGACAGAGGCGAGACGCAACAAGTCCAATGCCGGGAAAGCCGACAAACACGTCGGCCCATGCGCCTGCCCCGGCATATGGGGTGTTTTCGCCAGAAAAGCAACCGATTTTGCTTAAACCACCAAAATCAGATGATGAAGTCGGCAAGCACCTGATTGTCCGTTATGTCCTGATAAGCCCAGCCCGCTTCAGCGAACTTCTTTTCCAGAAGCTTGAAGTTAGACGCATTCTTCGTTTCGATACCGATCAGGACCGAACCGAAATTGCGCGCCGACTTCTTCAGATATTCGAACCGGGCAATGTCATCCTCGGGCCCCAGCAGATCAAGGAACGAGCGAAGCGCGCCCGGCCTCTGCGGAAAACGGAAAATGAAATACTTCTTCAACCCTTCAAATCGAAGTGCACGCTCGCGAACGTCCGGCAGGCGCTCGAAATCGAAATTACCGCCTGAAACGACAATGACGATCCGCTTGCCCTTGAGATCGCTCTTCTTGAAATCCTTGAGCGCATCGATGCCAAGTGCGCCGGCCGGTTCAAGGACGACACCTTCGATATTGAGCATCTCGATGATGGTCGCGCAAAGCCGGTTTTCCGGAACCGTTATGACAGTTTTCGGATCAAAGCCTTTGAGAAGCTTGAAGTTTTCCTTGCCGATCTCAGCAACAGCCGCGCCATCGACGAAATTATCGACGTGGGTAAGCTTGATGCGCTTGCCTGCCTCAAGGCTGCCTTTCAGGCTCGCCGCGCCCTGTGGCTCGATAAAGCGGAAACTCGTCTTCCAGCCGCGATCCGAAACATATTGGGTAACGCCGCCGGACAGTCCCCCGCCACCCACGGGCAACAGGATAAAGTCAGGCTTCTTTTCGTCGGGTAATTGCCGTTCGATCTCCAGCGCCACCGTGGCCTGTCCTTCGACAATGCCGGGATGGTCGAAAGGTGGCACCATCACGCCCTTGTTGCTTGCTGCAAATTCCTGCGACGCGGCATAGCAAACGTCGAAAATATCGCCCACCAGCTTGATTTCGATGAATTCGCCACCAAAAGCGCGCGTCTTATCAATTTTCTGCTGCGGCGTTGTGACCGGCATGAACACGACGCCCTTGCGGCCAAAATGGCGGCAGACAAATGCAAAGCCCTGTGCGTGATTGCCTGCGGAAGCGCATACGAACACCACATTCTTGTCGGTTGTTTCGACAGCCTTGGAAATGAAATTGAAGGCGCCGCGAATCTTGTAGGAACGGACAGGCGTCAGGTCCTCGCGCTTGAGCCAAATCTCCGCACCATATTTCCGCGACAGGTAATCGTTAAGCTGCAGCGGCGTTTCTGGAAACAGCGCGCGCATTGCCTTTTCGGCCTCGGATACGGATTTAACGAAGGCGGTCATTATTGGACTTTCTGCATTTCCAACGGAATTTTGCCCATCGCTACATGGCTTTGACCTCACAGACAAGGTTGAAGCCTTGCCGGATGCCAAATCAGCGATCTGGAGCGGGCATATATTCGGCAGTTCTAACTGTTGATGTTAACAGGCTTTGTGGCTTGAAATCGTGATACAAATCATGACATAGACAATGGCAATTGCTGCGGTCGTGGCGAAATTGGTATACGCAACGGACTTAAAATCCGTCGTCTTTTAGACTTGCGGGTTCAAGTCCCGCCGACCGCACCACCTTTGCTCACTGTTATCGGTCCGTCGCTGGTACCTTTACCGGGCGTTTAGACGCCATCAATACAAAAAGATAATATAATACAATTCACTAATTGAGATACATAACATACAACATGAAAAGCCGCAGATCAGGTCTGCGGCTCCTCTAGCTTAAAACCTGATTAGCCGTGCAGTCTGGCGGTAATTTCCGCAACGCGCTTGCCCTGGAAACGAGCTCCCTCCAGTTCCTGCTCCGAAGGCTGACGCGAACCGTCGCCATCGGCGGTCGTCGTCATTCCGTAGGGCGCACCGCCACGCACCACATCGTTACCCATCTGGCCCTGATACGCGTAGGAAAGCGGAACGATGATCATGCCGTGATGCTGCATCTGCCATTGCGTGGAAATCAGCGCGAGTTCCGCACCGCCATGTTGTGTGGCTGTGGAAACCATCACCGACCCGACCTTATTGACGAGAGCACCCTTTGCCCAAAGCCCGCCGGTCTGGTCGAGAAAGTTTTTCATCTGGGCTGCCATCATGCCGTAGCGGGTAGCAGTAGCGATGATGATGGCGTCGTAATCTGCAAGTTCCGCCGGCGTAGCGATCGGCGCATCCTGATCCACCTTATAGTGCGAGGCTTTTGCGACATCTGGCGGGACCAGTTCGGGCACCCGTTTGAGAGTGACCTCCGCGCCGCCTTCGCGCGCGCCTTCCACAGCGGCCTTGGCCATTTTCTCGGTATGACCGTAGGCCGAATAATACAACACCAGCACCTTAACCATGTGACTCTCCCTATCCCGGTTTGTGAGGCCCCGACCTCGAAAGCTTCAATTAGGGGAGCGGCCTCCTTTGGAAAGGCGCAACCGCGGCCAAACGAATGAAATGCTGAAATAAAGCAGTTGCAGCCTTGTCCTGCTGGCGCTTAACTGAAGCCAGAAAATGGAGTCTGGATATGACCAACAATCCGCAGCAAGCCGTCAGGGCCGCGATGCTGGCAATTGGCGACGAGCTTCTCTCTGGCCGCACCAAGGATAAGAATATCGGGCATCTTGCCGACGTGCTCACAGCGGCCGGGATCGATCTGAAGGAAGTACGGATTGTTCCGGACGAGGAAGCGGCCATCGTAGACGCTCTCAATGCGCTGCGACCGCATTATGATTATGTCTTCACGTCAGGCGGAATAGGCCCCACCCATGACGATATCACTGCGGATGCTGTTTCGACGGCGTTCGGCGTGCCTTGCATCTATGACGAGAAAGCCATGAGGCTGCTCGGTGATAATTACGCGAAGCGCGGGCTGGAATTTACCGACTCGCGCAAGCGCATGGCGCGCATGCCGCAAGGCTCGGAGCATATAGCGAATCCCATCTCAGCTGCTCCCGGCTTTCATATCGGCAATGTCTATGTGATGGCTGGCGTACCTTCCGTGTTCCAGGCGATGCTCGACAACGTGCTGCCCACGCTGAAGACCGGACGGAAGCTTCTGTCGAAATCCGTGCGCTGTCCCTTTGGCGAAGGCGTGATCGGTGCGCCCCTGACGGAAATCCAGAAAGAAAACCCGGATACGATCATCGGTTCCTACCCGAAATTCGAGAATGGACGCTTCAGCACCGAACTTGTCGTCCGGGGCAGCGATCCTGCGAAAATTGATACGGCGATCGATGCAATCGAGAAAATGATCTCTTCACTCGAAAAGATGGGCGCTGCTTGATCGCCTGCAACCTTTTGCCTGCGCAACTCGTTGCATTATATGCTAAAATAGAAACACAGCCGGAAGGAGTTCTGTCATGTCCTACAAGACGGTGGTTGCCTATTCTCGCAGTGAATCCGAGTTGAAGCGGGTTTTGTCCGCCGTTGGACTTTTGAAGCAGAAGCTGCCCGATATTCATGTCATCGGGCTGTATGCCACTCCTTCGCCCATCGTCTATGCCGACCCGAACGGCTTCATCGATCCCGGAATGTTCGAACTGCATGACAAGCAGCACAAGGAACTCTCCGAAAGATTGAAACATGTCTTTGAAGAGGAAATGCGCCGTCAGGGCACCAATTATGAGTATCGCATCACGCGCTCGGAAACAGGCACAGCCGCAGACGGCGTGCTGACCGCTTGTCTTGGCGCGGAATTGCTGATCGCCGGACAACCGGACCCGGACGATCCGGCCACCAACGACGAGACCGCCGATACCATCGTTTTCAATTCAAGCTGCCCTGTTCTGCTCGTACCCTACGCACCGGTGCTGCCTATGGTTTCACTGGATCGTATCGTCGTCGCCTTCAACGGCAAGCGTGAAGCCGCCCGCGCTGCGTTCGACGCCCTGCCCCTGATGAAACATGCGGACAGGACGGAAATCGTTTGGGTTGATCCGCCGGAAATCGAAGGCGAGGATCAGGCGCTGGCAAGCCACGATATCGCAGAATCAATTTCGCGCCACGGCATCGAAGTAACGCCGACGGCAATCGCCTCGAACGGCCGCTACGCCCAGGATGCTTTGCGGGAGCACATTATCGCGCAACGTTCCGATCTTCTCGTGATGGGCGCCTACAGTCATTCAAGGTTGCGAGAACTGGTCTTTGGCGGCGTGACGCGCTCCATGTTGAACGAATTGCCAATCCTCACACTTTTCTCGCGTTAAAAGGCATGGCTGAGGACCGGTTTGGTCGTTCAGCCCCCATGTGATCGCACGACACGCTTGCAAGAACGCCATTTTTGCGGTTATCAGCATCACCCGGCGCTGACTGTGCCGGGTGGAGAGCCTTTTTCTTACTCGCCGCCTGCCTGAATTGGCGCGGGTGGAAAAGCCGCAGATCCTGACAGTTACAGCGCTTGGCAACCGTCACAGCGCATTTTTGGTTTTAAAAGGTCCGGAGAACAAACTCCGGATCGTTCCACGGAGCGTTTCGATGTCCTTGCCAGATAAAGCCTTTCCCGTTTCCTGGGACCAGTTCCACCGCGATGCCCGCGCCCTCGCCTGGCGGATCGCCGGCATGAACCGCGATTGGCACGCAATTGTTGCCATTACGCGTGGCGGACTGGTTCCAGCGGCCATCGTTTGCCGCGAACTCGGCATTCGCCTTATCGAAACCGTCTGCATCGCCTCCTATCATGACTACACATCGCAGGGAGACATGCAGATTCTCAAGGGCGTCAGCGAAACGCTTCTCGAAAATGGCGGTGAAGGCGTCATCGTCGTCGACGATCTGACCGATACGGGCAAGACTGCCGCCATCGTTCGCGAAATGATGCCGAAGGCCCATTTTGCAACCGTTTATGCCAAGCCGAAAGGCCGCCCGCTGATCGATACCTTCGTGACTGAAGTATCGCAGGACACCTGGATCTACTTCCCCTGGGATATGGGCTTCACCTATCAGGAGCCGATTGCAGGCGGAAAACGCGGCTAAAGCCTGAAGTGAACTTGCCCTAAGTCCATAGGGATTCCACTTCTGCTGGAACTGGTGGCTTTCGGCTGTGCCGGGTCCTAACGCTACAAAACGAAAATAAACGAATGCGATTGCGGTGATATTTCCGCCGCAATCGCACCTTATAGAAACTACACCGAAATAACGCCGACCAAGGGCGAAGTGCCTTTCCTAAGCTGCCATCCCATCTCGTAATTTCAGTAATGCCTTTAAATTAAAAGATTTTTTGGAACATTTTCGAAGGTTCGCAGTCTAAGTAATCAGTTGTTATTTTGGCGAATCGGATCATGCTATAAAGAAAGAGGGGATTTTCGCGGTGAAGTCGCAAGCAAAACAACTTATTGCAACCGAAAAGCGTATTCTTACGCCTTCGGGTCGTTTGCAGCAGGTTGCAGCACTTGTGCATCGTCGCGACATGGGCGCACTCAAGGTTCTCGTCATCACGAGCCGCGGCACAGGGCGATGGATCATTCCAAAGGGCTGGCCGCAAGTGGGGCGTACCCTTGCAGAAACCGCTCTTCGCGAAGCCTATGAAGAAGCCGGCATTCGCGGTGAAGTCTCTCCAATACCGATTGGCAGTTTTTGCTACTGCAAGACGGACCTTCCGCCGGAGCGCATCAACCAGTTCGTGGCTGCGGTATTTGCCGTGCAATTCACAGGTCAGGAAAAAGACTGGCCAGAGCGGGACCAACGCATCTGCGAGTGGGTATCGCCGCAGGAAGCTGCATGTCGTGTCGAAGAAAGTGAATTGAAGCAGATTCTGAACCAGTTTGGTGATTCGGGAATAGCGGCGGCCGCCGAGTAGGCAGCTAGCCGCCCCGACACCGCAATTTCTCCCGGCTTGCGACCTATTTGCCGGGATTTCCCCTTTCTATAGAAAATCCTACCGAAATTGCTCCAGGAAGCGCCACGAGGGGGCGAGGTTCCAGGCCCTTCGTTCTCCAGCCGGCTTGTTTCTTAAAACTGTCGCTTCTCCCCGTTATCCACATTTGCCCCAAGCGGTTACGCACAATATCTAGATGCTGGAGCGTTGCAGCAAACCATTGCTTGACGCTCGAAGCCGAGTCGTTTTTTATGAGACTATCGTTGCGTAAGTAGCGTGGTCGGGCGTTGTAAATCCGTCGATCTTTTTTCGGTCAAGTTGAGTATCGAACGAGCGTCGCGCTTTGGAAGTGTGTTTTTCGCTCGGTGCTTTCTTGCGCCCGTATTCTGGGCATTCCGGTCTTTGGAGAAGCAGATGCAGCGTCGGAAAGAAACAGCGTTAACACTAGATTTAGTATTTGCGCTCACACTCCTTACAAGATAAGGTATTTTTCGTTCTGCTGATTTTTAATCGCGAATAGCGTTAGCAAGGTTGCAATTAAGCTCCCCTGAGGCGTTTTTTCGTGGGATTGAAAGAGGCGGAAGCGGATTTCCGGGAGCTTTCTCCCCAACAAGACGCTCCTCCCCGCAGAAGAGCTGTTTTGACAGAGACGCGATACAGACAGGCCGTGGCTGAAAACCGTCACTAAAGCTACTATATATAGAACGTTTGGATGGGACAGATGAAGATCGAACGCCGTTTCACGAAAGAGAATCAGTCGGCCTATGCGGACATCGCGTTCCGGACTGCGACCAGCGAGATCAAGAATCCCGATGGGTCCATCGTATTCCGTCTTGAAAACATCAATGTGCCCGCGCAGTTCAGCCAGGTGGCCGCTGACATTCTCGCCCAGAAGTATTTTCGCAAGGCCGGCGTCCCCGCGCAGCTGAAAAAGGTCGAGGAAAACGACGTCCCTTCATGGCTGTGGCGTTCGGTCGCCGATGAGGACGCGCTCGCCAAGCTGCCGGAAAACGAACGCTATGGCTCCGAGATGGATGCCTGCCAGGTTTTCGACCGTCTCGCCGGCACCTGGACCTACTGGGGCTGGAAAGGCGGCTATTTCGCCTCCGAAGAAGATGCCCTCGCCTTCCGCGACGAGCTTGCCTATATGCTCGCAACGCAGCGCGTGGCGCCGAACAGCCCGCAATGGTTCAACACCGGCCTGCACTGGGCCTATGGCATCGACGGTCCCGGCCAGGGCCATTTCTACGTCGACTGGCAGACTGGCAAGCTGACCAAGTCCAAGTCGGCCTACGAACATCCGCAGCCGCATGCCTGCTTCATCCAGTCCGTCGGCGACGATCTGGTCAATGAGGGCGGTATCATGGACCTTTGGGTCCGCGAGGCGCGCCTGTTCAAATATGGTTCGGGCACCGGTTCCAACTTCTCTTATCTGCGCGGCGAAGGTGAAAAGCTTTCTGGCGGCGGCAAGTCCTCCGGCCTCATGAGCTTCCTGAAGATCGGCGACCGCGCTGCGGGCGCAATCAAGTCCGGCGGCACGACCCGCCGTGCCGCCAAGATGGTCGTTGTTGATATCGATCACCCGGATATCGAGGAATATATCGACTGGAAGGTGAAGGAAGAGCAGAAGGTTGCTTCGCTCGTCACCGGCTCCAAGATCGTCAAGCAGCATCTGACGGCCATCATGAAGGCTTGCGTCAATTGCGAAGCCGGCTCTGAAGCAACTCGGGACGATTGCTTCGACCCGGCGAAGAACCCTGCCCTGAAGCGTGAAATCCGGGCCGCGAAGAAGAACCAGGTCCCGGAAAACTACGTCAAGCGCGTGATCCAGTTCGCACGTCAGGGCTACACCGACATTCAGTTCAAGACCTACGATACTGATTGGGATTCGGAAGCCTACCTCACCGTTTCGGGCCAGAACTCCAACAACTCCGTCTCGCTGAAGGACGAATTCCTGCGCGCTGTCGAAAATGACGGCGACTGGAACCTCACCGCACGCCGCGACGGTCGCGTCATGAAGACGCTCAAGGCGCGCGATCTCTGGGAAAAGATCGGTTACGCCGCCTGGGCGTCCGCCGATCCGGGCCTGCACTACAACACGACCATGAACGACTGGCACACCTGCCCCACGGCTGGTCCTATCCGCGCCTCTAATCCGTGCTCGGAATATATGTTCCTCGATGATACGGCCTGCAATCTGGCGTCGATCAACCTACTCACCTATCGCAACAAGGACGGTTCGTTCGACATTGCGGCTTACGAGCACACGGCGCGCCTGTGGACCATCGTTCTCGAAATCTCGGTAATGATGGCGCAGTTCCCGTCCAAGGAAATTGCCCGCCTCTCCTATGAATACCGCACGCTCGGCCTCGGCTATGCCAATATTGGCGGCCTGCTGATGACTTCCGGCATTCCTTATGACTCCGACGAAGGCCGCGCTATTTGCGGCGCGCTGACCGCGATCATGACCGGCGTGGCCTATGCGACCTCCGCCGAAATGGCGAAGGAACTGGGCACCTTCCCGAGCTACGAGCCGAATGCACAGCACATGCTGCGCGTCATTCGCAACCATCGCCGCGCCGCACATGGTGAAACCCAAGGTTATGAAGGCCTCGCCGTCAACCCGGTCGCGCTGATTGCCGAAGATTGCCCGGATCAGGATATGATCGTCCATGCCCGTGCGGCCTGGGACAAGGCGCTGGAACTGGGCGAAAAGCATGGCTATCGCAATGCACAGGCAACCGTCATTGCGCCGACCGGCACGATCGGCCTTGTCATGGATTGCGACACAACCGGCATCGAACCGGACTTCGCTCTGGTGAAGTTCAAGAAGCTAGCCGGCGGCGGCTACTTCAAGATCATCAACCGCGCCGTGCCGGAAGCACTCCGCACGCTCGGCTACTCGGAAAGCCAGATTGCCGAAATCGAAGCCTATGCTGTCGGCCACGGCAACATCAATCAGGCGCCTGGCGTCAATCCCTCTTCCCTGAAGTCCAAGGGCTTCACCGATGAGAAGATCGAAGCCCTGAATGCGGCTCTCAAGAGCGCGTTCGACATCAAGTTCGCTTTCAACAAGTGGACGCTGGGCGAAGATTTCTGCAAGGATGTGCTGAAGCTCACGGACGAGCAGCTCAATGACTTCTCGTTCGAAATGCTGCCTGCCCTTGGCTTTACCCGCAAGGAAATCGAAGCTGCCAACATTCATGTTTGCGGCGCGATGACCCTCGAAGGCGCTCCCTTCCTGAAGGAAGAACACTACGCCGTGTTCGATTGCGCCAATCCATGCGGCAAGATCGGCAAGCGTTATCTCTCGGTAGATAGCCACATCCGTATGATGGCTGCCGCGCAGCCGTTCATTTCGGGCGCGATCTCCAAGACGATCAATATGCCGAACGATGCAACCGTCGAGGACTGCAAAGACGCATACATGCTTTCATGGAAGCTGGCGCTCAAGGCCAACGCGCTTTATCGCGATGGCTCCAAGCTCTCCCAGCCGCTCAACGCCTCGCTGATCGCGGACGATGAGGATGAAGACGACGCAATCGAGGCGCTGATTGAAGCACCGGCAGCCGCTCGTGCCGTTCAGGTTACCGAACGCATCGTCGAGAAGGTTGTCGAGAAGATCGTCCACGAACGCGAAAAGCTGCCGAACCGCCGTCAGGGTTATACCCAGAAGGCAGTGGTTGGCGGACACAAGGTCTATCTGCGTACTGGCGAATTCGGCGACGGACGTCTCGGCGAGATCTTCATCGACATGCACAAGGAAGGCGCCGCCTTCCGCGCAATGATGAACAACTTCGCCATCGCCGTTTCGCTCGGCCTGCAGTATGGCGTGCCGCTTGAAGAATATGTGGAGGCTTTCACCTTCACGAAATTCGAACCAGCTGGCATGGTTATCGGCAACGATGCCATCAAGACCGCGACGTCGATCATCGATTATGTCTTCCGTGAACTGGCTGTGTCCTATCTCGGTCGCAACGACCTCGCCCATGTCGATACGAGCGATTTCGGCAATACGGCGTTGGGCAAAGGCATCAAGGAAGGCAAGACCAATCTGGTTTCGACCGGTTGGACGCGTGGATACAAGCCCACGCTCGTGACGAATTCGAACAACGAAGCCAAGGGATCGACGAGTTCTGCGCCGCAGGCCTCCAACGTCACAACCTTGAAGTCGACCACTCCGGCGGGCAATCGCCCGGCAACAATCGGCTTGGTCACGGATGGCGCAACGGCTTTCAAACGCGAATTCGAGGAACAGCCTGCACCGGCGCAACAGCAGGAAAGCACATCGGCAACGGAGCTGTTCTCTGACAAGGCCGCCGCAGACGCTGCCTCGGCCCGTGCGGAAAGCGCAAATGCCGCCAAGAAGCTGGAAGCTGATCGCCGCATCAAATCGATGATGCAGGGCTATACGGGCGACAGCTGCACCGAGTGCCAGAACTTCACCATGGTCCGCAACGGCACCTGCCTGAAGTGCGACACTTGCGGCGCAACGAGCGGCTGCAGCTAAAGGTCGTCGGTAAAAACAGTGGATAGCCCCCACTGAAAAGTCATAAAGTGGGGGGCCGGAGTCACAAAAGTGGGATGTGAAGAGTCATAAAGCGGCTCTCGGCTATCCACCTGACACGTCGATCTAAGTATTGACCAAAAGGTGTTACTGGCCATTTGGAAGCTAAAACTGGCCAAATCACATTCTACTGTTTCCGGGCGCTGAAAGGTGCCCGGAAAATTCCTTAGGGAACAAAACAGGAATCAACTAGACAGGCGCGGTGTTCGGGTATGGCTGACGCAGTGATTGCAAATTGGGACGGGCACGACTATCAGGCTCGGTTCTTCTGGATACATGCTTCAGGCCTTCGCAATCCAGAGACCCCGCATGTCATCGAGGTCTCGTACGAGACCGATGGCCCAAAGGGCTTCGATGATGTCGTCGTGCGGTACAGCCCGGGCCAAGCTGGACGCCGTTCGTTTAGGGTGGAGACTGCCCACCACCAGGTGAAGTTCCACGTCAATCAGGCGGGTCGGTTCGGCTACGAAGATTTGGTCAATCCGGAGTTCATCGGAGCAACGGCGTTTTCGATTTTGCAACGCCTGAAAGAAGCGGTCGAGAAGGCGCCGCCGAACTCGACGTTCACGCTCGTGACGACTGACCGGGTGCGGGACGACGATCCCTTGTCTAAACTTCTTAGGACAGCTGACAAGGCTCTGGACACCGATAAGCTTGCGGTCGGAAAAACGGAGAAAAGCGAGATGGGAGCGGTCCGTGCACTCTGGCGCAAGCATCTCAACCTCGACACCGACGAGGAGCTCTACGCCATCTTGGACACCTTCCATATCATGGAAGGTTACCACTCTCTTCAGGATATGAGGGAGAACGTAGACCTCCGGTTCCAAGTTGTCGGCCTGACCAGTGGCGGGAACAGTCTCGAATTCAAGTTCGATGGTGCGGCACGTGCCCTGAAGGCCACCCAACGCAATGTCCTCACCAGGCAGGCATTTGAGGAACTTTGCCTCGAGCAAGGCTGGATCAAGTTGACGCAGCCGGATGATCGAAAGAATATCTCCATCCGATCATTTAGCGATGGGCCAACCGACTACCTTGATGCCGCGCCTGAAAACACCTTGTCGCTGCACCACATGTTCGACGTACGGCATCTTCAGCCGGGCGCGGACTGGAACACGGATGTCCGACCTGCTGTGGAAGAGTTCATCTTTCGCGTTCGCGAAACCGACAAGAACATCCGCCTGTTCCTCGACAGCCATTCCTCGGTCGCCTTCCTTGCGGGTGCCTTACTCGGTTTCAAGACGAACACGCATGTGGAGTTGAATCAGAAAGGGCGCGGGCCGACGACGGTCTGGCGAGCCGATGACGGCAAGACCGGTCCCCGTGCGGCGACTTCGGTTATCGATATTGGCGATGGCCCGGACGTCGCGGTCGTCGTCAGCTTCTCTCGTGATGCCATCGCCGATGTAGAGGAATACGTGAGGGCAAAGATTCCAGACATTGGACGTATTCTTCATGTCATCCCGGAGAACGGCATCGGCCAGAAGTCCTTGGTCGGCGGCGAGCACGCGGCGGACCTTGCAGACCAGATAGCAGGCGCCGTGAAAGCCCTTCGCCCGGCCTTCGGCGCGCGGCGCCATTTCTTCATTTCCGGGCCGAACGCATTCACCTTCTTTATGGGCCAGCATCGGGATGCGATGGGGCCAGTAACGTTGTACGAGTTCGATTTCAAGGGTGCCGTAGATGGTAGCTACCACCCCTCTTTCAGGATTGGTTGAATAATGGAACTAAAATCGCAATTCAGTGAATTCCTCCGCGAAATCCGTCCGACGGATCGGCAGAAAGAAAGTTGGAAAACAGGAGCGAGCACGCTCCGCTCGCGCCTATCGGCTGACGAAGCCCTGAGCAAGATTGTCGTCGCCACCTTTCTGCAAGGAAGCATTCGCCGTTCGACCGCCATTCGTCCGACCGGAGACAAGCGGCCCGACGTCGATATCGTAGTGGTCACTGACATCGATTACCATAAGACGACGCCACAGCAGGCGATGGACAAATTCGTTCCCTTCCTGGAGCGCCATTATCCAGGAAAATGGCGCCCGCAAGGACGTTCGTTCGGGATCGAACTGTCCTATGTCGACATCGATCTGGTCATCACCGCGCTGCCGACCGATCCCGCATCCAGGCAGGCGATGGAACGGTTGTACCGTTCGAAGTCGGTCCTGACGGACAACACGCTGGAAGAAGACGCGACCTGGCGCCTCAACGAGCGTTGGCAACCCACGCCCTTCGGCACACAGCCACTGGCGTTGGATGACGCGCCAGCAGGCAACTGGCGTCCAAATCCGTTGTTCCTGCCAGACCGCGATGTCGGCAACTGGGGCCGCACACATCCGCTCGCTCAGATCCAATGGACGGCAACCAAGAACCGTGCCTGCAATGGCCACTACGTGAACCTGGTGCGCGCGACCAAATGGTGGCGCCAACGGAACGCACTGAGCCTGCCCAGATACCCGAAGGGATATCCGCTCGAGCACATGATCGGCCACGCCCTGAACGACGGCACCACTTCAATTGCTTCCGGCTTTGTCCAGGTTCTGGAAACAATGCGAGACAACTGGCGTATCCCAGCGATCCTCGGCCAGGTACCCGAACTCCCTGACCACGGCGTGCCGGAGCACAATGTGCTGAAACGGCTCTCAGCGGAGGACTTCGGAGCCTTCCACACTGCTATTTCGAGGGCTGCCGGGCAGGCACGCGAGGCGCTGGATTCGGATGATGCTCAGAAGAGCGGCGAGCTGTGGCAAAAGCTGTTTGGGAGCAAGTTTCCGCTTCCTGGGCCGAATGGCGGTGACCGCAAGGCGGGGTTCTTCATTCCTCCGTCGCAGCCTGCCGAACCGCGGAGGACTGATCGGTTCGCGTGAGGTGCTTGTAGTTGTTCGTACCTGAAGTCCTTCAGAGCGTTTCCGACCAGATCGCCGATCATCCCCGAATCCGATGCACCGCTACGTGGTCATCGGATTCGGAGGGCCGCTGGTCCCTGCTCTTCGTTGCCATTTTGAGCGGCGCCTCGACCGAGTTCATTTCGGCTGAGACGTCATGGTATGTTGTGTTTGTTCCGTGGACGAAATCCGTCACCGTCTATCCAGCGATGATCGGAGGGATTTCGGCGACCTTCCAGCACCAGTCTTTCAACCGCGAAGGAAATGGATCACAGCCGTGGAGGCTAGGAAATCCCTGCCTTGATCGTCCAGCGGGTGTATTTGGGCGCGCCTCCTGGAATGGCCAACCTGACACGATCGACGAGAAGATAGTCTGGTATCTGGAACGCCTTCTGATCTGGATCGACGCGGCCGCCACTGGCGAGCTTTCGATCGAAGGTGAGCCGCTCGAGCTGCCGGCCGGGCCTAGGCAGACAGGCTTCCCCGTTGTCGGCTTTGTTGGCGCAGACGACGATCTTGCATTCTGGCTAGGCCGGACTAATGAATGGGGATGGGTGGACCTCACCAAGCTGCCGGGTGCGAAACTTAGCTATGCGATGACGACGTTCCGCGACCGCCAGTTGGCGCCGATAAGAAAATCGGTCTGGGGGCGGGCAATAGCTGAAGCAGCTCCCGCAAAAACTGACCTCTGGATTGCGCTCAATGACCTGCCAGTGCTTGCACCATGGGAACTGCCACGGACGTGGGCGGATCTTTCCTCTCACCTCGACAGCCAAGGCGTTCAGCTCGCTGATGTGTTCGAGGTTGCTGGCGCCGACCGCCGTCAGCGAAAAGACGATCGTGGAACGGTCACGCTGTTCCTGGGATTCCCGCTCGCGGAACTGATTGGTGAGGCTCCCTCGAAATACCACTGGATCGCTGTCGGATCAATCGAACTGTCGGATCGCAAGACAAAGAAGAATGGCTTTCGCGCAAACGAACAGACCCGCCGCTTCCTCGACCGCACCCGACCGACGGCAAATTCTTCATTGACGTGGCTGCGGACGGTTAACTGGGAACCCGACCAGATCCGAACGCGCTCTGGATTCGGCACTGGGACGGCTTCACAGCGCGTATTGATTATTGGCGCGGGTTCGCTCGGTGGCGCCGTTGCCGAAAACCTTGTACGCATGGGCGTGACAAGGATGGGAATACTGGATCTGGATATTGTGGACGTAGGCAACCTTACTCGACATGTGCTTGGCATGGATGCGGTTGGCCACGGCAAGGCGGTCGCGCTTGCGAACGCTCTGTCGTTGATCATGCCAGATGCTGAGGTCACAGGTATCGTCGCCAGCTTCCCTCCGGGTACCGATGAACTCGCGGAGAAACTGCGTTCGTTTGATGTTATCATCGACTGCACTGGATCGGATGCGGTTCTTGATGCCATGGCCGAGTTCGACTGGGGCGGCGAGAAGATTTTCGTCAGTCTGGCGATGACCTGGCGAGCCGAGGGACTCCTCGTGTTCACTGCGTCAGAGGCCGCCTTCCCGGCAATCGATGCAAAGCAGAGCTTCAACGAGATGAATGTGCCACCGACCGATTTTGGCGACGCCCGAATGGAGGGGATTGGCTGCTGGCATCCAGTATTTCCGGCAACGGCTGCAGATGTCCGCTTGTGGAGCTCTGTCGCCACGACAACCATCCTGGAGGCAATCAGGTCGCCGAAACGCCGCTGCCAATATTTCCGGCAGAGGTTCGACGGCACGATAGAGAAGCTCAATGGATGAAAAGATTGTGGTGACATTTCAAGCTGAGAGCGCGACTGTCGAGGTTCGTCTGACAGATGCCGCCCTGCGATTGATCGAGACGGAGGCACTTGCGTCGGCCAACAAGGAGACGGGTGGCATCCTCATTGGTCGCTACGAGAATGATGGGAACGTGGCGGTTGTCACCGCAGCGACAGAGCGTCCCGCTGATTCCCTCGCTGGAAGGGCTTGGTTTCAGAGGGGCATCAGCGGACTGACGGCCAAACTTCGCGCACGATGGACCCAAGGCGAATACTATCTCGGCGAATGGCACTCACACCCCGGCGGTGCCCCGGACCCCAGCAGTAACGACGTCCGGGAAATGCGTTCGATCTCGATCGACCCAAGCTACAGGTGCCCGAAACCGATCATGGTCATTGCGGGGACGTCGGGGAAATCCATGCGCGTTTCGGTAAGTGTGCTCGAGACCGGTGGGCTTATCAGGCTAAAACCGGCCCCTTCGCCACAAAGCAACGCAAACGACCGCTCGCCGATTACCCAAGCCCCCAACAACCGCACAACATGATCGCGCTACTCGTCAAGGATTCATTCCTATCGACCAGAAAAATCCGCCGTTTACAATTCGCCGGTGACTTCCTGCCAGCGCTTCAACGGTCCGGCAGCGCGTTTGGGCTGAAGATTAAGCGGGTTTCTTCACGATTTGTAGGGGTGATCGCTGTAACTTCGCCGAATTGGTATTTCGCGGAATTAGCATGAAAACTTCAGATCTGTTCTTAGGCGTCAAGGTTCTACCGTTCGGACACGAACTTGAAAAAGGTGCTGAATGGTGGCTTAGTCGTTTTGGGATAATAGAATTCAAACCATATGACTTCTGCAGAAAACTAGTCGAGCACGTTCCTTATGACTTCGATTGTAGACTCGAAAAGATAACGGGACAGAGATATGCCGAATTCGAGATTCTGGGTCATGACGCGTGCGGGCAGCCGCCGTACGAGACCTCGAGAGCATTCGACCTGAATTCCGGCTGCCTGTTTCAAGGTTATCTTGAGATACGAAAAGACCTCCGTAACAACGGATATGGAACGATATTTGCCCGGAACTGCCACAACGTTGCCCTGATGCTCGGCCTCACTCGTTTGCATGTAACGGCAGTAGACGGAGGTGCTTACTTCTGGGCAAGAGCTGGCTTTCTCCCTTCGCAGGAGAGTTGGAACCGCGGCAAATGCAAGGAATTCATCCGATGCAAGCTCGATAGACTCGAGACGATCACACGCCCGGTTCGCGCACGAATTAAACAACTTGTCGACAGCGAGAAGCCGATTTCACTTTGGGCAATCGCTGACGAACCCACATTGGTTGCTTCCGACATTCACCCAGGCCAAAACATAAGCCTCGGTCGCGCGCTACTCGCTGAAAGCGGAACAACTTGGAAGGGCACCCTAGAGTACAACGACCACGAATATCACGAGCAGCAGCACAAAAGATTCAACCGGTATATCCTAGGGAATGCCCCCTAGCTCTGAGAATTTCCTGTACATCGTCTGCTTCGATCCCCAGATGCCCAGCAATGTCTTCAACGGAAAAGTCGAGATCGCGAAAGAGCATCTCGATCATGTCTGCTTGCACCTGATTCAGCGCATCAGTCTGCTCGGCGTCCAACCTCTCAGCATCCGCCAACATGTCATCTACGCCGTCGATGTATCCCGGTCTGGCCATATGGCTCTCCTAATGCCGATCCCCTAACACAAATTCCATACCTTGTCATTTGGCGGCTTGTTCGTACTCCAGCTCGGCGTCGTCGTGTCCGCCTAGGCATGACAATGCGTGAACCTGCAACATACAAACTCTCTTTTTCGAGCGACCACCTCAATGGTCAGTGCAGATGACGGATTGCTTTGAACGTGAAGATGTTGCCATCCCATAACCAACACCGGCGTTCTGGATGAGCGCCGTCGTTTGGCCTACCGTCACTTTGTCGGCTTGAAGTAAAGGGGGACAATCGTATGTCGGACTCGGAAGTCGCTGCCGGTGTTCATATGCGTATGTTTTGACCTCCTGAATAAACCTCCAGCGATTGCACCGTCGAACACAACATCCTTTCGGGCGGATTCGAGCCTCGTCTGGTATTCCGCCAGAACGAGATCGGCCCGCGCCCCGAAGCAGTAAATAATCATCTCGCCGACATCCTGCCCAGCTAAACCCGTGCTGTAGCGACGATCAAGCTGCTCGAAACCGCCTAGGAGCCAGTCGTAGTCCTTATGCTTCTTGGCCTCGGCGATCCATAGGAAGTCGCCTGAGGCCTCGACAACGATGTCGCAGTGACCTCCATACTGGGTGTCGTGGCCAGCGTCGAACCCCATTGCCTTCAGGAGGCCGACAATCTCGATGGAGAGCCCGTCTTCCGTCATCTCCTGTTTGACATGGCGGTTCTTCACAAGCTCCTGGGCACTCCAGTCGATGGCGCGTTCGACCAGTGCGAGCCGCTCCTCATGAGACTTCGCAAGGATCATCTCCAGCGAGATCATGCCAGGAGTGTTGTTCGCGAGGACGCCCTTGATGAATGCCAGCGTATCCTGATCAGCCATCAGCAAGCTCGCGCTGCAGTTCTTCAGTGGGAGCGAAGAACGGGATCAGGTGCGTCTCAAAGTCAGGTACAAGTTCTCCGGTTTCCGGGTGGATGAGCATGCCGGTCTTCCGAGCCTCTGCGAATTCCTCAGCCGACAGTTCGTGCTCCGTTTCGTCGTCGTCAACAAGCATGGCGTGGGATTCGAAAATTGCCAGCTTCGAGGACGTCAGCAAATTGACTGCGGCAAGCACTTCCATGTCAATGCTTTTGCGCCCGGCCGCTTGGGAAAGGGTCGTGAAGGTCAGGAATCGAAGCTGGTCAACAGGCTTCGATGCAATGAAGTCGATGATATCCAGGCACACTAATCCGACTGGAAGCTCGCCCCAGCGCGTCCGGTACTCCTCCCTGATTTCATCAAGCTTCACGTCATTCTCCGATGACTAGCTGCCGAGGTGATGCGCGATCCTGGATCTGACATACTCGTAATCCTCATGCCCCATGCATTTACGGATTACAACGCGATCTAACACGGGGTTGGCGGAACCCGCTGCCCTTGAAGTGCTATTTACGCTCAACTCCGGCTCCGAGTTCAGCTTCTTTCCGATGACCCGGTGCCAGCGGATGCTGAGTTTGAAAGGTTCGATCGGAGTGTCAAGCGCCGCCTTCCCGCCCTTATGGTAGGTCTCGCTCCGAAGATCCATCTTCCGCCGCCTCATCTTCTCATTTTTGAGTGAAGCCGTCGTCGTCCCGAAGCCGAGTTCTACAACCGTCCCCTCGGTGCCATCGCTGTACATCTTGTCGATAAGTGGGAACACGTTGACTGGTTCTGGCATGGCGACGCCAGTCAGCTTCGCGAACTGCGTGAGAGCCAGCTTTCTCGCTGCAACGGCAATCTCCGAAAGCGTGCCCTCCGGAAAGTCAATACGGACATCCAGCGTGTCTCCGCTCGTAGGGATCCAGATGACATCGAAGGCGTGGAAACGGACCGTTTTAATGCCGATAATCTCCTCGTAGTCGTCGAACGCCGTATCGCTTCCGTCGGATAGGGCATCCACGTCGATGTGCTCCCGTATGGTAGTCACTCTGGCCGAAGAGAAGATCAGACCGATACCTTTTTCGTTCTCCTCGACCGACGTCAGCACGAGACCCGCGGGGGCATCCTTGAGCCCCGCCTCGGACAAGGTGGCAGGATAGTACTTCGAGAACACCGTTTCCGGCACGTCGATTGCAAAAAGCTTCTCCCGAACTGCGGCAATGTCCGCGGTATCCAGCTTAAAGAAGCTTACCAACTTCTCTCCGCAGATCTGATGCGACTTGAGCGCCTCGACCAACTCATCGATCTTTTCCTCGCTCTTCTTGGGGCTTTCGCCGAGCTTCTGGAGCGTGTTTTGCCATCCACGCCCACGAGCGATTCCGATGTCGGCTAATATCCGGCGCCCCACAGGCCACGGCGCCCGTTCGCGGAGACTCTGCAACACATCCGACACCGGCACGTCCATACATAAAGCTCCAAGGATTCGTACAAGCGAGATTATCCTTGAATCCTACGAAGTCCACACTGTTAAGTAAATTTCCCACATCAACCGATAGATGCGAATATCGTAAAGGACTGTATCGGCGAGGCGTTCCCCTGAACGCGCTAGATGTAGATGTCCAAATCCATCCGCATCCTCCCAACGCTGTCAACCTGGATGGCGCCGTGGGACCAGAAGTCTCGAAGAACTTCGGCATGCGGATGTCTGTAGCGATTGTCGGTCGGCTCCGAGCAGATGATGCTCGCTACCGGGCAAAGCCGTTCCGCGATGCCTGGATGCCAACTGCTCTTGGCGCCATGATGCATCACCTGGAGAATGCCCATTTTCGCCATTCGCGTCGACGAACCGTAAAATCTGATCATTGCATTCAGGCGATCAGGAGTATCGAGCATGCCATCGCCCGGACTGAGCTGCGCAAAACGCTCCCAGACGCCGGGCTCGAACCGGGGATCCCACCCATTTACGTCAGCGCACGAGCAATGGTCGAGAGGACCCGAATACAGGAACAGGGAAATCTGGTTGCGCCTGGACGAGGTCTTGCCGAACGTCCTGTCGTAAAGTGACCGCAGTTTCTTCAGGGCGACTGCGGGAGAGCCTCGACTTGGGCGGATCAGCCTCTGGATCAAGGGTTCGGCTGCCGCGCGGAATGCGGCATCCGCGCGCACGGAGAGTTCTGCGTCGTTGTAGGGGACGAATTCCCAGAACGGCAGAAGCAGCCTGCCTCCCTTGGCAAGATACCGGACCCGGGGATCATGGAAGATGTGCGCGGCTAAGATCGGTCTCTCGTCATCGGGCGGCGCGCCATAGTCGACCTTGAGTTCGCTTGGGCGGGGGCCTTCGGGAGCTGGAGCAGAAGGAAACTCGCCGTCCCCTTCGCCCCCGGATCCCGCAGGGGGTACAAAGACCACCTCCCCTATCTGCTGGCCAGGGATACTGAAAAGATAGCCTGCAGGATTCACGAAGAAGCGAAATAAGGCGTCTTCGGCGGCGATGCCCTGCTGCGCGGCAATCACTAGCCGCTGCCAGAGAGGGATGTATGGCAGAAGCACCATGTGGATGGGATGCCGCACGACGAGTCGTTCGAACCCGCTGACGTGATCCCGATCAAAGTGGGAGAGAACTGCGAAGTCGATCCCGTCCGCGCCCGCAGCGGTATGCTCCCGACCGAAATCGTACAGGGAACCTAGCAGATGACGATCCGAAGATGCCGTTCCGCAGTCGTACACCCAGCTCGCAACCTGATTGTCGTGGTGAAGCCGCCCGGAGGAGAACAGGCCTTGTCCCACTGGCCACCAGTCCAGCACGAGACGAACGTTCATGCGCGAACAGCCAACGCCTGGTCACTTCTTTCGCCGGATGTCGAAAAGGCCGCGGGAACGCTTGCCATCTCATGATCGCGCACGAGGCCGTATCCTGACGGTCGTCGGCGATCTCCCGGAGGAAGAAGAAGCATGTCGGTCTCACCGGGTTTTTCCGTCCGGTCACCGAAGAGCTGGGTCTGGGTTTTTTCCGGCCGCTCGCTCTTAGCCAGCATTCGATGGTCGGGCCACAGTGCACGAAGCGTCGCGGCAGTGACATCGCGCGTGAACAGACGCGAGTCGGTTCGAACGAGGACCGTTGCACTCTCGGTCATGGACATCTTCGCCGATGAGAAGACATCCATCAACATGCTCCTGTAACTCTCGCGATCAGCGTACTTCTCCGACGACTTGTTGTCGGGGAGCGGCAGATCGCCAAGCAGCCAGAGCCTGATCCAGTTGTCGAGGCGGTAGTTGGTGACGCCACAGTAGGGTGGCGAGGTAACCAGAAGATTGAACTTCGAGCCCTTCCAAGAGGACAGCTTCTGACGTGCGTCGCCGAGCTCGATCTCCGACCAGCCCGACATCCTCGGCAGCCCTTTTGCGTACCGCCATGCGACCTTCCCCTCGAAATACTCGACGGGATCTATTTCAGGGGGGCGCGATCCACGGGCCTTCCACCACTGAACGGAATAGTTGGGAGCCATCGCCTTTGACTGGCGCATCTGGTTGCTGACAGCTCCCCCCTCCTTGCCGTGCAGGTAGATCAGGATGATCGCGGCCAGCGTCCAGTCGGTTCGTTCGCTCTTCCAGCAAAGCTCGCGCCGGGCGGCATTCAGGAATGCGAGAGTCCTCGGAGCCCATGCCCATTCCTGGAACTCGTTGACCGGATCCTCGTCCCCCGGGCGGACTGCCTCGCCAATTTCCCGAATTCTACGTAGGACTTTCTGCACGTCCGGTTCAGGCGAGGTCTTTGCCGACGCGTAAACCCAGGCCACGGGATTGACATCCATGCCGACGGCGAACCTGCCTGTCGAGGACGCGACGAATGGCACCGTGCCGCGACCGCAGAATGGGTCGATGACGCCGTCTCCAACCTTTGAGAAGCGAGCGATGGCGTCCCGGACGAAGTCCGTAGGAAACATGGCATAGTAGGGTCCCAGCGTCGCCCACCGGCCCTCGGGTATCGAAGGGGTCCACTTCACATCAATCTTCATTGTCTGCCAGCCACCACTGCTCGTGAGGATGCCGGGCCTTCGGAAACGATCGGAGGCTTGTTCCCATCCGCGAACAGCTTGCGAAGGATGTTTGTGCCACGCTGCAGAGGGATCGCGGCGTGTGCGTGCGCGCGGACGAGCGGCATGAAGCCATCCCGATACAGATACGTGGAGAGTTCGTCGAGGACATTAAGACAGTCGCCGAGACGAGGATAACAGGCTGCATCGTTGCGGCGGAAATTACGCGACGCATCGTCCACCATCGCTGTGGTGATGACTGCGTGGTCGCTGGATTTAGTCTTGTAGAAGACCTTCCGACCGAAGTAGGTGATGTCGCCGTGCACCTTTGCGCCTTCCGGCCGCAACGTGACGCGGCGGTTGATATAGGTCGCGTCAGGGGTGATTACGGTGCGGGCGGCAAAGACCTTCCTGGGGCCGAGTTCCTCGTCGAAGTCGATGGCGTCGAAGTGCGTCACGAACTGGCCGGACTTCTCATAGCCGAATAGCGCAAGATCAAACCCCTCGTTCCTACAGAGGCCATTGATCCGACCGAGTTCGGTTCGAAGATAGGGAGCGAGCCACGCCGCATGGCCGAACATCGCCAGAGGCCCGTCAAGGATGAAGACGTTGTCGCGCAATAGTCCAATGCGCTCTGGATCGGCCGCGAAAAATCGGAGGATGTTGAACAGCGCAAGTACCTCGAGCAGGTGTCGGACCTCGCCGTGAGCTTCACCATTACTGCCAGCGGGATTGAAGCGTTCCACAAAACGCAGAGCGTCGCTCTCGAACAATTGCTCCGCTCGATGGCAGTGGCAGGAATAACGTCCCTTGCCGGGTCTCATCGTCTCCTCGCAGCCGTCGATGGGGCACTCGCTGCGGCTTGTCGTCCTGTTCTCCGTGATCGCCGACAACGTGTCCGCAAGCGTCTCCCAACTCTGATCGATCTTGGCTGACAGGATCTCGTGGACGGACTCTCTGAAGAACGCGGATGGCGTGTCTTCTACCCTGTCCTTTCGGACGACGTTGGCCCCAGGCAGGACCGCGTCTAGCGTCTCCACCTGTTCCATCTCCCTGAACAGCGCCGGAGACGGAATCTCGTCGGGTTTGACCGCCATTATCTCCTTGAGGTCAATAAGAAGGACAGACACCTTTAGGAGCGAGGCATCCGCTCCCGGCGCGCCAAGCCGCAATGGCGTCGTGATCGTCGAGCCGTCGATCGCGATCACTCGGCGAGGAACCCAAGAGTTCCGCTCGACGACGGCGACCTGCGGCGGCATGTGGTCCTGATCGTCCGGTGCCTTTATCTCAGCGCGGAAACGCCGCATGGCCTCGCTCGCTTCGAGCGTGAGCAACGCCTCTCCTGAAGCCCTTTCCATCTCAAACGGCATTCCTAGTCCTTTCCGCCTTGATCGGCCGGCGCATTTGCGACAAATGGGTCTATCTGCACCGGAACAACGTAGGGATTGGACAGGGTCCTCATGCGGATAAAGCCCGGTAGGGCCACATTAAGGATCTGCTGCTCGAAATCTCCGAAGTCGTAGAAGTCCCTCACCTGCTTTACTTCTCCTGCCCTGTTGAGGTGGGCGACAAACCAGTTATCCGTGTTTGAGAGGATGTTGCTCATGATTGAGCTCGGCTCCTGCGTGGCATAGACAAGGCCAATCCTGTACTTGGATCCTTCTTTGGCGACGCGTGGCCAGATATCCTTGAGGTCATCGCCATCCTTGGGCAGCAGGTTATGCGCCTCCTCGACGTAAACGATGACATCCGGCGGAAGGATCATCTCCTCCTTCTCATCGAGACTTGGATTTGTGAACGCCGTCTTCTGGTGATCGAATACCCGCCACATCAGCCGCCGTGAAGCCGCCTCGTTGAGTTCCGGATCTCCAGTGGATTGGTCTACGATAACCAGCTTTCCGGCGGAAAGGTCAGCGACGATCTGGTCCGCGAAATCCTCGGTCGTGTCGGGCGAATGCTGGGGGCCGACCTTGCCTATCAGGCGAATGCCGCCCTGATGCTCCATAAGAGCAAGGATTCCCATGAGTCCGGAATCGTGCCAGTCCTTCTCCTCGTCTCCCTTCCGGGATTCCCGATTGAATTCGGCGTAAGGCGAATCCTTGTCGCCTATGGCCTGCCGGAGGAGATTAAAAGCTTCGTATGCTTCATCCCACGAAACGAGGCCCTTTTCAAAAATGACAGCAGCTCTTGCATAGCCTTCATGAGAACCGAGTGCTTTTCGCAGCTTGTCGTTCGTGAGACGGTCAAGGCTAACCTTCTGCATCGACGACGACCTCATCAGCCCCGCCTTGGCGAGGATGACGCGGTAGGCTGTGACGATGCGTCGGTACCGGGTGATGTCTTTCGGCTCCCAATCTTCGGGAACCGTAAGATCGATGTTCATGAATGCAGTCTTGTACTGCGCAGAGCCTTGCGACGCCAATGCAGCATCGACAACGGCTTTTGCCTGTATCATAGGGGCCATTGCTGCGACGACCGCATCGCGATCGAACCAGCTTTTCGGCTCTGTGCCGAAGAAATTGAGTTTCACGAGCCGGCGTTGTGGATCCTTGGGATGGGGATGAAGTCCGTATGTTACCACATCCGTGGGCCCAGAGTTGGCACATCCGTTGAAGACACTGCGAAGCGCACCCTTATCAATAGGGTTGTCGTTGGCATACTCGCCATTCGCATCAAGTATGAGTTGACCTACGCGGCCTCGCAAAGAATCCTCCGCACGGAGCATGAACACTGACGACGCGATCTTCTTCACCGTGTTTGACTTGCCTGTTCGGCTCATGCCGAAAAGTGCGGTGCGACGGGCGATTAGGTCCGTCGGATCGAGAGTGACATCGACCATATCAGTCGTATCCCCCTGCCGCTCGCTGGCGGCATATCGAACCCGGCCGATCTTGATGCGCCTGTCGGCAAGAGGATGCTTGTCAGCCTTGGGCTGGGGACGCACGAAGTTCGCGATCAGCTTGAGTAGCTCACCATCTGGCTTGTAGACTTTCATCCCACGTCCGGAATAGATATTGGACAGGTCTGCCCCAAACTGCACAGCCCACCCGCCCTTCTGGCTCATCCGCATCATGAACGTGCCAATCACGCGACATTCAACGCCTGCGAACCTAAGGAAGTTTGCGGTGAACTTATCCAGCGTCTGTTCGTCATCCCAGTTGAGATTGTTTGAAGCCGAGACACGTTGCCCCGCCTCGTAGCGCATTCTGTCGGTCTCCGATGAATTCGGAAGCGATGCCTTATCCAGAACTCTCAGGAGAATTAGCGACGTGTCTTCGAGCATTGCGTTTGGGGAAGAGCCGTGCGCAAGCCTCGATGCGACTAGGAAACAGCCCTTCGGCACGCCGCCAACGTTCGAGCGCAGTCGGTCATGAACCAGGACCACCGCAGAGCGATAGTCGATGTTGATCAAGTCGCCGCAGATCCGTGCCGGATCAAGGAGGCTGGCAAGGCGGTGTCCGGCATCCCGGGCGGCCTCGTCACTGGCTGTGTTGACAACGCTTGTAAGAATTCCCATCGAGCTCACCGTCCTCCGAATCCCTGACCTAAGAGAATCCTGTTTCATTTTTCCGTTCAGCACAACTGTGAGACGTAACTCTCCGATATAACCGCCCGAAAATATGTGAAAAATCGGCCATCCGGGGTCAAATTGCCATGACGGCGACCGGCGGCCGTCCGCCTGCCGAGGCGATAGGAGGGGCCGTTGCAGGATTGAGTCTTATGCACGTCCGAAATCGGGTGGCGATTTCGATTGAGATCAGGCGATTCAGGGGGCACATTTCCTGCCAGTTCTTCCGAATCAACACCATCCTTTCGTGGACCACGCGCAGCATGCACATCGAAACCATCGACACCGCACGGATTCTCATTCGGAACGAGGTGCGATCCACGAAAACTCGAATGGGAATCCGTTGGTGGCTGCGAACGTGAGATGGCCACGCATTGGTCGCGAACTTCGACATCGGTTCGGCGAACACCGAAGAGCAGGTCTGGTCTTGAGAAAAATCGGGGGCATCGCCGCGGCCGTGGTCACGCCTCGTCCCGGCAGCATGGTAGCGCTGGGTGGTCACGGGTGCCTCTCGGTCATCCATTTCTTCAACTTGAACGAGGTCCACCATTGACCCTTTTGTGCCCCCACTGCTTCTCCAACAAGGGACTCCAGCAGCGCCTCATAGAGATCCGGCCTAGTTTCTCGGACGATCGGTGCACGTTCCATCCGAATCTCAAGGGGATCCCGGTCAAGGCCGTCGCCCGGATCATCGATGACGTCTTCCGCAATAACTACGGCCCCGGCCGGTACAACATGTTCCATGACGAGCAAGAGGGCGAAGACCTGCAGGGAGTGTTGTACGAACTGACAGGTGCCGATCTCGATGACGTCGTTTCGGCAATCGCAGACCAATTGATCGAAGACGACTCTTACTGGCCACCCGACGGAGAAGATCCATTCTATTCCAGCGATGCCGCCTATCAACGCAGCTACGACGCGTTCAATGGGCACAGTTACCTGTGGGACGAGTTCTGCAAGAGCATCGTGCACGGGCAACGCTTCTTCAATTCAAAAGCTAAAGAGCTACTCTTCAAGATTTTCGACCGCATACACCTCCAGCGCGACCTTCAGCGAGCCAATCCCGTATACGCCATCACCCCCGGATCGGAACAAGCAACCGTTTACCGCGTGCGGAATGTCGGTGACCCAGAGGCTCGGATGAAGATCCGGGAAGATGTGCCCGCGAACATGGGGCCGCCTCCCTCGCGGCTTCGCCGTCCGGGGCGAATGAATCCTTCCGGCATCGGAGCGCTCTATGCTGGCTTCGACCTTGAGACCTGCGTCGCAGAGATGCGTCCCACTGTCGGAGACGTGATTGTATCGGCTCAGTTCGACATTATTGAACCTTTGTGGGTTCTCGACACGACCCGATTTTCGGGAGGCTTCAAGGAGCCTAATCTCTTCTCCAAGGATCATCTGAGACGCACAGCGCAATGGCGTTTCATGCAGCGCTTCATGGTTGAGATTGCACGTCCGATCTCCCGGAACGATGAGCACTTGGACTATATCCCCACTCAAGCCGTTGCTGAATATCTGCTGAACCACCACGACTTTAACGTTAGCGGCGCCAAACACCGCATCGAGGCGATCATCTACCGTTCAGCACAACACCCGGAGGGCAAGAACATTGTCATTCTTGGAGACGCTTGCGCCATCGAAGCCATGCCTGTTCAAAGCAAGTCAAAGACAACTTCATACGGTGAGCCGTTCGATAGTCTTCTTTCTTCCCTGCCCCGCTTCCGTTCCCCGAGCCTTTCTCCGCGCATGCGATTCAAGAACGGAAGCGTTGCGGAGCATAGGGTGCAGGGCGCGACATTCCACACTGTTCCCCATGAAGAATATTACCATGGGGATGACGACGACGCGCCCTTCTGACACGGTTCGTCCATAAATCCTTACGACCTACGCGCCTTCTCAAGACCTGCCCTTTTTTTTGCAAACCATGCAGGCTGTCGCTGTCAGGCCGCCGCTGCCTTCGCCTTGCCGGCTTCGATCTCGCGACGCTGCCATTTCCAAAAGCAAAAGAGCTTGTCACCGTTGCCCAGAGAGGCCGCCGGATTCAAATAGTTGTCCACCGGACTTTCTGCCCGCCTTCGTTGCGATGGCCCGTTTGCCGGAGTATCGAAGAGTGAGCGCAGCCAACAGGATTCGCACTATGGCATGGAGTGGAGTGGCAGAGCAGAAAGCGGTCAGAGACATCGACCGCCGAATGCCGGACGACTTCAAGGCCGACGCTGCGCTCATCATACGTAAGCCGGATGTCTTCGCATCGCGGTTCGGAAGCGGTCTGCGGAAGGTTTGGCCGGGTGTGAAGATCAAGGTCGGTCCTGTGACGTACTATGATCCTTGCTCGTTCGTGCATAGGAAAGAGAAGCCGGTGCACCTCAAGCACTTCCAGTTCGCCTACCAGCGGGAGTGGCGCCTATGCGCGTTCCCAACGGCAAGCCAGATGCCCAAGGCGGCATTCAACATTGCGCTGGGGGCGCTTTCAGACATCGCCGACATGGTGGCGCTAGCAGCGTAAAGACCTATATCCATGGAAGCCGGTAGGTCAGAGATGAATCCAACAGATCTGAACGTTGGCAGGTACAACAATACCTCGTGCCCGTTCGCGGGTAATTTCACATACCGCCAGACGACTTGAAAGTTCGTTGCCGTCCGCCGCCCGTTTTCGGTCGCCCAACTTTCGGTTTGTAGCTGCAGACCTTAAAGTTCGAGCAGGATTGAAAATCGCCGTATCGCCCGGGTTTCCACAAGATCACCCCATTCTTGCAGGCTGGGCAACGTTCTTCCTCGATGGCTTTTCCATCGACGTCGGTTATTGTCAGTGAGCCGCTGACAACCAGTTCGTCCACAAACGATGAAACCTGACCCTGGACAGTAAAGATTGCGACACTCCTACGTGCACGTGTCAGGGCCACGTAGAACAGCCGTCGCTCTTCGCTGTCGGGATAGGCATCGCTGGACGGCATCGCCTACTTGAGGACAAGGTCATCAACCCTGGTATTAGGGAAGCTTCGACCACGCGCCGGACTGATCATTTTGGAGTGATCCACATGGGACTTTTAAATATCATCCGTCGTGGCGCTGCGCGAGAAGCAGTCGATCCCCGAGATCAGCCGTCGCACCGGGCTGTCGCGGAACACGATCGCGAGGTATTTGAGCGCGGGTACAATCGAACCGACATTCACGGTACCGGAACGATCGAGCAAAGTTAATCCTTTTGCCGACAAGCTGGCGGCCTGGCTGAAGACCGAGGCCGGGAAGTCGCGCACGCAGCGACGAACACCGAAGCAGGTTCATGGCGATCTGGTGGTTCTCGGCTTTACTGGTTCCTATGGCCGGGTTGCCGCCTTCGCCCGTGATTGGCGGACTGACCGGCAAGATGAGGGGCAGACGACGGGGCGCGGCGGATTTCGATGCTGGCAGGATCTGGTGCGTCATCGACGGGGTCTTGTACCTCGATCCATCTAGCGGCGCTCTGCGAACTCTTTATTTTCAAAGGCGACTCTCCCATCCATCATAGGATCTTGCCGAGAGTTTTCACGATTGCGACCGTGTTTAATTCGCCACAACGAGGGATCGCAACGATTGGCGGAGATTAGTCATCATCCGTGTACGACGATGCGGGCGCCAGGCGTGACGCGATCGTAGAGGTCGATGATGTCCTGATTCAGAAGCCGGATGCACCCTGCGGAGACCGCCTTACCGATCGAGCTCGGATCGTTTGTTCCGTGGACACGGTAGTAGGTGTCCTTTCCATCCTTGTGCATGTAGAGCGCTCTCGCTCCCATCGGGTTCCGTGGTCCGCCGTCAACTCCGTCCTTGTACGGCCCATAATGCTCCGGATTCCGCTTCACCATGTCGGGCGTGGGTATCCAACGGGGCCACGCCGCCTTATTCGCGATCACTGCGTCGCCGCCCTCGAAGGCACGCGCGACTGGGCCGACACCAACGGCATAGCGAATGGCTTTGCCGCTACCCTGCACGAGATACAGAAAGCGCGCCCGCTGATCGACGATGATCGTGCCCGGTTTTTCATCCGTCGGATAGTTCACTTCTTGCCGAACGAATTCCGGGTTGATCTTCTCGGTATCGAGGCCCGCTACCCGGAAGCCGGAATCGGTCTTCTCCCCATAGATCACGGAGACATCTGTCTCGCGAGGCTGATAGGGCAACTCCGGCGCGGAGCCGCGATCAACGTTGCTGGCGCATGCCGACAGGATCAACGACAATGCTAAAGCCGCCCAGGAAGCATTCCAGGGTATTCCTTTGCCCGCAAATCAGGGCCGGAGGGGCGAGTAACTGAAGACAATCATTTCCCCGGTGCCGTTCGAGCCGTGCGGCTCACCAGACCACGTTCCTTTATGTTCGCGATCGTCGAGACGGTCACCTTCGCTCAGCATGCCGCCTATCTGGCTGAGGTCTGCTCTGATCTGACCCGCTTGGGGTACAAGGTCGAACAAGTCAGGCTTGTGAAGAGCAACTTCGGCCTTCCGCAACAAGGCGACCAGTTTTTACTCATTGGCGTTAGGACCAACGAGGCTGGCACTTTTGTCATCCCAACACTCGTCAATTCAATTCGCCGAAGTGTCGGCGAAGTGCTCGGGCCACTACTCATCAAATACGATACGCCAACAGATCTGCTTGAGCGTAAGGATTCATATTCGCCTCAAGGTCTCTACAACACGTGGGCGAAAGATTGGCGGCGGTGGTACAGTGACGACAAGTTACTGCCCGTTATCCCGGTTTCACCACCAAGCAAAGGAAGTAGCACATGGAAAGCAATGAAGAAGGCTGGCATCGACCCTGAATCTTATGCCGAGGCTCCTCCACGAGTTGAGGAAGTCGATGACAATCATTTCCTGCCAAAGCTGACCGTACCAGCTATCGCTTGCCTCCAAGGCTTTCCCGACAAGTGGTCTTTCGAAGCCGAACTCTCCGGAAATATTGATATGATAGCCGAAGCCACGCCTCCGGTCTTAGCACGCGTGATGGGCCTGAACATCTATCAGGCCCTCACTGGAACGCGCGTCGATCTGGAAACTGCCATTCGTGAGCCGCTAATAGACGATGAGCGGATCGGCCAGCCTTTGCCGAAGCGTGTTTCTCTTACGCCCAAGTGGTACACGGCTTCGCGGGCCCTTAAGGCCGAGAAGTACATGGATCGTGAGGACGAGCTGAAGACGTTGAATCCTGACGAAGTTGAACGTGCACTCGCTACATATATGGAAGAACTCGTCCCAATGAAACGTGGCAAAGGCGCGGCCTTTTCAAAGAGGGAGCGTGTCGCCGTGGCACGGATTGCAGCGGCGACCCGTTTGCAGCGGGATCGGGAATGCTTTCCTACCGAGGCTTCACGCCCGGATCCACAGGATTATACAGACCTTTAACCCAACTGCTCCCAGTCTTTAGCCTCTCTGCGAACTGTGTTTTGAACGGTGTATCCATTTTAAAGGTACCAACCAACTCACCATCGATCATCAGCTCCCCTACTCCGGCGTACACCATGTGTATTCGCCGACCGAGGTGATCCTGGAATGTCAAAGCATCGTGGTTCCAGCGCCCACCTTCAATCGTCACGATATCAAGATCCTTGATCTTGCGTCCACGGAAGAGCGCCCAGTACGTGTCCGCCAGCTCCTCAGAATCCACATGTTCCGGCTCTGATTCATAAATGAATGCCTCGTGCTTGCGGATCATTCTTCCCATCCACGCGAACATCTCCTTGCCTGTCTTCTCGACCGGAAGGAACTTGTAATCCCAACACCTTCTATGGACGCGACCTGTTCTGCCCAGAGGTTTTAGACGCCAATCCTCGATGCAGAGATAGGCATCTTGCCACTGCGCTTCCTTCCGGCCAGCGGGGGCGATACCTCTATTGAAATGGATCGTCACAGGTGACAGCAGACGGTTCCCGTCGAAATGCTCGAGAGGTTTTCCGACGAAGTAAATTTCCTCTTGGTTCTCCCTATCCGAGACCATGAGATTAAGACCGAGTTCCTTGAGCACCGGCCGGAGATGCTCTCTGGCTTCTGCGACGCGGTTTCGAATGTAGTGGCGCATGACGGGTTTCCTTTTGACCCCGTCAGGATTCGATGTCGCCGTGCATGTGACAAACCTGCACCTGCCGAGACGGCTGATCTCACGGCCGCAGTCCTGCGCGCGAGCGCATTCAACGGCGTCGCGCGATCGACGTCAACACCCACCGGTTGAAATAAATCTATGGACAAACTTTGGCGTCGGTAGTCTAATTTGGGAGCCTCAATATGGATTTCCGTCGGAGACCGCTGATGCGCATTCGGATCATACGCCAATTGGCGAACATAGCAGCCCGCTTCTAACACCCGAGAGAGCGCCGTTTACGACGAGCGTCGTGGACGCGTCATCGGATCGCTGCATGTGCCAGTCCGACCTGCCCGAATTTAATTCGGAAAAAACTTCCCTCTAAAATTTTCGCGTCTCAAGCTTAGCCATCTCCGCTGCTGCCCCTTACACGGGCTGGAGGCCGGAGATGCGTTCTTTCCCAAGACAGGGGCGCGATCCGGTTGAAGATTAACCGCCGAGGAGTCGCGCCATGACGCATAGCCATCACACCACCATGCCGGCCGGGAATATTCCCGCTGAGTATCGCGAAGACATCCGCATCTGGAGCAAGAAACACAGTAATCCGTCGTATCCAGACGACCAGGTGACCCTGCACCAATGCGTGGCACTCTTCTATGCCGATCCTCGCCGCCCGTCGATCCGTCAGCTTCACGAAGCACTCTGTGAGATGCTGCACCGCGACGGTTTCCTTTCCGGTGGAAGCCCAGCTCATCCGACGCTGTCCGAGTTCCGCAAACTGGTCCTGACTCTTCCGACAAAGTTCGTCCACGACATGCGCTACGGCCCCACCTGGAACGTTCTCGCTTCCTCGGCCGAAGTCGGCGGTGCATCCGAAACCTCTTACGTCAACTAAGGAGCGACCCATGGACCTCGATCATATCGCCTCTCTGCTGGATGAGATCAGCATGCGCCTCGACCGTATCCCCACCTGGTCGGCTTCCAACGGCTCCCGTCCCTATGAGTACGTGCATATCGAAGCCGTTGCGATGGATGGTGCCCTTGAAATGGCAGAGGAATTCCCGGGCTTCGAGTGGGATATCTGGAAATCGATCGCGGAGTCATTTCAGGTGATGAACGCAACGCTTCGCTCGAACGGGGCACCGGAACTCAAGTTCGTCGAATACGCGACATTCCTAGAGATCCTCAAGGAAGGTGATCTTCCGTCCGAGTCATGACGGGTCCTCTCAAGGTTCTGCAACCCCGGTCACTCCGGGGATCGAGAACCTGTGTCCGCACGCAAGAAACGGAGACCACAGTGACCATCGCATCCCGTTGCCACAAAAAGCTCAACTCAGCAGTCGCCTGGAGCCAGACCCGCTTCAACTCCGAAGAACTCAGCCTCCATGATCGTTTCGCGAAAGCTGCAGCGAAAGGGTCGGATTTCGACCACACGTACAAACAGTTCCAGACCTTGCGCATTGAATGCGCGCGGCGTGGGCTGCGGGCATGCGGATTCCGGCAATTCTGCAACAGGGTCAATGCCTCGCACAATTATCGGTCCGATTTCCTCAGCGCCAACACCTGGCGAGACCACCCGAAGTTCTGGCCAAAAAATTCGCGCCCGGCGGATATCAAGACGCTGCTCCTGTCCCTCGATCACACGGTCGAGGACTGAGCGATGGCGATCGAACAGGAGGCTTCCATGAAGACAAGCAACGACGTCGCCACGATTTCCGTAAAGTCTCGCGGCCGTGAAATCCTGCCTCTGAAACTCTTGCAGGAGCTTCCGCCCGAATTGCAGGAGACGCCGCTGCAAATCTGCAGCGAGCTCGAGGCATCACAACATCTGCTGTTGACCACCCTTCAGACCGTGGTCGGCCCGGCTGACCTAAACCCGGCCATCGTCACCCTCGCCTCGCGGGAAATCCGGAGTGTGACCGATGAGACCTGAGCATCGTATCAAGCAGCATCTCATGGAGAAGCGCGCCGGCCTCGTTCCTGACCACCGGATCCCGGCCGTCGTGACACACCTGCGGCCGACAGTGAACGAAACGTTCGACACCATGCCGAAGCCAAGCAGCGCCTCCCGCGTTCCGTCGGCGAAGTCCCCATTCAATACTCGGGCGACCGCGGTGAACCCGCTCAACGACACGATCATCTTTATGGAGAGCGCACTCGAGCTCAAGGCAGGCAAAATCCTGAAGACGATGGACGTAGTCGAACTCCGCGAGCAGGTGAAAATCGAATGGATCGATCTGGACGGTGTCGTGCACGCCCACACTTTCGACTTCTGGATCCGAAAGCGCTGCGGGAAACGCGTCGCGATCGCCGTGAAGCCTTTCGGAAAGCTGGCCTCGAAACGGTTGATCGACATGCTCATCCTGATCAAGGACCAGGGCATCGGCGGTATCGCGGACGACGTGAGTTTCATCACTGAGCACTTCGCCAGCGAGTACGCGGCCGCCAACGCCGAAGAAATCCTTTTTGCGCGCCGCGCCCGCAACGATGCCGATGTCGAAGATGCAAAGGAGCTTCTCCGTCAGGTCAAAGGGCGCATTCGCTTCGGCGAGCTTCTTAAAGGGCTCGAAATCCAGGCGTTCCGACGCACCGCCCTCTGGGTGCTCATCGGGGAAGGCTGGCTACGCCCCGTCATTCCGGCGCGCATCGAAGACCACACGCTGATGGAAGTCTGCCCATCTCAAGAGGGTAAATCCGTATGAAGGATCTCCCGCTTCAGTTCGACGACCTTGCGGTCGTTCCGATGTACTACCTCGGCGACGCGACGAAGATTCTGATCGACGGGCAGGAATACCTTCTTGTGTCACAGGACATGAAGAAGACCGGGCTGCGCGACAGGCAGGGCTTCGATGAGGAGTTCTCCCACCAGCATATCTACGCCCTCCATTGCGCCCGCCGCCTCAAGGTCGAACGCGGCGGTGCGGATTTCTCTCTAGGCATGCCTGATCTTGGAGACTTCTCGGAAAAGAAGCTCGAGCGAGCTTTCTTTCTCGCCGATTGCCTTGATCTCTTCCTGGAGATCGAGACGGTGGGACCCTCCTACCCTGGACTGGCAGAGTTCGGATTCACCCGCAAGAAGATTACGACCGGTTCGACTTGCCTCCAGGAGCTCCTGCCCTTCATTGAGCGAACGGTGAATGACAACGCCCGCAAGGGAAACCAGCGTGGCGGCAAGACCTACAAGTATGTGTCGATCGTGGGCCCGCGGCACTTCTTCCGCCTTTATGACCGGTATGCGGAGAATGGCTTCCGCGTCGAGGCGCTGGTCCGCACCGCCAACGGCCCAGGCGCAATGCCGTCGCAGTTCGATCGCGAGGATCTTGCCATTTGGGTGGAGCACGCGAGACTGTATGCGGCCTCCAAGCGACCAAAGATCAGCGGTGCGCTCCTGATGCTGCAGGCGAAGATCGAAGAGTTGAATGGAATTCGTGCGATCCACGGCCTGCGTCTGCACGAAATGCCAAAGCCTAAGTTCTTCAACAAGATGATCAAAGGGCTCGGTCGCTATTTCCTGACTGCGTCTCGGCTTGGTGACGATGTGGCGAAGGCCACGCTATCCAAGACCGGGAACGGTCTGCAGATCAGGCGTCCAGGCGCGCGCGTCGAGATGGACGAATGGAAGATCGACCTGCTCGTCCTGCTGATCTTCGCGGGTCTCGCGCAGAAAATGACGGACGAGGAACGCGAGATTATCAAGAGCACTCGCATCTGGGTTACCGTCGTCATCGACGTGGCCACACGTTGTATTCTGGCCATGCGTTTCAGCGCCCGTGCACCGTCGGAAGATTCCTCGATGGCTGCTCTCGAAATGGCCGTTTCCGACAAGACCATGTTGTCGGCTGTAATCGGGGCCGGGACACCCTGGATCTACAACGTGCTGTTCTCGAGCCTGGTCACTGACTGGGGACCCGCATTCCGCGCCATCCGACTGCGCACCGCCGTCGCGCAGGTGCGCGCTACCATGAGTTCACTGCAGCAGGTTGGGCGGCGGGTCGCGGAACGATCGAATCCGTCTTTAAAACGCAGGGGATGCGGTTCATGCATTGGTTCGAAGGACGAACCTTCTCGAACGTCATTGAGCGCGGCCCCAACGGAACCGAGGCGAAACTCAACATCGACGAACTCAACCGGATGCTCCTGCGCGCCATTGTGGATATCTACCACCACACCCCGCACGACGGCCTGAACGGCGCCACGCCACATAACGAGTGGCTTCGGCTCACCGCTAAATATGGAATTCTGCCGCCTCTAGATCCCGACCAGCGTCGCCACATCTTCGGCACCAAGATCGTCAAGGCGATCGGGGACAAGGGGGGCGCTTCCTGGGGATCCATTACCAGCACTCCCGCCTTCAGCAAATGCGCACCGAGCAGGCCGCCCTGCCCGGGTCAAAATCTCCCCGCACCGAGATCCGCGTGGACCGCTTTAGTCTCCGAAAGATCTCCTTCTGGGACGGAAGCCGTTGGGTTGAGGCCGAAGCCACCATGGGTCTGCCGGACGACGTATCGGTCTGGGAGTGGGTTGACGCAACGAAGGAACTGCGTGCAATCCACCGTGCGAACGCCAAGCTCCACCTGTCCGTACTGCTGAAGGCTGTCAATGATCTTCGCGAAGCCGGGCACGCTGCCAGCGCACGCGCTGAACTCGGGACCGACCTCCCCTCCGCCAAGCAGTACGCCCTCGTCGAGAAAAACTACTTCGAACTCGACGTCGAGGACGATCTCAAGGGGGCGCAGCCGGACCTCTCGGAACTGCGGATTCCGCATGACCCCACCACTGTTGGCATCGATGCATTCCGTCACCTCGGAACCAGCCGTCGCTCGGCACAGGCGGCGGCGGAGGCGGAAGAGGTCCTCCGCCCCGAAAAATCGGGCTTCGCCGGTATGGGCGGCGGCACCGAGCAGGCCAACGATGGCCTCGATTTCGACTACTGATAAAAGGAGAATATAATGCAGCAGTCCTACGATTCCTACTTCCGCGAAGCCGCGGAATCACTCCTTGGCTCCATGGATCCCAAGCTCCGCGATCGCGCTGCCCATATTGGAGAGATGAACACCGCCTATATCGGAACGGCGCGCGATATCGAACTTGACGAGGCCTTTGAGGCGCTCATCGTGAACTCTGCAGCGGAACTGTTCGGGAAATCCGGAAAGCGTCGCGCCTTGTTCGTCGTCGGCGAATCCGGTTCGGGCAAGACCACCGCAGTCGAGAAGCACATCTCCAAGCGGTCAGAATTCGCGGCGAAGGTGGCTGCAGACGGTACTCCTTACAAACTGCTGATCGACATGGAGGTCCCCAAGCCGCTCACCGTCAAGGGTCTGGCTACTAATGGCCTTAAGCGGCTAGGATATCACGTGAACAATCCCCGCCTCACAGCAGGCGAACTCTTTGAGCTTTGGAAGGATCAACTTCGCCAGCAGCACGTGCTGTTCCTTGCGATCAATGAGCTCCAGCATGTTTTGAAGTCCGATAACGTCAAGGAGCTACAGACGGTCGCCGACGTAATCAAGAGCCTGCTTCAGATCCCAGGGTGGCCGCTTCATCTTATTTTGAGCGGCGTTCCGGAACTCGCTGGTTTTCTCCATCAGTCCGGCCAGACAAACCGCCAGCTCAAAGAGCGCAGCAAGGTCATCGAATTTCGTCGGATGACCTTCCCGGAGGATATTTCCGTCATGACGAAGGTCGTGAACAAGATCGTCACTGTAGAAGCCGGCCTCAAGGCCGATCCGGTGATCCTCAGCGAGGAATTCGTTCATCGCCTACTTCACGCCTCCTGCGGTGCGTTCGGGTCGATGATCCAGACGACCCGGCACGTATGTGAAGTCGCATTGCGACGAGGAGCCGAGACCGTCGGCCCCGAATTCTTCGCCTCAGCTTATGCGCTCGAGAGCGGTTGCCGTCCGTCGCAGAACATCTTCACCGCAAAGGAGAACTGGAAGGATATTCTTCCCGCGAACTCGATGCGAGAGCTTGTCGACGAAGGCCGTATGACGCAGCAGAAGCGCACCAAGACAGGGAAATAAGGGGACGGTAACATGCAGACAATCGAGATTGCGAGCGACGAACCGCTATCCGGCTACCTGTCGCGCCTTGCGGCATCGCGTGGAGTACGTCTGTGGGACTTCCGCATCCACGGTAGTATTTTAGCTCGATACAACAAAAAGCCGCGCTACTACGACCATGTCTCCGCCGTGACGGGTATCGAACCCGATAAGCTGAAACGGCATGACATGGTAAAAATCGGTGGCACCTTCACCACATTCGGCATGACGTTCGACGTCAAGGATATTTGGGCGAAGTCTGCCCGGGCGTGCCCCTGCTGTATCCGAGAGGACATCGACCGGGGGATCGGGCGGGTCGAGGCCCGACCACGGCTCAGGTTCGGCTGGATGCTCCGGACGCTTGGCCGGTGCGAAGTACATGACGTCCCACTTGTGGTCATCGGGACTGATTACGACAGGTTTTCGTACGGGGATTTCGCAGGAGCAATGTCGCAGCACCTGCTTGGAAAAAGCGCAAGTGCCGCTGTCGCCAATGAAGCTTTCAGATCGACCGGTACTGGTGCAACCTTCATTGACGGCCCGAGTCCAGCGGTTATCGAAACGACGTCGGTTACCACGAAGGTCTCCGGCCTGGACTTGGACTCAGATCGCTATTTCCAAGGCAGGTTACGATGCGAAGCCGGAACTAGCGGGCGACAGCTAAACGAAGCCAACGATTTGCGGATGCTAGATGCCATGCCGGTCCCTGCAGCACTCCTACTCACCGAGGTCATCGGCGGCATGGAGCTTTTCGGAGATCGATATTGGCGAAGCGCCGCAACAGGCGATGATCGCCAGGCGGCAGTGATCGCAGGGTTTAAACTTACTCGTCGAGGACATGATGGTCTGCGCGAGTTTCTGGTGCGACGCGACGAAATCCACTGGCGCGCTTCCAGACGTGGCCACTTCAAGAACCTGTACGGCAGGCTTCAAGAACTCTTGTCGAGCCGTATCGGCGTCAAGGGTTACGAGGACGTGATCCGGTTCGTCGCAGAGCATGCGCATTCCAACCACACCCTCGGTCCGGAAGATGCGTTTCTCGGCACCAACCTCCCAAGGCGCCTCCACAGCATCAGAACGGCGGAGGTCGCTCACGGCATCCATCGGATCACTTTGCGAAGCATCCTGGATTCCGCAGGGCTTCTTCCGGCCGGATCCACCCAGCAGAGCGACGGGCGTGTGGTAATCGCAGCAGAGATCTTCGACAAGCTGATTGGAGACTGGAGAGAACGTCTTCCTGCCGAGCATGCGAAGACGCGGTTCGGCATCAGCGGCGCGGCGCTCCAAGAACTCGTCCGCCAAGGCCTGGTGGCCGAAAACGAAAGCTTGGGGAGTGGATCGCGCCGCCTGAATAAGGCCTCCTACCTCGATTTTATTGAGCGCCTCGATCGCCTGCCTCGCGCTACGCCTGATGCAGGCATGAGAAATCTGCAGGATATGACCCGGATCGTAAGCCGGAGCTATGGAGAGATCGTAGCGCTCATTTTGGAAGGAACCATCACGAAGGCAGTCGTGCACGTTGGGGTCGGCAGCGTTAGTCAGGATGGGGAGGCATCACAGACTGACCATTTCGGTTTCGACACCATCTTTGTGGACCCTCTGGAGGTGAAGCAGGCTTTCCACGTCGCCTCGCCCCCGGGCATCACATTCCAGTGCGCGGAACGAATGATCGGAACCACAACGAAAACCGTCAAGCGGCTGGCGGCAGCGGGTCTCCTGAAAACAGTGGTCGCCGACAACCCGATGCATCGAATTCCGCAGACCTACGTCTCGCCTTCGGGGCTGGAAGAATTTCAGGATACCTACGTCTCACTCTTCGAATTCTCGAAAGGCCGTGGGCAGATCGCCAGGGTGAAGAAGCGATTGGCGGCAGCAGGCATTATGCCTGCCTTCGAGGAGGCAGGAGCGGCTACCTTCTGAGGAGAGATGCGCGGTCGGCAGCGTGGGATTGAGAGACGGAATTCCGTAGAATTGAAACCCGCTTCGGCGGGTTTTTCTTTGTCCGGAATATGGTGAGCTATCGGCCGCTTGAAAATATGACTCAGCAGATGAGCAAAAGATGACATTGAGCAAGTCGGAGTGATTGATAATCGTTGAATTTATTGATTAATTTACGTCTGAATTCGATTTTTATGACTTTTCAGTGGGGTTATCTAAACAGCAACACTGAAAGCCCGCGTCATGCGGGCTTTTTGTTTGTCGAATGGTAGCGGGATAGATGTTCCTCTGTAAGCAGAACTGTAACACTTGGCAGATTGCAATGAATTTTGGAACGAAGGAGCAATTTCAGCGTTTGGATTGAATAACCGGAACGTATAAAGGAGATAGTTATGTTCAGAACTACACTTCTGACGACGACCTGTGCTTTGCTGATCGGCGGATCGGCTTTCGCCCAAACAGCAACTCCCTCGCCTGCTCCGGCAGAAGCGCCCGCAACCACGCAAGACATGCCGGTTTCATCCAAGGACATGTTCGGCAAGCCCATAACGGGCGAAGCGGGCAAGGTCGGCTTTGTGGAACCGAAAGAAGGACAGTTGCTTGTTTCGTCCTTCATCGGGCGAAGCGTTTATGAAAGCGATGCGCCTGACGCACAGTCAGTGGGCAAACTGAATGACCTGATCGCCAGCCCCGATGGTCAGATCGAAGCGGCCATTATCGGTGTCGGCGGTTTCCTCGGTGTCGGTGAAAAGGACGTCGCGGTCAGCCCTGATCAACTTCAGCTTGCTACCCGCAGCGACGGAAAAACGTGGCTCGTCATCAAGGCCAATAAGCAGCAGCTGAATGACGCACCGGCCTTCGACCGTTCAAAATTCTTTGCTGATGGTGTCGCCGATCCATCTGCGGCAACGGAGACCAACGCGCCAGCGACTGACACTCCCGCAAGCGGGACCGCGCCTGCGCCAGCCTCTCCGGCACCCGCTCAGTAGAGCTGGCAAATTCCGTCACGGAAAATGGAACAGAAAATTACCCCGGCAACCCAGCCGGGGTTTTCGCATAGGCAAAACACGCCTCGCGGTTGAATTCAGCGCTCGACCACGCTACGCACAATAAAACGCTGTATCGAAAACAGGTCCCGGAAAAGAATATTGTCGGAATTCTTGCTTGCTCATCCTTGGGCCGAGACGCTTGCTGCGCTCGGCGGATTATTCCTTTCGGCATTCATTGCGAATTTTCTCATCAAGGCCATCTTGCTGAAACTGCTCGATCGGATTGTCGAGAAGACATCTTTCGGACAGGACGAAGAGCTTAAGAGGCACGGGGTCATCAGCCGCCTTGCCAATATCGTTCCTGCCTTGATTATTTCATCCGGGATCATGGCCGTGCCTGGTCTGCCTGAAGGCGTGATCACCGTTATTCGGAATGTGGCCATAGCCTTCATCATTCTGACGCTTGCATTGGCTGTTAATTCGGCTTTTGGGCTTGTCGATACGCTCTATCACCGTCGTCCAGAGGCGAGATTCCGCCCTATGAAGGGCTATATCCAGGTCGCCAAGCTTGCGGTCTATATCATCGCGACGGTTCTCATCATTGCCACCTTGCTGGACAAATCGCCAGTTATCCTGCTTTCCGGTGTCGGTGCCATGGCGGCAGTGCTGATCCTCGTCTTTCAGGATACGCTGCTTTCCCTCGTCGCCAGTATGCAGATCGCTTCCTCCAACATGGTGCGTGTCGGCGACTGGATCGAGATGAAGAACCTCGACGCCAATGGCGATGTCACGGAGATCGCGCTCTATACGGTCAAGGTGCAGAATTTCGACAAGACGATCACCACAATTCCCATCCGCAAGCTCATCACGGAGCCGATGAAGAACTATCGCGGCATGCAGGAATCTGGTGGGCGGCGGATCAAGCGTGCTCTTTACATCGATCAGAACACCATTCGATTTCTATCGGAGGAAGAGCGCGCCAGACTGGGCACGGTCGATTGGCTGGCGGAATATCTGCCGAAGAAAGCCAAGGAAATCGCCGAATGGAACCAGAAGCTGGGCGACCGCGCCAACAATCCGGTCAACCGGCGTCAGTTCACCAATATAGGCACGTTTCGCGCCTATGTGGAAAATTATCTTCGCAACCATCCCGGCGTGCACAAGGGTATGACGCTGCTGGTGCGCCAGATGGACCCTACGCCCGAAGGTTTGCCGCTGGAGATCTATTGTTTCGCCAACACAACGGTCTGGGCATCATTCGAACAGATCCAGTCCGACATTTTCGATCACCTCTATGCGGTACTGCCAGAATTCGGCCTGAGCGCTTTCCAAAATCCGAGCGGCAACGATTTTCGCAAACTGACGTTCAACGCTCCCTCCGGAGAGCCTCAATGATTTTGGCGTTCAGCAATTGAACGTTATAGCCAGTGCGGGACGGTGTCAGGCCAAGGCGAACCACGGCAAGATGCATTGACGGAACGACCATGACACTTTGCCCGTCATGTCCCGACATCCAGAAAGCATCTTCGGGAATACCGTCTTCACCTGCTTTCACGCCGCCCAGTTGAAGCCAGACCTGCGCAGAACCGTAACGCCCTTGCGACTCCGGCGAGGGCTTGCGCATGAACGAAATATAGTCCGCAGGCAGTACCGGTCTTCCGTAAAGCTTTCCGTCATCTGCGAGAAATGCACCCAGACGTGCCCATTCGCGCGCCGTCGCGTACATATAGGAGGACCCGACAAAGACGCCCGAAGCGTCAGTCTCCAAAATGGTGCTGTGCATGCCAAGCGGGCCGAAAAGCGCAAGTCGAGGATAGGCCAGCGCCTCTTCGCGGCTGTTGAAACTATCCATGAACAGCTCTGATAGAATATTCGCCGTTCCGCTGGAATAGTTGAACTTCGTGCCGGGTGCTTCCTCCAGCGGCAACGAGGCGGCAAATCGGGTCATGTCAGGTTCGAGAAAAAGCATACGCGTGACATCCGCCACGGTGCCGTAATCCTCATCGAAGCGCAGGCCGCTGTTCATCGCCAAAAGGTTTGCCAGGGAAATCTTCGACCGGCCGTCATTCTTCCATTCAGGCAAAAGGTCCGTACGTTCCGTCGCCATGCGTCCCTCCGCGATGCGCATGCCGATCAGCGTTGCCATGACGGATTTGGTCATCGACCACCCCAGCAAGGGCGTATCAGCACTAAAGCCCGGACCATATTTCTCCGCGATCAGTTTGCCGTCGCGGATAACGGCAATCGCCCGCATGCCGGGGCCAGCCAGGGCATCGTTTTCGATTACGGCCTGTATGGCCGGGTCGCTCTCGATTTGGATGGGCTCTGCCGGCACTTGCGGCCCCGTCGGTAATTCAAGCCGCAAATCACTTTCGTGGATATTCGCGCATCCAAGCGCCGGGCGGTAAGTTGCGGTACTTGGCGCGAAAAAGCCGAAAATGCGCGCTGTTATGCTGCCGCGATCCTTGTCCACGGACGCATTGAGAAACCGGAGCAACGGATTTCCCGGTGCCTGAACATCGTCTGCAAGAACACTGGCAGCATCACGTCCTGCTATGAAGACATTTGAACAGACGATCTTGGCGGCGTAGCCCGTGCCGACACGCAAAAGTTCGGGCGGTTTGACAGCCAGCCACACGATTGCTCCAAGCAGGATGGCAAGCAGTGCTCCCCCTGCAAACTTCAGAATTCGCCGCATGCTGCCCCTCGCAAAATTGGTTGCATCAGATCATATCAGTCCAAGGTGGCTTGCCAACTCCCGCGCTGCCGCGCCACCTGCCCTGTTTGCACCGATGGTCGAAGCTGACGGACCGTATCCAACCAGATGAATGCGGGCATCGGCAGCTACTTGTGTCGCCAGACGCCCGGTCATGAGAATGCCGCCTTCGGAGTTGCGCAACTGCAGCGGGGCAAGATGATCGAGCGAACTGCGAAATCCGGTGCACCACAAGATCACGTCGAAAGATTGTTCCCTTCCGTCTTCCCAACGAACCCCGGTTTCCGTAATCTCCTTGAACATTGGCAGCCTGTTGAGCACGCCGCGAGCCCGCGCTGCTTCAATGGCCGGCGTCAGCGGCAAGCCGGTCACAGAAACGACCGATCCCGGCGGCAAGCCTCGGCGCACACGCTCCTCGACCAGGGCCACCGCAGCGCGCCCCAGTTCAGGCGTAAACGGTCCTTCCCTGAATGCAGGCTCCTTCCGCGTCACCCATACGGTTTCCGTCACGCGCGATATTTCGTCCAGAAGCTGCACGGCCGAGATGCCAGCGCCGACCACCAGAACACGTTTACCTCTGAACTCCCCCGCTGTCTGATAATCACGAGTGTGTAGCTGCTGGCCTCTGAACAGTTGCGAACCCGGATAAGGCGGAACATAGGGCGTCTCCCATGTGCCGGTCGCGTTAATCACCCCGCGAGCCGAGTAATTGCCCTGGTCGGTCTCCACCCGAAGCCGCTCGCCACGGTCACAGACAACTCTTACGGTTACCGGTCGATGCACGGGAAGATCGAACTTTTCTTCATAAGCCCGATAATATTGCGGGACGGCCACCGACGCGCGCACTTCGCCATTCTCCGTCTCGACGATATCTTCAAACTTCATGCCAGGCAGGTCGTGAATGGCGTTTGCAGTCTTGAGCGTCAGCGAAGGCCATCGAAATTGCCAGGCCCCGCCCGCCCCTGGAGCCTTGTCGAGAACCACGAATTGCCGTTCTCCGGCAAGACCTAGCCTGTTCAGGTGATAGGCTGAAGAAAGCCCTGCCTGCCCGGCGCCAATGACCACGATGTCGACCTTTCGGGCAACTTTGACATGAATATTTTCGGCTGCTGGTTCATCGAAGGGCTGTGTATCTGACATGGTGCGCTGCAAGCTTCCAAAACACGGGTCTGACTTCGTAGATGGGGATTGGACAGACGAGCTGGAAGTCCAGTTAACTCATCATTGCAGGGGCGCGGAGCCGCTTGTTGAGCCCTTCCCAGACACTCACGACCAGCATGATTACCGTCGTCAGGATTCCCATCTGTAAGAGATTGGCCGCGTAACCTATGGGGATGGCCATCAGCAGGGCCAGCACGCCCAAAATATGGGACGCAGGGATCAGGCCATAGACAACTTTTTTGTAGATCGCGCTGCCCATCAGATAGATTGCCGGTCCAGCGACAAGAATAAGAACATAGGCAGTTTTCAGCGGATCATGTGGATGTTCCATCACCAGATCGTTTCCCACTGCCGTCGCAATAATGCCGGCGACCAGTATTGCATGGACATAATGGAAATATGCGCCGATCCGCCCCGAGTCTGGGGAGTGAGTGATCGTTTCTGTCGCGTCCTTGCTGGAAGTTCCGAAATATAGCCACCACATCGCAAGTGTGCCGCCGAAGGTTGCAAGCACAGCGGATATCAAGGCGACATTCCAGACATCGGCATTGGACAGCGATGCGCCGGTAGCGAGCAGTGTTTCGCCAAGCGCGACGATCACGAACAATTGGCAACGTTCCGCCAGATGCCCTCCCTCGATGGTCCAGTCGCTGGTATGGGAACGCCCGAGCCCCGGCAATGCAAAGCCGAACATCGGCGATAGATATTCGCAAAGCACGGCGATCAGCCAGAAAGCCATGCGGATTTCATGTTCAACAAAACAACCGGCGATCCAGAAGACGGCTGCAATGGTGAGCCAGCCGAGCATTCGCCGGTAATTGGCGGCAAGCGGATGCTTCTGCCCAAGGACAAAAACGATATAGCCGGTCCGGCCGAGCTGCATGGCCACATAAGCCAGCGCGAATATCCAACCGTTCTCCGCAAATGCGCCTGGGATAGAAGAAGCCATCACCAGACCGAGCAGCATGATACAAAACAGAAGGCTGCGTATCTGCGGTGTCTCCGGGTTGAACCAGTTTGTCACCCAGCAGGTATATTGCCAGCCCAGCCACACGGCGAACCAGAGGATAAGCGTTTCCGCCACGCCGGTTAATGTCAGATTGTGCAAAAGCTCATGGCTGAGCTGCGTAACCGCGAAAACATAGACCAGATCGAAGAACAGTTCCTCGAATGTTACCCGCGCATGGTGCCCGTCTCTTTCTCTCAGAAGCGGATGTGCGGCGGTGGCAGAAGCTGTATTCATGCGAATGTACCTTCCCCTCAGACGGCAAACATTCAATCCAACTCCACCAGCTTAACCTGTAGTGAGCACATCGCATATCCGGCTAAGCTGATTTCCACTTGAAGAAGCCCGGGACGCATCATCTCGCGTCAAACGCGTTGCCAGCCTTGATCCATGCGTCGATTCCATCGGCCGCTGCACGGCCCATCGCGAAACAAGCCGTCAGAAGATACCCGCCAGTGGGCGCCTCCCAATCGATCATTTCTCCGGCAACGAAAACGCCGGGAAGCTTCGACAGCATGTAGTGCCCATCGATTTCATGCCACCGAATGCCGCCAGCCGACGAAATCGCTTCCTCAAGCGGGCGCGGACGAATAAGTGGAATGGAGAGCGCCTTGATGGTGGAGGCCAGCGCTTTCGGGCTTCTGTCACGCGTAAACTCGGTCACGAGCGCGGCTTTTACGCCTGTAAGCCCCGCTGCCTTGCGCAACAGGTTTCCAAAACTTAGCTTTGCATCCTGCCGGGCAATATCGCTTTCCAATCGCTCGACAGCTCGTCCCGGCGCAAGATCGAGGATCAGGAACGTCTGCGCGTTTTCCTCCAAGCTGTCGCGCAGGGCTGCGGAATGCGCGTAGATGAGGCTCCCCTCGACACCGCCCCGGGTAATGACGAACTCGCCTTGTGTCGTGCCTGCATCAGACGTGGCTGTGACAGACTTTACCGGTTCACCGGCGAAACGCTGGGCAAAGAAATCGCTCCACACGACATCAAAACCGCAATTGGCTGAGCGAAACGGCGCTATGTCGATTGCCTTGCGTCGAAATTCGTCGATCCAGGCTCCGTTGGAACCGAGTTTCGGCCAACTTCCGCCGCCAAAGGCAAAGAGCGCAGCGTCGCATCTGACGACCTCAACGCCATCAGGCTTCTCAATTCGCAGGCCATTGCCCTCGAAACCAAGCCAGCGATGCCGGGTAAGAATACGAACGCCCTGATCTTCGAGACGTTTTACCCAGGCGCGTAAAAGCGGCGATGCCTTCATTGCCTTGGGAAAAACACGGCCAGAAGAGCCGACGAACGTGTCGGCCCCCAATTCATCCGCCCACTTGCGCAACTGGATGGGACCAAAGGCCGTCAAGGCTGGCAAGATAAGCTCGCTGCTTGAGCCGAACCGTTTGGCGAAAGCTGTAAAATCTTCTGAATGCGTGATATTCAGGCCGGACTTTCCGGCAAGCAGGAACTTGCGGCCAACCGTCGGCATCTGCTCGTAAACCGTCACCCGGTGGCCCAGAGCGGATAGTCTTTCGGCGGCCATCAAACCCGATGGCCCGCCTCCGAGAATGGCTATATTGCCCTTCATGTTCAAAGCCAACGAAGCATTAGTCCTGCTTCTCCAGCATTTCCTTAACTGTCGTTGCCAATTGCTTGAGCGAGAACGGCTTTGGCAAGAACCCGAACTTGGCGTCCGCGGGAAGATTGCGTGCAAAGGCGTCCTCTGCGTAACCCGATACAAAGATGAACTTTATATCCGGATGCGTCTTGCGCAGTTCACGTAGCAATGTCGGGCCGTCCATTTCGGGCATGACCACGTCCGAAACGACAATATCCACCTCGCCGCCCAGCTCTTCCATCACTTCAAGCGCTTCGACACCGGACGCGGCTTCATGCACCGTGTAGCCGCGCGACTGGAGTGCACGCACTCCGCCCATGCGTACTGCATCCTCGTCTTCCACCAGAAGAACCGTCGCGGAACCGGAAAGATCGGTGGCTTTCTCCACCTTCTTTTCCTTCACGACGACAGGCGCATCATCTGCGCGTTTTTCCTCGATGTGGCGCGGCAGGAATATCTTGAACGTCGTGCCTTTTCCGACTTCGGAATCACAATAGATGAAGCCACCGGTCTGCTTGATGATGCCATAGACCATCGACAAGCCAAGGCCGGTGCCCTTGCCCACTTCCTTCGTGGTGAAGAACGGCTCAAAAATCTTTTCGAGCACGTCTGCGGGTATGCCCGTTCCTGTGTCTTCAACTTCGAAGACTACATAATCCGCTTCCGGCAGATCGCGATAATGAAGCTTCGCGGCTTCCTGCATCGGCACATTGCGGGTGCGCAGTGTAATTTCACCGCCTTCCGGCATGGCATCGCGCGCATTCACCGCCAGATTGACCGCAACCTGTTCGAACTGCCCGAGATCGGCCTTGACCGACCATAGATCGCGACCATGATCGATTTTCAGCTCGATGTCCTTGCCAACCAGACGTGCCAGAAGCATGCGCAAATCAGCCAGAACGTCCGTCAGGTCGAGCACTTCCGGACGCAGTGTCTGACGGCGGGAGAATGCGAGCAACTGACGCACAAGCGAGGCGGCCCGATTGGCGTTCTGCTTTATGTTCATGATGTCTGGGAAAGACGGATCGGATGCGCGGTGATTGGTCAGCAGCAAATCCGACGACATGATGATAGCAGTAAGCACATTATTGAAGTCATGCGCGATGCCGCCTGCAAGCTGGCCGACGGCCTGCATCTTCTGGCTCTGCGCCATCTGGTTTTCGAGGGCTTTTTGCTCGGTCGTCTCAACCGCAGAGATAATCGCAGCTTCTTCGGCGCGCTCGCCACCCAGGTCGGTTACGGGGCTCATGTAGAAGCGGATATGCCGCTCCTCATTGCCCGGCAGCACTGTATCGACGGGCGAAATGCTCGCCTGTCCTGCAAATGCAGCGGCAAGCGCCCTGTTGAAAGTCTCGCGGTCACGCTCATGCACGACGATCTCAAGCTTCGCATTTCCGTCAATCGCATCGCGATCAACGACAGGCGCGAAAATATCGAGGAAACGCGCATTGGTGCGCAATATATGTCCGGCGGAATCAACCGCAGCGATTGCCATCGGAGCCGAATTGAAGAAGCGCGTGAACCGCACTTCGGCGGAGCGCAGCGCCATTGATGAATCTTCACCCTCCGCACGATCAAGAACGATGGTGCGGCTCGTGCCGCGCGTTCCGTCGCGCGCGGCCTGAACACGGTGATAGAACCGGACGGCAAGGCTCTGCCCGTTGCGCTTGATGAGATCCAGATCAATGACGGTATTGCGGCTTGTGCCCGGCTCAGCCTTCACCGCCTTGATGAGTGCCATTCCGCTGCCGGCCACAATATCGTTGAGCGTCAACGATCCCGGCGTGAATTGGGTCAGGTCGACGCCGAGCCATTCGGCGAGGGTCGCATTGAGATAGATTATCCGGCCCGAAGGATCAGCCGAAAAGAAGCCAGCCGGCGCATGATCGAGATGATTGATCGCTTCCTGCAGTTCCTGAAAAAAGCGCTCCTGCTCGGCACGCTCGTCGGAAATATCGGCAATCTGCCACGCGACGAGCGGACTTTTGAATTCCTGCCCTGCTTCAATGGGACGTGCCTTGATGCGATACCAGACCGGCGCCAGTGAACCGCGTCCCTCGCGGGAAAGACCGCCCGAAAGGCGCACTTCCTCTTGCGCCGACAAGCCATCACGCACGGCATTCGTCAGACGGTAGATAGCGTCCGATGCGGCCGGTTCCGCCGTCAGCACATTGTCGAGGGAGCGGACGCCTTCGGCATTCGCCACGCCGGTCATCATGGCATAAGCCTGGTTGGCATAGACGATCTGGCCGCGCGCGTCAGAAATGACTGTCCCTTCCGGCTGCGAATCCATGAAGGAATGCGCGAGGTCCTGCTCGCCGTTCTTCTGGCTGAATTGAATGAGGCCTGTCGCTGCACCGAAAAGATAGAACACGCCGACCATTGACAGAATGCCCATGAGGACGAGGGCAAATCCATCTCCCAACTGGTCTCGAAACACAAAATAGGCGATGGCTGCAACCGTCAGCAATATGCCCACAATCAGCAGGCGAAGGGCACCACTGCGATTGCGCTTGGGCATGACGAGCGGTTTCGGGTAGGCATTGTCCGTCTGTCGCGACATCAAGCCAGCTGCCCTTTCATGTTGCGTGGCTGAACATCAACGGGCATCAAAGTGCCGTGCATCTTCTTGATCAGCCAAGACGTCATTTCAATCATCTGCATATCCGATTTTCTCGAATGCACTTTTCCGCGCAGTTCGGCTATCGCGTGGGACCGCAAAGCCGATATGTCAGGGTATACCCGATTCGCAGAATGCTTTATTCGGCGAGCAGTACAAGCATTGCTGCACTGAAACGGTGCAAATTGGACTTTTTTGCACTGTTTTGCCTGGGGATCATATATTTCTCGCATTCCCAAGAAACATTCCCAAGGCTTAGAAATTCAACTACTGTATGAACAACGCGATGATGTGGAGTGTCGGGGGAAGCGCAGTCTCCATTCATCGCAGGTTTTCGTTTATTGTATAAGAGGGTATCCGCATGAAGGAATGGCTCAGCGGCATCGTTGGAGAGAGCGCGGCTAATATTGTCGGCTTCATCCTAATATTTGCGATCATTCTTTGCGGAATTTTCGTTGTTCTCAGTATCATCCGCCGTTTCAGCGGCGGTACTTACGTATCCAACGGCCGTACGCGGCAACCGCGGCTCTCGGTGATGGATGCGGCGGCAGTCGACAGCAGGCGCAAGCTGGTCCTTATTCGCCGTGACGATGTGGAGCATCTGTTGCTCATCGGCGGCCCCACGGACGTTGTGGTGGAGCAGAATATCGTCATGGAATCGCGGGCCCATGCGCGGGTGCAGCCTTCTCGGATTGAACCGGAGCACATCGAACGCTTCAAGCAGCACGAAGTGCTGACCAATGAAAAGACCCCTGCTTTGTCGCTGCAGACGCCTCCGGCGAATGAGAAGGACGAAGCGATCCAGATCAGTTCCGCAATCGAAACACCGGCTTACCGCAAACCCGAGCCAGCACGAGAAGAACCGGCCCCACAGGCTGCTACGCCGGTTCGTGTTCCGCCCCAGGCTCCGGCTGTGGCGTCACACTCGTCGCAATCGCCTGTCGAGCCGAAACCCGCTCAGCCGATGCAGGCTCGACCACAACCACGGCCCGCGCCGAATTATCCACCGCAACCGCGCACAGTATTGCCGCCCCGCCCCGCGCAGGCACAGCCACAGTCAACACGCGCCCACCCGGCCTATCCATTAAGCCAGGTTTCGCGCGGAGTGGTGAGTTCAACCTCCTCAGGTGGTGTCACCGCTACCGGCGTTGCTGCCGCTACGTCCGTCGCCTCGGCAAATCTCGGCAGTATCGTTCCTGAGCGTGAAACAACGGTCGCGGACAAATCTCCAACGCTCGACGTAGCGGGTCCCATGGTATCCACAACGGCAGCGCCGGCATTCTCCACGCCTTCCGAACCGAAGCGTATCGAACCTGAGATCCCGATTGCAGCGTCAAAGCCGGCGGTATCCGAGCCAGTTTCACCTGAACCGCCCGGTGATGACCTGGCGGACCTCGGCAATGCATTGCAGGACGCCATCACCGCAGACATCAATTCGCAGAGCTCTGCCAGCGAGGAGAGCAAGGAAGCGGCCTCATTCGATACCGAGTTCTTCGAGAATGAGCTTCTGAGGTCGCTTGATATTTCGGCAACCGACGATACGCTCGAAGACAAGACAAAGGACGATATCGAGGACGAAATGGAAAAGCTCCTCGGTGAATTGACCAAGGATGGAATTCGCAGGGATTGATTTCCCGCCGAAGCCGTATCGATAAAAGAAAATAGGCTGCGGAAACCGCAGCCTATAATTTTCAAACTGTCTCGGACCTAGAGCATATTGCGATCAGATTGAATTAGATCGACGCTCTGTTTCGCACGTTCCGGAAGGCGCACTAGTCGTCGCGATAGACTTTTTCTCGACGCTCATGACGCTCCTGTGCTTCGATTGAAAGCGTAGCGATCGGACGCGCATCAAGCCGCTTCAAGCTGATAGGTTCTCCCGTCTCTTCGCAGAAACCGTATGTTCCTTCATCAATGCGGCTCAGGGCCGCGTCGATTTTTGAGATCAGTTTGCGCTGTCTGTCGCGAGCTCGCAGCTCGATTGCCCGATCCGTTTCGGAGGATGCCCTGTCCGCCAGGTCGGGATGGTTGGCATTTTCCTGCTGCAGCGCCTCAAGCGTTTCGCGCGCTTCACGCAGAATATCGTTCTTCCATGCGATCAGTTTCGCACGGAAATAAGACTTCTGCCGCTCGTTCATGAACGGCTCGTCTTCAGTGGGCCTATAGTCAAGGTCAATCAATTCACTCATTCTGAATTACCCCACATCTAGGAGACGCGAGCGGTTATATAGTTCCATAGCAACAAGGACACAACATCAAACAAGCGTACTTCACTACTTTTTAGTGCATCAATTTTGTATGATTATGCGTAAAAATGATGCAACATAGAACTCAACGCAAAAATTTGCTCTTGGGACTTTCAGAATAACTTCAATCAATTGCGGAAAACACCGGTATATTTTCAGTCGAAACCACTCTCCCTCGGGAGAAGTTCCTGAAGCTCAATAATTAGGCAAATGGCACCTGTAAATAATGCTGACAGCCATCAAAAAATCGGGAGAATAGGCAACCGGAGCGTTCATTCGCTCTCGGATTATGGCGAAAAATGCAGGAAAAACACAGCTTGGAACGTTACAGATGAGTCGCTTGCTTCTTCTAAGACACGCGAAAGCCGTGTGGGCCAGACCGGGAATGAAGGATTTCGATCGCCCTCTTGATCAGGAAGGCAAAGCTGCACTCGACCGGCTCGCAAGGGCTATGAAGTCAACCGAGCTTTATCCCGATCGGGTGGTTCTTTCCGGTTCGTGCAGAACGCGAGAAACTGCGTTCGGCCTTGTTGAGCGTCTCGGTATCGAGGTCGAAACCATCGTCGACGATACGATCTATAGCGGCGGCGCGGCTGACTACATGCAAGCCATATGCAAACACGGTGACGCGGCGACGCTGATGCTTGTAGGACATAATCCCAGCATTGAAGATCTGGCACTCGCCTTGTGTAGCGATGGCAACCAAGATAGCCTTCTGAAACTGCGCGCTGGCTTTCCTACTGCCGCACTGGCCAATATCACGTTTCCCGCCTCGCTCACCGATCTTGAGCGTGGCGCTGGTTATCTGGAAAGCTTCATACTGCCCCGGTAGATTTTCCGCGAAGCAACCGGCATTCCTTGCCAAGGGCGCTGGGGCCACCCTATCTATACCGCTGACAGATCAGTGAATTCGGCGAGGATTAATTGGCTAAGCTGACAAGTATTGGCGACGAAGCGAAGATCGCACTGGATACGTTGGCAGATCGTGCGACCGGGATTTTGTCTCCATCATTGCGGCTCGGCGTGACGGGTCTGTCGCGCGCCGGAAAGACGGTCTTCATCACGGCTCTCGTTCACAACATGCTGCACGGTGGCAGGCTTCCGATGTTCGAAGCCTATAAATCGGGCCGCATTTCACGAGCCCTGCTCGAACCGCAACCGGACGATGCTGTCCCCCGCTTTCAATATGAAGAACATCTGTCGGCATTGATCGATGAGCGTATCTGGCCGGACTCCACGCGCGCCATCTCACAACTGCGCCTCACCATCGAATATGAATCCGCTTCTGCCTGGGGACGTTGGCTGTCACCGGGCAAGCTCTCGGTTGATATTGTCGATTACCCGGGCGAATGGCTGCTCGATTTGCCTCTGCTTGGTAAATCTTATGCGGAATTCAGTGCGGACTCCTTTGCTCTGGCCCATGAGCCAACACACAAGGATCTGGCCCAGCAGTGGATTAGCGAAGCCGCTCTCGTTGACCCTTCTGAAAAAGCAGACGAACTGACGGCCCAGCGCCTCGCCAGAAGTTTCACGGCGTATTTGCGTGCTGGCAAAGCCGATGAGCGCGCATTATCCACCCTGCCGCCGGGACGCTTCCTGATGCCGGGAGACCTTGAGGGCTCACCCGCGCTGACATTCGCTCCGCTTCCAAACCTGAAACCGGACGATCTGAGGGTCGGCTCGCTGGGCGCAATGATGGAACGGCGTTACGAAGCCTATAAAACCTACGTCATCAAGCCATTCTTCCGCGAGCATATTGCGCGGCTCGATCGGCAGATCGTGCTTATCGATGCCATGCAGGCGATGAACGCAGGCGGCGCCGTCGTGGCCGATCTCGAACGCGCGCTCACCGATATTTTGTCGTGTTTCCGGCCGGGGCGCGCCAACCTGCTGACGGGCCTGATCCAGCGCCGGATCGGGCGTATCCTTGTTGCGGCAACGAAGGCCGATCATCTGCACCATGAAAGTCATGACCGCCTGCAAGCCATCGTGCGGCGTCTGGTCGAGCGAGCGATAGAGCGAGCCGATTTTTCCGGCGCCGATATTGATGTCCTCGCAATGGCTGCGGTCCGCGCGACCCGCGAGGCAACCGTGACACAGGGCAAGGAAACTCTCCCGGTCATCGTGGGCACCCCGTTGAAGGGGGAGAAGATCGACGGGGAAGTGTTCGATGGTGAAACCGAAACAGCCATATTTCCCGGAGACTTACCGAAGAATCCCAATGCGATCTTTGAAAAGTCTTTTGCGCAGGATGATCCGGCCATCCGTTTCGTCCGTTTTCGCCCTCCGCGGCTTGAGCGTACCGCCGAAGGCCTGACACTTTCCCTGCCTCATATAAGGCTGGATCGCGCCTTGCAGTTTCTGATTGGGGATCGTCTCGCATGACTGAGAAGACACCACGTAGACCGGCTTCATTCACGGTAAATCAGCCCACGATCCATCCCGAGACGGTGGATGAAACGCCCCGCCGTCCCCGCGCGGTCCGTGACCTGGATGCGGTTATCGCGCAACCGGATGTTTTCGCCTTGAGCGACGACGAGGCAGCCGAGTTGGAGATTCTCGACCCACCCTATGAATCGCCCGAACGCAAGGGCTGGTCGCTCAGCAAAATACTGTTCGGCGCGCTCGGCTTACTTGTTTCCTTCGCCGTCGGCATCTGGATTGAAGACCTTATTCGGGCACTGTTTTCGCGTGCTGACTGGTTGGGCTGGACCGCCTTGGGCGTCGCTATAATTGCGCTTGCCGCCTTTATCGCCATCGTCGTTCGCGAACTGGCAGCACTCCGCCGCCTCGCTTCAGTGCAGCATCTTCGCAAGGACGCAGCAGATGCAGCGGAGCGTGACGATATGGCGGCGGCCAGAAAGGCCGTGGATGCACTGCGCTCCATTGCGGCGGGCTTGCCTGAAACTGCGCGCGGACGACAGCTTCTGGACGGTCTCACGGACGATATCATTGACGGGCGAAATCTGATCCAGCTTGCCGAAACGGAAATTCTCCGCCCCCTCGACCGGGAGGCGCGCGCACTCATTCTGAATGCGTCCAAACGCGTTTCGATTGTCACTGCGATCAGCCCGCGGGCGCTGGTCGATATCGGATATGTAATTTTTGAATCAGCCCGGCTGATCCGCAGGCTTTCACAACTCTACGGCGGTCGGCCCGGGACATTGGGTTTCCTTAAACTTGCCCGCCGGGTCATCGCTCATCTGGCCGTGACGGGCACGCTGGCCATGGGAGACAGTGTGATCCAACAGCTTGTCGGCCATGGTCTTGCCTCCCGCCTGTCGGCCAAACTGGGCGAAGGCGTGGTCAACGGGCTGATGACCGCACGCATCGGAATTGCAGCTATGGATGTGGTGCGACCATTCCCGTTCAATGCCGAAAAACGGCCCGGTATCGGCGACTTTATTGGCGATCTTGCAAGGATCAGCGGTGAACGCACCGATAAGAAGCCTTCTGGAAAATAGCAGTTTATTTCCGAAGCATTAACCATTCCCGCCGATTATGGCAGATAGAAATCTGCGCCAGAATCGAGCGATCCGGTGTATCGGCACACTCCTCTTCAATCCGTGCCCTTCCCCTTCAATCGGCTTTTGGCAGCCTCGGAATATCCGACGGTTTGCGAGGTGCGGCCAGTTTTGGTCGTGACATGCTGAAAAACAACGATTAGGAATGACGTCCAATCAAGGTCGTGAATCCGGGACAGAGCTGAATATGAAGAATTGCATCGCCGCCTGCCTGACGCTGCTGCCCGTGTCATTTTCTGCCGCGCCGGTTCTGGCCGCCGACAAAGACAAGCAGTTCTTTCAAACCATCGAAGGCCAATGGTCCGGCCCGGGCGAAATCGTTGCCGGAAAATACAAAGGCACGAAGTTCGTTTGTAATCTCGCTGGATCGACGCCGGATGAAAGCGTTGGAATGACGCTGGATGGCACTTGCCGCGTCGGCGTTTTCTCGCAGCCGATGAAGGCCACCGTTACACGCGTTGGCTCGGCTTATTCCGGGAAGTTCAACGACGGCGCCGAAGGCAAGGGGCTTGACGTTACATCGGGTTCGGTCAGCGGCAACAAGGTCGTCTTCGGCCTTAACCGCAAGCAGCTCAACGGTGCGATGCTGGCGCGCATCTCTGATCCGAACACGATGAACGTGACGGTTTCCGTTCGCGTCGACAAGGAGCTGGTTCCGGTCATCGGCATGAATTTGAAGCGCGTCGATAATATCGCTGTCGGCAGCATCGCCAAGAACTGAGCCGACCCTATTCCCGCCACCAGCCCGCATCCGTGCGGGCTTTTTCTATTCCAGACTGTTCGATCCCGGCATTCCAGTCGGCAACCGTCTTGCCTCCGATTTCGAGAGAAGGCGCGATATCGTTCAGCGGCACGAGCACGAAAGCGCGCTCATGCATACGTGGATGCGGCAATACCAGAGCGGTATCAGCCATAATGACAGCCCTGCCCGCTTCATCCTGCATTGCCAGTATATCTATATCGATAATGCGCGGTCCCCATCTCTCCAGCCTGACACGCTTTAAGGAGCGTTCAACATCGAGACAGGTCGCAATCAACTCCAATGGCTGCAACGAAGTTTCGACTTCGGCGCAGGCATTGTGAAACCATGCCTGGTCCGTCTTTCCCCATGGCGGCGTGCGATAAACTGCCGAAACGGCGACGATATTCGTGTCGGCACGTGCGTCCAGCATGCGCAAGGCCTTGCCCATCGAGGCGACGGGATCGTCGATATTTCCGCCGAGCCCCAGCCAGGCGCGGTAAGATTTGCTCATGTTCACTGCGGATAGACCACGGTCACTTCAACATGGTCCAGGACACCTGGTACTGGCGCGTTCGGCTTGCGTACGGTGATTTCCGCGCGCTTTACCTGCGGAAACCGGGCGGCGAGCGCTTTTGCAACGTCGAGAGCCAGCGTTTCGATCAGATAGCGCTGGCGCCCCGTGATAATGTCCTGAATGACGGCGAATGCGATACCGTAATGCACAGTGCCGTCAATATCGTCGTTCTCCAGCGCGTTGCCGGGATCGACATCGAGAATGGCATCGACATAAAAACGCTGGCCAAGCTTATGCTCTTCATCGAAAACGCCGTGGTGCGCAAAGAACGCGCAATTCATCATTCGGATCGTATACACGGCTTCACTTTCTGTTTTCGCTGCGTCTTGATTGGAGGATATCATCTGCAACGGCAAGTGCGTCTCTATTAAAAGCGACATTGTGAACACGGAAGATGTCGGCACCTGCCAAACGCAGTGCGACCGACGTTGCCGCAGTTCCTATATCACGGTCAAGTGGATTATCCCTTCCCGTCATACCGCCGATAAAACGTTTGCGCGATGTACCGACCAGTAACGGAAACCCGAGTTTTTGCAGTTCATCCGCCCTGGCCAAAAGCGCAACGTCTTCATCCTTGTTCTTGCCGAAGCCGAACCCGGGATCGAGCACTATGCGGGATTCTTCGATACCTGCGTCTTTCGCTATATCCAGCGAGACATTGAGGAACGAGAACTGATCTTCAATGACATCCGCAAGAACGGGGCGATCCCTGCTGGTGTGCATGATGACCAGTCCCGCGCCGCTGTATCTAGCTACATGAGCAATTTCCGGTTCGCGCTGGAGCCCCCAGACGTCATTGACGACATGTGCTCCGGCATTGACCGCGGCCCGCGCCGTTGCAGCGCGGTAAGTATCGATGGAGATGATGCAATCATATCTCCTTGCCAATGCCTCGATGACGGGAACAACGCGTGCGATTTCAGTTTCGGCATCGACGGCGGCGGCTCCGGGACGGGTCGATTCCCCGCCCACATCGATGATTGTCGCTCCATCAGCGAGCATCTGGCCAGCCGCTTCAATGGCCTTTTCCAACTCTTCATGTTGGCCGCCATCGGAAAAAGAGTCAGGCGTGACATTTAGTATGCCCATGATAATGGCCTTGGTCCCCACATGGATGCTTCGTCCATGCGCGAGGTGCCATTCTTTCGTCATAGCGAAATGTTCCTGTGCCATTCTCCGTGCCACTTTTCATTGCGGCGAGGTTGCAACCAACCTCGCCTGAAGTCATTTTGTGAAGGGCGTTATAGTTCTCTTGACGATTGCATGCCATGCTTGTGGCAGCAAAAAGCGAATTTCCTGCTGGTTTTAGAAAGAGGTGCCAGGACATGAATTTGAGAAAGAAGGTTCTGGCCCTCGGTGCAGTTCTTGCCATGGTAGCTCCCCAGGCCGAAGCCGCGTCGATCTTTCGCGAATTCAGCTATTACACCGTAAGCGGTAAAACGGCGGCGGACCTCGACAAGGCGCTTTCCCGCAGCGGACCCTTCCTCAAGAAGACAGGCCGGCATCACCCCGGTGCCGCTGAAATCCGTTTCGACGCGAAAGTGCGCTATGGTCGTGCACCCGGAAAAGACTGCAAGGTGCAGGATGTTTACGTGAATGTTCACGCAAAGGTCTCCCTGCCCCGCTGGAAGCAGCGTCGCAAGGCTACGCCGGAACTCGCGTTGATCTGGGATACGCTGGTGCAGGATATTCGTCGGCATGAAGAAAGCCACATCGTGATCGCCCGAAGCTTTGCGAGCCGGATGGAACGGGAAATACGTGGTCTGCGCAGCCGCCCGGATTGCTTGGTGCTGCGCGCGGACATAGACAAGGTAACAGCCCGCCTCATGGAAGCACATGACAAGGAGCAGCAGCGGTTCGACCGGGTTGAGACAATCAATTTCGAAGATCGTTTCGCGCGCTTGCTGACCTATCGCATGGAGCGCGCCCAGCAGGCTTCCAAATAGCGAGCCGAATCTAGGCCAATTCCCGTCGTACGGCCTGCGTCATCAAAGCGGCTTCGTGAAACCCCGACAGGATCAGTTTCAGTTTGCCCGGATAATGACAGGCATCCCCAATGGCATAGACCTTTGGACTCGAAGTTCTGAAGGTCTCTGAACTTACAGCCAGCATGTTACCCGTTTTCAACAGTGAAAGCTTTGCAAGCGGGTCAGGACGGATAACTTGCCCATTACCGGTAAACGCGCCGAGACCGGAGGCAATCACCGCAGCGCGGGCGTAGAACTTTTCACCATCGCAAGTGCTGATGGTCACACCGTATTCATCGACAGAGATGCTGTCTGCAATCTTCTTGAAATGAAAAACCGGATTATACGGCTCGATCTGCCTGAGAAGCCGTTCAACGAGCTCCTCGCCCATGATTTCGGGAAATCCGGGTACGTCATAGATCGGCTTGTCAGCATAGAGTGCCGTGCATTGACCCCCGGGCCTATCGCAAGATTCTATGAGATGGCACTTGAAACCAAAAAGCCCAAGCTGAAAGATGGAAAAGAGTGCGACGGGTCCGCAGCCGATAATGACAATATCATTTTGCGGCTCGTCACCCATCGCATCCCTACTTCTTTAAAAGCCTAGTTCTGGCGTTCAGGCACCTGTACGACGAGGCCCTCAAGATCGCCCGACACCCGGATCTGACATGAGAGGCGCGAGGTCGGGCGAACTTCATAAGCGAAATCCAGCATATCCTCTTCCATCGCGTCCGGCCCACCGACGGTGTCCGTCCAATCCTCGTCAACATAGACATGGCAGGTTGCACAGGCGCAAGCGCCGCCACATTCCGCATCGATGCCAGGAATGCCATTGCGAATGGCAGCTTCCATCACGCTGGACCCGTTGTCGGCTTCGACTTCGGTTCGGGTCGCGCCGTCAGCGGATACGAATACGATCTTCGTCATTTTAATTCCTTGAAACGCGCAAATTTCACGCGATCTTTGTCTTCAGCGTTCGCACCATCCCGGCTTGAAAACGCAAATAAACTCGAAATCGCAGATACGGCGTTCTGGAAACAGTTTCAACCTTGACCGCGCACTTGTCCGCAACTGCGCCAATATGCCGTGCGTCGATTGAAGGTTTCCTCGCCTGGCAAATCCGACAGTTGCGTTCACGACCGTAAAACTCTTCCTTGCCGTCAGCCAAAAGTGCATCATATGATAAGCAGCAATGATTGTGAGAAAAAGCGGATAGAATCCCGAGCCGACACGATGCAATCATGGAGCGGACCGCGAAAGGCTTTGCACGCAAAGAGAGTATTTTTGTTAATAACTTTGCGGTGCTCTTTCAGGCAGCCCCAATGGTTCAGAACAATTTCCACAACTTGCTGGTAAATGCCAGAAGGCCGGAAATGTCGAATTTTCACGAATTGAGCCGGTTTCCGTTAACCTTGTATTTAAAGTTTTAGGTATCGGCAAAAGACGCCTATTTCCTTAACAGGCACGACCCGATACGATGCAAAATGGCGGAGAAAGTTTTGTAACGGCTCTTTCATGGTCCGGCCGTCGCAGTAATGAGTACGAGGTAGGCAAACAATGGCTTCCAAATCCAAGGCACAGAAGCTCGACCTTGAGGTTGAAAAGGCACTGGAACAGGCACTCGATATCGATTTCGGTGACGATCTTGATATGGATATGGACTTAAGTGCGTTCGATGAAGGCTTCTCGGTCGATGATCTGGAAGAGCAGATTTCGCGCGCGGCTGAAGAACTGGTTGCCGAACAGAAGACCAAAACGGCTGAGCCCGCTGCCGTCTCTCCAGTGGAAACCGCTGCAAAAGCCGCTACCATCACCACAGCCTCGGTGATTGCGACGCCTGCGGCGCCACCGATTCCCCCGGTCGTGAAAGCTGCAGGTCCCGTGGCGCAAGCCGCGGCCAATGTGCAGCACAAGCCGGCCAATACCTCGAAGACAGCGGCACCCACGCCGGAGCCGGTCAGCAAGCCTGTTTCCGCTCCGTCTGTCGCGACGACTGCCAATGTCGCCTCCTCTACCTTCACGCCAGCAAACGACGATTCCCGCAGTGAAAAAGCAATAATCGCAGCTCCACGCCGCGCGACCGAAAACTCGTCGAAGCTGTTCTGGACCACGACCGCAATCAGCGTACTTTGGGCTGCTGGCGGCGTTGCGCTGAGCAAGGCCATTAATCCTGATGTCTTCTCGAGCATGCAGGCCACCAAAGACTTTTTCACTTCTCCCGCCGGTCTCGGCGTCGTGGCTGGTGTAGCCTTGCCCGTCGCCATGTTCTGGGGATTTGCGCAGCTCGTAAAGCGCGCTCAGGAAATGCATCTGGCTGCACGCAGCATGTCGGAAGCTGCCATGCGGCTGCTCCAGCCGGAAGCTGTTTCCGGTGATCGCGTTTCTACTCTTGGACAGGCTGTGCGTCGCGAAGTCGCCGCCATGAACGAAGGCATCGAACGCACATTAGCGCGGGCCGTCGAGCTGGAAACGCTTGTTCAGTCCGAAGTCAATCAGCTGGAACGCGCCTATAGCGATAATGAAGTTCGCATTCGTTCGCTGGTCAGCGACCTCGGCAACGAGCGTGAAGCTGTCGTCAGCCATGCCGAGCGCGTGCGTTCGTCGATCTCGGGCGCGCACGAACAGCTCAAGGAAGAACTTTCGAGCGCTTCCAACATCATCCGCGACAATGTTCTTTCTGCCTCGCAACAGTTGAGCACCCTGCTCACCGAATCTGGCGAACGCCTGATCGGCAGCATCAATGAAAGCGGCGGCGCTATTGCCGAAGCCATCGAAACCCGCACCGGAGACATAGGCTCGCGCATCACGACTTCCGGTGAAGCCTTTGCCAACCTGCTGGACACGCGTATTGCGACACTTGATGAGCAATCCCGCACTGTCTCGGACCGTCTGGCTGAGGCTCTGGACGAACGTACAACCGGTATTGCCAATCTGCTCGGCGGCGCAACGCAGTCCATGGTCAGCGAATTCGACACGCGCCTCGCCAACCTCGAAAGCACGCTTTCCGAGCGCGGCCGGTCGCTTCTGTCCGAATTCGAAGCTCGCGCACATGCGCTCGACAGCAGCACTGAAAAACTCAACGCTGCTCTCGAAACCCGTTCGCGTCAGATTAATGAAAATCTCATCGCCCGTACCCGCGAAATCGCAGAGACCTTCTCCAGCGGTCGCACTTCGCTGAGCACGATGATCGATGAAACCAAGACGAAGATCGGTGAAGATCTGACGTCTATCGGCGAAAGCGTCGGCAACATCCTCGGCGAAAAGGCGGATGCCTTTGCCGGCAAGCTTGCAGAAAGCCGCGATGTTCTCGCTGCATCGCTGGAAGGCGAAACTGAACGGGTTTCCGCCGTTATCCGCGGACACGCCGACACCCTTGCGGCACGCACAAGTGACATCGAAAATGCCGTTAACGCGAGTGCATCGGCGCTCAATTCTGTTGCCGACAACCATGCGGCAATTCTGGAAGAGCGGACCCACGCGCTGCGCCAGACAATGGAAAGCCACTCTGCTCTGCTCGATGCGAGCTTCGCAGATCACAGCCGTTCGCTCGAAGAACGCGCCACCACGCTTCATGGCATCATTGCAGGCAACCAGGCCATGCTTGCTCAATTGATGGATGAGCGCGCTGCCGCAATGCGGGATAACTTCAACGAAAATCGCGAAGTTCTCGCCCGCACCTTCGACGAACGCGTAAATTCGCTTCAGGCACTTATCGCCGACAATCAGGATACGCTCGCGCGTATTCTCGATGAGCGCGCCAGCAGCATGAACGCGTCCATCGGCGCCAGCCGCGACACGTTCGTCGCAACATTGGGTGAACATATCCGTCAGGTCGAAGAACGCACGAGCGGCCTGCACACCGTTCTGAATGACCACAACAATGCCCTTTCCGGCATTCTTGACGGTCATGAGCGCACGATTGAAACCCGTGCCGCCGAAATCCGTTCGACGCTGAGCGAAAGCACCGCCTCGCTGAGCCAGACGCTTCAGGATCACAGCGACATTCTGGAACAGCGCACGGCCAACCTGCACAATGCAATTGCCGACAGCAGTTCCGCTATCAGCCGCGCTTTCGAAGGCCAAACGGGCATTATCGAAGAACGCACCCAGACGATGGAAAAGGCGCTCACCATCGGCGTCGACAATGTCCGTCGGGCACTGGAACAAAGCGCCGGCATCGTTGCAGGCACGCTACGTGAAAAGATCGGCGAAGCGGCAAGCACGCTTTCAGCTGAAGCAGCCAAGGCCGGTGAAGCTTTGGACGGTTTCGGTGAGGCATTCAGCGCACGCCTGATCGATAACCTGTCTGGCACGGAAGCCCGCCTCGGCGACCGCGCCGATGCGATTGCCGGTCGCCTCGGCGAGATCGAAAGCCGCCTCACTGGCGAGTTGGGCTCGATCGAAGCCCGCATCGCCAATACGGCCAGCAGAACCAGTGAAACGCTGGCCGGTCACAGCGAGGCCTTTGCGGCCAGCGTCGCCGACAATCTGGCTGGAACAGAGAGCCGTCTCAGCGAACGCGCCAATGCCATCGCCAGCGGGCTTGAAGCAATCGAAAACCGCCTCACCAGCGAACTCAGCACGATTGAGGCTCGTATCGCAGATACGGCGTCCAAGACGAGCGAGACGCTCGCAGGGCACAGCGAATCCTTCTCGGCCAGCGTTGCCGACAATCTCGCTGGCACCGAAACCCGTCTTGCAGAACGTGCCGACGCAATCGCTACCCGTCTGGGCGACATCGGTTCGCGTATCACGATGGAACTCGGCTCCGTCGAAGCACGCATCGCACAGGTAACCGACACGACTGCGGTTACACTGGAGGAACGCACCCGCGAACTCAACGCCGTTCTTGCTGCCCGTTCGCAGGAAATCACCAAGATTCTCAACGATACGGCAGAGCCGCTCGTGCAGCGGCTCGCTGATAGCGGTCGTGGGCTGGCACAACAGCTTGAAGAAGCAACGCATGCCGCAACCGACAGACTTCGTTCGGAAAATGCCGCATTGGTCAATGCACTCGCGAGCCGGACTGCAGAAACAATTGCTGCCGTCCAGCAGGCCAAAACCGGACTTTCCGATAATGTCAGCGAACTGATCGACCGTCTCGCCGCATCGAACGGCGAGTTGGGCAAGCTGATCGATGCAGCTACGCGCAATCTTACCGACATCGATGGTCGCCTTGTCGACACGACATCGAGCTTTGTCGAAAACACCAACCGCGCCGCGCAGATGTTCCAGGCCTCCACAGGCCTGATCGACGGCAATATCGGTACTTTGCGGGCCATCTCGGACAGCACGCTGTCTCAGATTGCAGACATCGCCGACCGCTTCGAAGAGCATGGAAAGGTTCTTTCCTCGGCTTCCGAAATGATCAATTCGGCTCAGAACGGTCTCGTCAGCACGCTTGAAGATCGCCACCAGGCGCTCGACAAGCTGGCGTCCGGCCTGGTCGAGAAGTCGGAAGGCGTGGAAAAGCTGATGCAATCCTTCGAAGAGCTGGTGGCATCTGCATTCCAGCGCGCCGAAGGCCAGACCCGCTCTTCTGCCGAAAAGATGCGCGAAAGCGTCTCGGAAATTGTCGAACAGGCAGCACAGAAGTTCTCTGCGGCAACCGACGACATCCGTCGCACGGCCAGCGAAATCCGCAACGAGCTCAACACGACGCGTGGCGAACTGAAGCGCGGCGTTCTGGACATGCCTGCTGAGGCAAAGGAAACAACGACAGCGATGCGCAAGGCCGTGAGCGAGCAGATCAATGCGCTCAAGGAACTGGCCGAAATCGTCAACAAGTCCGGTCGCCTGGTAGATGTCGGCGAAAGCCGTGCAGATCGCCCGGTTTCGCGTCCTACACCGGCTGCAGCTCGTCCGGCTCCCGTTCAGGCGCCTGTGGCGCAGGCAGATGTCGCTCTCCGTCAGCGCGTCTACGAAGCGCCGAAGGCGCAGCCTGCATCATCCGAAGCTGCGCAACCGGAAAAGCCGCGTGGTTGGGTGTCTGATCTCCTTGCCCGCGCATCCCGTGAGGAAGAAGAGGCAGCGCAGCCCAAGGCCCAGCCGACCGCAACGCCTCGCTCGCCAAGCCATGTCGTTGAATCGCTGAACTCGCTATCGGTGGATATTGCGCGAGCTATCGACCATGAAGCTTCTGTGGAATTGTGGGACCGCTATCGTCGTGGTGAGCGGAACGTCTTTACCCGTCGCCTCTATACGCTGAAAGGTCAGCAGACCTTTGACGATATCAAGCGCAAGTATCAGACGGATGGCGAATTCCGCCGCGCCGTGGACCGCTACATGGATGACTTCCAGCGTCTTCTCGAGGACGTCGCCCGCAACGACCGTGATAACATGGTAACGCGGACTTACCTCACTTCAGATACCGGCAAGGTCTACACAATGCTTGCTCACGCAAGCGGTCGCCTCCGCTAAGAAACGGAAATGAAGAAAAACGCGGCCTTCGGGCCGCGTTTTTTGTTGGTTGGACTATCGGCCAGCAACAGGCTGCGTCAAACCAAAGAAAAAGGGCCGGCAACTAATCGCCGGCCCTCCTCATCAATCAACTTTCGCGGGCTCAGAGCGTCGTTACCGTCCAGCTCACGATTTCGCTGGCAGTCCGTTCAAAGGCGGCGTCGAGCGCCTTCACATAAGCTGCATTCGTCGCGCCGCCGACGGGAATGGCCGTACGGAAAACACGGGTCGCACGAACCTCCCCGTTCTTATCGTTCATCAGCCTCACGGCCAGCTCGACAACTGCGAGCTTTGGCGAAGCATAAGCCTGAATGCCGAACATTCGAAGATCGGTGAGGATCTGATAATTGATTGCCAGTCCGTCTCCCGGGCGGCCAATCCCGCCAAATATACCGGTATTTTCATAGGCTTGCACCAGACGAGACTGCACGATGTTTGTCAGCCTGTCTCCCCATTGAGCGCCCTTCAGATATTCGATGGAACCCGGTGCGGAACTGACGACTATATTCTCGCTATCAAGCGCCTTGAGAGCGGTTGGCGTCGGAACCAGCAACTGCACATTCTTACGGCTCGGTGAAGTCACACCAGGCTGAGGCGCAGACAGATTGAACGTGTCGAGCGGTGTTGTCGTCCCGCAGCCGGCAAGAAGCAGGCCGAAAATAAAAGGAACCGAAGCTGTGCGGAGAACGACGCGACGTGATTTCATATCATTAAAGCCGGTTTTGAAATTCAATGACGCGTCCTCCCGTCATAACGAGGTACATTCCCCTGACCGCCAAAGATAAGACGCTGGGGATTGCGCTCAAGATCGGTGATAGCTTGTTCTATGCGCTGAATGGAACGGCGGCTGTCAACCACGACGGACTGGACATCCCGCAGTCCCTGTCCGGAAAAACGCTGCAGATTGTCCGCGATAGGTCCCAGTCGCTTGTCGAGATTGTCTGACGTTTGCCGAATGGACTCCAATGTCGCCTTCGCTTGGGCAACAACACCATCCTTGTCATCACTGGACAAAAGCTTGTCGGTCTTGGCCAGGATGGCATCAACGCGCACAGACGCGGCATTCAAGCGAGCCATCATGTCCTTGGCGTCGGTCACGATCTGGTTGATATTCCCGGTATTCTGGCCGAGTTCCTCAATGATGTTGGCATTCTTCGCCAGAGCGTCGGTGAACGTCTTCGTATTATTGATGGTATCTGTCAGTGGGCCGCGCGCATCCTTCACGAAGCCTTCCAACTGACCGAGCACCGAATTTGCGCGGGCAGCAATATCCTGCGCGGTTGCGAGAAGATTGTTGATTGAGGATGGATCGGCATCAATGCGGGCAACACTGTCTACCTTCGCAGCCTCTGTCAGAAGATTGGGCTCATCAAGGCGGCCGCCCTTCAGCTCGATATAGGCCTGTCCTGTCAGCCCCTGAAAACCAAGAGTTGCTGCCGTTGAGCGAGTAATAGGCGTGGTCGCGTTGACGCGGGTCTTGACGATAACCATTTCGGGATTGGTTTCATCAAGATGCAGCGCCCGTACATCGCCAACCTTGATACCGTTGAACAGAACCTGACTTCCGATCGAAAGGCCTGTGACCGAACCTGGAATACGAACGTCGAGTTCCAGAGAATCGCGTGCTTCCCCAAAACGGGCGATCCAGAACACGAAAGCGAAAGCCAATAGGCTGACGATCAGCGTAAAGACACCCACCAGTACGTAATTGGCTTTAGTTTCCATATCTTATCCAGTCTGCAAGCGGCTGCCGGGCCGCCGTCTCGTTGGCGCCGACGGATCGATCTGACGCGCACGCTTGCCCCGAAAATAGGATTTAACCCACGGATCGTCCACCGTCAGCATGTCTTCAATAGTGCCGCTGACGAGCACCTTCTTGCCCCCAAGCACAGCAATCCGATCGCAGATTGCAAAAAGACTGTCGAGATCATGCGTGACCATATAAACGGTCAGCCCCATCGTATCCCGCAGATTGGCGATCAGGTCATCGAATTCGGCTGCACCAATGGGGTCCAGTCCCGATGTGGGCTCATCAAGAAACAAGATATCCGGGTCCAAGGCCAGCGCGCGTGCCAGCGCAGCGCGCTTAATCATGCCTCCGGAGAGCTCGGATGGAAATTTTTCCGCTGTGTCCGGCTTCAAGCCGACCAGATCGATTTTCAGCCGCGCCAGCTCGTCCATCAGTTTCGGTGACAGGTCAAGATACTCGCGCATCGGAACCTGAATGTTTTCAAGAACGTTCAATGCTGAAAACAACGCCCCATGCTGAAACAGAACGCCCATGCGCATATCGATGGACATCTTTTCCAGCTCGTTCAACTGATCGATATTGCGGCCGAGAATCTCGATTTCCCCGGTCTGCTTTTTATTGAGACCAAGAATGGTTCGCATCAAGACGGATTTGCCCGAACCGGAAGGGCCGATAAAACCGAGCACCTCTCCCCGATAAATCTCAAGTGACAACTTGTCGAGTACCGTCTGGCGTCCGAACGAAACCGTTACGTCGCGTACCGAGATCATCGGCACGGCCGTCTGGCGAATGTCTTCATCCTGCGGTTGCGACCGATGGTCGATGCCGTTCTCCATAACCATTCTTTAGCTGAGCTTGGCTTCGGACTGAACCAGTGAACAGGATTGAGGGTTCAATTTTCTGTGCAACTGTGTCTCAAAGAACCCATTAAAAATAAAGAACATAAGCTGCATTTAAAAATTAATAGCCGCATAGAACATTGCGAACAGACCATCCACGACAATAACCACGAAGATTGCCTTCACCACGGAAGCAGTCACGCGGCGCCCGAGTGATTCCGCGCTTCCTCCAACCTTCATACCTTCTACCGAAGCGAGAATTCCGATGATCATCGCCATGAACGGGGCCTTGATAAGACCTGCAAAATAAGTATTCAGCGCCACAGCGTCATGCAGGCGGCTGATGAAAGCATCTGGTGAAATATTGGAATAGAACCAGGCAACACCACCTGCCCCGATCAGCGCGGCGAGATCGGAAACGATAGTGAGCAATGGCAGCACTATGACCAGCGCCACGAGACGTGGAAAGACCAGAACGCCGACCGGATTGAGACCTATGACCGTAAGAGCGTCGGTCTCCTCACGCATTTTCATGGAGCCGATCTCGGCAGTAATGGCGCTTCCTGAGCGCCCCGCGATCATGATAGCCGTCAGAAGTACGCCGAGCTCACGCAACACCAGAATGCCGACCAGATCGACGACAAAGATTTCAGCGCCGAAATAACGCAACTGAAACGCACCCTGCTGGGCAATGATTGCACCGACAATCGTCGACATCAGGATGATGATGGGAATTGCCCCCACCCCCATGCGGTCCATCTGCGTGACAATCGCAGCGAAGGGGATGCCGCTACCGCGTCCGTATTTGAGCTGGGCTCCGCGGATGGTGGCACCAAGAATGTGCATCGCCATCTTGAAGTCACTACCCAAGGAAACAACGCCACCGCCCAGCGCGGCCAGAAATGAAATAAGAAAGAACGGTTTTTTCTGGCGTGGGATGTCCAGGGTACGCTCGACGGCCTGCCCTACTTCCTCCATCAGAGGAAGCCAGGATTGACGCACACCTTCCAGTTGCACTTCCACTTGCTGCGCGACAAGACGCTGCCGCAAGCGTTCAATGAGCCAGGCGCCTGCCGTATCGAGACCGGAAACGCCAGAAATATCAATGATCGTGGCTTCTCGCTTGTCCGCGTTCTCCAGGCGGCGCACCTTGTCATCGACAAGATTGACGCTCTGCGATACCCAGCGACCGTTCATCCGTATATGGCGCACGCCGTCGTGCTCCGCCAGATCAATCTTCGGCGCAGAGTTGTCGGTGGCTCTTGCTTTGTCGGCAGTGTCGGTCAACATGGCCTACCTCATATACGAGTCGTTGAACGACCGAAATACTGCGTCCCAGAGGGCATCTCTATGCACAATACCTTGAATATCACTGTAGAACGCTATCCCATCGCCGGAAAATTCACAATCTCCAGAGGCTCCAAGACAGAGGCCGCTGTTGTTGTGTGTGCGATCAGCAACGGTTCTCGTCAAGGACGTGGCGAATGCGTTCCTTACGCACGCTATGGCGAGAGTATCGAAAGCGTAAGCGCCCAGATCGAGGCCGTCCGCTCCGCTATCGAGAACGGCGCGACGCGACAGGATATTCAGAATTTGATGCCTGCTGGGGCTGCACGCAACGCAGTCGATTGCGCTCTATGGGACCTCGAAGCAAAGCAATCGGGCAAAAGCGTTGCCGATATGCTCGGTATGCCGCCACGCCCCCTCGAAACGGCAATCACCGTTTCGCTCGGCACGCCTTCCGAAATGGCGGAATCAGCGGCAAAAGTCGCCCATTATCCTCTTATCAAGGTGAAAATGGGCGGTGAAAACGATATCGAGAAAATCCGCGCCGTCGCAGATGCTGCTCCGAACAGCCGGATCATCATCGATGCGAACGAGGGATGGACAGCCGACAATATTGCCGAGAACATGCGCGCCGCCGCAGCAGCAGGCGTCGTCCTTATCGAACAGCCCTTGCCAGCCGACAACGATCAGATTCTCAGTGAAATCGAACGACCGGTCACTATATGCGCCGATGAGAGTGTTCATACGTCGGTGGGCCTTGAAGAACTTGCCACACGCTATGACGCAGTCAACATCAAGCTCGATAAAGCGGGAGGGCTGACGGAAGGCCTCATCATGCGGGACAAGGCGATCGACCTGGGGCTTGAGATCATGGTTGGCTGCATGGTCGCCACCTCGCTCGGTATGGCGCCGGCTGTCCTGCTTGCCCAGAAAGCCAATGTGGTCGACCTCGATGGACCGTTGCTTCTGGCCCATGACCGTCACCCCGGCCTGCGTTATGAAGGCGCTCTGGTCTATCCGCCGGAAGCTGCCGTCTGGGGCTGATCTGCGCGTTGATAGCTCTCACTCCCTGCCCCGTTGACTGGAGCGAGCGCACTTTCAAAGATATCGGCGCAGGCATCCCAGGTGAATTGTTTGAGCACTGTTGCAGGCTCAAACGGCTCCATCTCCAGGGCGGCCAAGCATGCCTCGCCTAGGTCTTCGGAAAGAACGCCTGCACCGGTAACACCGACAACATCTCGTGATCCGGGGACCGGATAGGCTGCGACCGGCAGGCCGGATGCAATCGCTTCAAGCAAAACGAGACCGAACGTGTCCGTTCGGCTAGGAAAGACAAACACGTCGGCTGCGGCATAAGTCTGGGCCAGCGCTTCACCTTCGCGTTTCCCGACGAACACCGCTTCTGGAAACCGCGTCTGCAGATCATTAAGGGAGGGGCCGTCTCCAACAATTAGCTTTGTGCCGGGAACATCGAGTTCCAGAAATGCAGGCAGGTTCTTTTCTGACGCGACCCGTCCCACACAGATAAACACCGGTCGGGGCAATTCCTTCAGCACCTCGGGTCGGGGATAGAACAATGTCCGGTCGACACCGCGCGTCCAGAGATCCAGTTGCGTAAAGCCACGGGCCTTGAGGTCATCCAGTATGGATTGGGTAGGCACGAGCGTGTGCCGGGCTGCATTGTGGAAACGCCGAAGGAATGCGTAGGTCCAACTCGGAGGGACCGGAAAGCGTTCCTGCAGATATTCTGGAAAGCGTGTGTGGAAACTCGTCGTGAAGGACCATCCCATTTTCATACAGGCACGTCGAGCCATAAATCCAAGCGGGCCTTCAGTTGCAATATGCACGAAATCCGGCTGCATGGTTTTTAAGCGCCGCTTGAACGCGCCCGGTGTCGTCAAGGCCAGCCGGATTTCCGGGTATGTCGGACACGGAACTGATCTATAGTCTAATGGGGAAACGACAGTGACGTCATATCCCCGTTCGATCATCAGATCATGACACTTGGTCAACGTGCGCACGACGCCGTTGACTTGTGGATGCCAGGCGTCGGTGACGATGACGATTTTCTTCATCGGCGAAGGTTCGCCAATTCGCGAACGGGGCGCGGGAGTTGGATTATCCTGCCCTCGTCATGCTCTTCATTGTCGAAATTGACGCGTCCTGCCTTCGGGCGGTGATCACGGCGTTCGGTCCATTCGATTAGTTCCATCCGACCGTCGAAATGCTCGATCACAGCGGTGCAGCTTTCCACCCAGTCGCCCGTGTTGATGTATTCGACGCCGTTCATGCTTTCGATTGTCGCATGATGGATATGGCCGCAGATCACTCCGTCGACACCAATACGCTGCGCCTCTTCAGAAACCACATTCTCGAACTGGCCGATAAAATTGACCGCCTTCTTGACCCGGAATTTCGCCCAGGCCGAAAATGACCAGTAGCGCAATCCGAAAAGCGAGCGGACACGGCTCATCACTGTGTTTATCCAGATCGCACTGTCATACGCCCAATCGCCGAGATAAGCGATGAAGCGAGCATTGCGGACAACTACATCGAACTGATCGCCATGGATGACCAGAAACTTGCGGCCGTCCGCCGTCTCATGGATCGCCCGGTTCATCACTTCGATGCCGCCGAAATGCGTTCCCTGGAAATTTCGCAGGAATTCGTCGTGGTTGCCGGCGATGTAGATGATATTCGCGCCCTTGCGGCTTTTGCGAAGCAGCTTCTGGACGACATCATTATGTTCCTGCGGCCAATGCCAATTGCGCCGCAGGCGCCATCCATCGACAATATCCCCTACGAGATAGATTGTCTCCGCTTCATGATAACGGAGAAAATCCAAAAGCAGTTCAGCCTGTGCTGCTTTTGAACCGAGATGCACATCCGAAATGAAGAGCGTTCGGAGTTTTCTGGGCTGCGGAGCATCTGCGCTCATTGGTTGTCCCCTTCAATGGCAACCTGATCTGAGCGCAGAAAACCCGATTCCTGTCACAGCGATATGACAGCTGTTTTTATGGTGCGATGAGCAGCTTCACACAGCTTCGAATGCACTGACTATGTTTCAAGCAACCAGCTCCACCTTTGGACCAACATAACGCGATTGCGGACGAATGAGCTTGTTCGTCGCGATCTGCTCTCGGCAGTGAGCTATCCACCCCATGGTTCTGCCCATTGCAAAGACGCAGGTGAATGCCTCGCGAGGGAAACCCAGTTGCTCAAGCAAAAGGGCGGTATAGAACTCGACATTGGTTTCGAGAGCCCGATCCGGCTTGTGGCGCCTAAGAATTGCTATGGCTGCCTTTTCCACGGCCTCCGCCAACTCAACCCGGTGTTTTCCACGCTCATGCCCAAGGGATTCGATACGCTTCAACGCGCCCTTCAGGGCGTCGGCACGCGGGTCGCGCACACGATAGACCCGATGGCCGAAACCCATCAACCTTTCTCCGTCGGCAATTGCCGATTCAAGCCACCATTCAGCGTTATCGGGCCTGCCAATGGCATCAAGCATATCGAGTACCGGGCCCGGAGCTCCACCGTGTAACGGCCCTTTCAGCGCACTGATTGCGGCGAGCAGGGAAGAAGTCAGGCCAGCACGTGTCGATGCCACGACGCGGGCGGCGAATGTTGAGGCGTTCAATCCATGATCGCAAACCGCCATGAGATAAGTATCCAGCCCGGCAACTTCCACTTCGTCAGGCATTCCGGCATTCATCATGCGGAGTATGTCCGCACTATGCGGCAGTGTGGGATCAGGGCGGATGGGGCGCCGCCCCTTGCGTTCACGCAAAATGGCGGTTGTGAAAACCGCCGGTGCGGCCATCAAATGCAAGGCGGCTGTCAAATCGCCCTCGTCCGGGATGCGAGCCATCAAGGCACGCAGTGCTTCCAGCGGCGACAATTCCATCAGTGCGTCATCAAGAGCATCCGTGTGATGAAATACCTGCAAGCGGGCTTCGCCGAGCGCCTTCTGAAGCTCTTCTCCTGTCGGGAGTTGTTCGAAAAATCCGTCCCACAAAAGTTCAATTCCATCTTCGACGCTGCTGTGGGGGACCAGATCATCCAGCGATCGACCGCGGATGACCAGCCTGCCTGCAAGCCCATCAACATCAGACAGCACGGTTTCGGCAGCAACCACATCTTCAAGTCCGCTATTCATGGTATTTCTCCTTGTTTGCCTTTCGACATTGGTTCCAAGTATAATTGACGTCAATCTTGATGAAATCGATCAATGTTGGGAGCAATAATGATCTGGCTCACAGCGGAGGAAGCGCTTTCCATTCTTCAGACAAAGCCGCAAACCCTTTATGCCAACGTCAGCCGCGGCCGCATTCGTTCCAAGCCGCTGCCCGACGACCCCAGACGCAGCCTCTACAGATCGGAGGACGTGCATCGATTGGCCGAGAGGCGTCCCGGTCGTAAAAGAGACAGCGTTGTTGCTGCCGATACTATTCGTTGGGGGCTTCCCATCATGCGTTCGGGCATTTCGACCATTGTCGACGGTCGCCTGCTCTATCGCGGTCGTGACGCGGTCGAACTGTCCGAAACGGCAACCTTGGAAGAAGTGGCCGCTCTGCTATGGCAAATGAATTTCGATACGAGTGCCAGCAATCTCGACGAGACGAAATTAAGCAGACATCAGCCACAGTCTTCACCGTTAGAGCGGCTGTTTACCGTCTTTGCCATTCGGGCAGCGAACGATCTGCCCAGTTCCGGACGTTCCGCGGCAATCCTGCAGCAAGAGGCTTTCGCTCTGCTGCAGTTATTCCACAATACGATCCTTGACGTTCCCTCATCCAGCGCCCCTATGCATGAACGCATTGCGTCAGCCTGGCAAAAGCCGCGGGCGAGCGATGTGATCCGGCGTGTACTGGTGCTTCTGGCCGATCACGAGCTCAACGCATCAGCCTTTGCCACCCGCGTTGCGGCCTCGACAGGAGCGCCACTTTCCGCAGCAGTTCTTGCCGGGTTATCTACATTGATCGGCCCGCGACATGGACGTGCCGCAACTGCCGCAACGACAATTATCGCACAAGCCCGTCAGATAGGCGCGGAAGCCACCATCAAGGACCTGCTCAGGCAAGGTGCCCAATTTCATTTGTTCGGCCATCCGCTTTACGGCGAAACCCGGGGATATCCGTGCTTCCGCCATGCTGAAACATCTGGAACTGCCCGCGCCTTATCGCGATCTTGAACAATCCGCTGCAGACATTCTAGGTGAGAAACCGAATGTCGATTTCGCCCTCGCCGCAGTGACTGAAATCTATGGACTGCCGTCAGATGCGCCACTGTTGTTGTTTGCGCTCGCGCGGATCGCAGGGTGGCTCGCTCATGCGCTGGAACAGGCGGATAGTGGATCGCTGATACGGCCAAGAGCAGAGTTTACGCCTCCGCTTGAATAGCGGAACTCACCAAATTTTGTTCTCGAGTAACGCGGTTTCTGCCCTAAAAGGTGGACATATGAGCCGATGAACCAGAATCCGGTTGATCAGACTGCTTGCTTGGTGGCATGTCTTGAAAACTGAATGAATTGCGAGGACGAAGCCGTGGATTTGGGCCTGAAAGGTCGAAAAGCAATTGTGTGCGCTTCCAGCAAGGGGCTCGGACGAGCCTGTGCAGAGGCACTCGCCGAAGCCGGGTGCGACCTGGTTCTCAATGGGCGAAATGAACAAACCCTCGCAGAAACCGCGAAAGCAATTCGGCAGGCATTTAATGTAAGGGTTGACGCTGTTGCCGCGGATGTATCCACCGCTGAAGGACAGGCTGAACTGCTTTCCGCCTGTCCTGCGCCTGACATTCTCGTCAACAATAACGGCGGACCGGCCTTCAAGGATTTCCGCCGTCTCGACCGCGATGCGATCCTTCAAGGTGTAACGCAGAATATGGTTACTCCTCTGGAGTTGATCAAAGCCGTGATCGACGGAATGGTCGAGCGCCGGTTCGGTCGTATCGTCAACATCACATCGACGTCTGTATACGCGCCTATTCCTGGCCTCGATCTTTCATCCGGGGCTCGCGCCGGTCTCACCGCGTTTCTCGCGGGTGTCGCCCGTACGGTCGCAGCCTCCAACGTGACGATCAACAACATCTTGCCCGGCGCTTTCGACACAGACCGGCTTCGCAGCGGCTTTGCATTTTCCGCCCAGAAGAATGGCACAACGCCCGATGCGGAGGCTGCGAAGCGAGCGTCGGCAATTCCTGCCGGGAGAATTGGCCAGCCGAAGGAATTTGGGCAGGCATGCGCCTTCCTTTGCTCGGAACATTCCGGGTTCATTACCGGGCAGAATCTCGTTATCGATGGCGGCGCTTATCAGAGTGCGTTTTAACAGCACCAAACGATAGATCTGCAAATTTGGAAAAACTCATTCTCGAAAACGGGCCTACTGAGACTTGAGCCGATAGACTAAGAACAATAATGGCCCAGCGTGCGGAAGTTGTGAGCGAAAGCTGCGTGCAGAAACGGGATGTCACCGTTTCCTCCACGTGCAAACAAGCTTTTGCCCTGCACAAGAGATTTTGGAAAGCGATGCGACCATGACCAAGAAAACACCTTCCACTTCCCGTTCGGATTTCGATGAAGCAGCCTTGTTCTTTCACCGTTATCCGAAGCCCGGAAAGCTGGAAATTCAGGCGACAAAGCCCCTTGGCAACCAGCGAGATCTGGCGCTCGCCTATTCGCCCGGTGTAGCCGCTCCCTGCCTCGCGATCCACGAAGACCCTGCAACGGCTGCCGAATACACCGCCCGGGGGAACCTCGTCGCCGTCGTATCGAACGGCACTGCGGTTCTTGGCCTTGGCAATATCGGTGCACTTGCTTCCAAGCCGGTCATGGAAGGCAAGGCCGTCCTTTTCAAAAAGTTTGCCGATATCGACGTGTTCGATATCGAAATCGACGCGCACGAAATCGATCGCATCGTCGATGTAGTCGCTGCCCTGGAGCCGACTTTCGGCGGCATCAATCTTGAAGATATCAAGGCTCCCGAGTGCTTCGAAGTTGAAGAGCAGCTTCGCGCAAAAATGAACATCCCTGTCTTCCATGACGACCAGCACGGCACGGCGATTATCGTGGCTTCCGCAGTGCTGAACGGCCTGGAACTCGCTGGCAAGAAAATCAGCGACGCAAAGATTGTCACCTCCGGAGCAGGTGCAGCGGCCCTTGCCTGCCTTAATCTTCTCGTCAATCTCGGTGCAAAGCGCGAAAACATCTGGGTCTGCGATCTCGAAGGTGTCGTATACGAAGGCCGTAACACGCTGATGGATCGCTGGAAGGAAGTTTACGCCCAAAAGACCGACGCGCGCGTTCTGGCAGACGTTATCGGCGGAGCCGATGTGTTCCTCGGCCTTTCGGCCGCTGGCGTGCTGAAGCCCGAACTTCTCAAGCAGATGGCCGAAAAGCCTCTCATCATGGCACTCGCCAACCCGAAGCCGGAAATTATGCCGGAAGAGGCCCGTGCCGCCCGCGCCGATGCCATGATCTGCACCGGACGTTCGGATTATCCGAACCAGGTCAACAACGTCCTCTGCTTCCCTTATATCTTCCGTGGCGCGCTCGATGTCGGTGCCACTGCAATCAACGAAGAAATGAAGCTCGCGGCGGTTCGCGCGATTGCGGCGCTCGCCCGCGAAGAACCTTCCGATGTCGCCGCACGCGCTTATTCCGGCGATACGCCCACTTTCGGACCCGACTATATCATCCCCTCGCCATTCGACCAGCGCCTGATTCTCCGCATCGCCCCGGCAGTGGCCAAGGCCGCCATGGAAACAGGCGTGGCGACGCGCCCGATCGAAGATATGGAAGCTTATCTCGATCGCCTCAATCGCTTCGTTTTCCGGTCTGGCCTCATCATGAAGCCGGTCTTTGCCGCGGCTCGCGCACAGGAAAAGCCGAAGCGCGTAATTTATGCCGATGGCGAAGATGAACGCGTGTTGCGTGCAGCCCAGGTCGTGATCGAAGAGCGCGTCGCTGCTCCGATCCTCGTCGGTCGTCCACAGGTTATCGAAACGCGCCTGCGCCGCTACGGCCTGAAAATCCGTCCGGGAACGGATTTCGAACTCATCAATCCCGAAGACGACCCGCGCTATCGCGACTACGTCGATCTCTATCTGTCCTATACTGGCAGACAGGGCGTCACGCCGGAAGCCGCGCGCACCATCGTACGTACGAATTCGACCGCGATTGCCGCCCTGGCCGTCATGCGTGACGAAGCTGACGCCATGATCTGCGGTCTTGAAGGCCGCTTCGAACGCCACCTTCGTGTCGTGCGCCAGATTATCGGCAAGGTTCCCGGCATCCGCGACTATTCCGCTTTGAGCCTGCTCATCTCGCAACGCGGCGCGCTGTTCCTCACAGACACTTATGTCAACGTCGAACCGAGCGCGAACGAAGTCGCCGAAATGGCAATTCTTGCCGCCAAAGAAATCAGCCGCTTCGGTATCGAGCCGAAAGCGGCGCTGGTGTCGCATTCGAATTTCGGATCGAAAGAATCAGCAAGCGCGGAAAAAATGCGTGAAGCAGCGGCAATTCTCGCCGAAAAGGCGCCGGAACTTGAGTCTGATGGTGAAATGCATGGCGATTCGGCACTCTCGCAGGCGCTTCGCGACCGCGTTTTCCCGAACTCGCGTCTGAAAGGTGAAGCCAACCTTCTCGTGTTCCCGAACCTCGACGCTGCAAACATTACGCTGAATGTGGTCAAGATGGTTACAGACGCGCTGCATGTGGGGCCAATTCTGCTTGGGGCAGCTCGGCCGGCTCATATTCTGACCCCTTCAGTCACCTCACGTGGCGTTGTCAATATGACCGCTCTGGCAGTGGTTGAGGCTTTGCAGAAATCCGGAGAAACTCTTCGCAAAAGAGGTTAATCATCCAAAACTAAGTTAGAATTACTTAATATAAGTATAGTTGGTGGCGAGTATATTTAGGTATACTCGCCATTAATATTTAATTTACTATATTCTTCAAACATGTTTTCATCGCTATCACACACGAGGAAATCATGTCTATTATTTCACAGTGTTCTAATAGAAATTTGTTTTACTCAGTACTTTTGATAGTTTCGGGAGCGTTGGCCGGCTGCACGACGGTACCTCCCGCAGAATTGTGCTCGCCCAAGGAGCAGAAGCAGCTTAGGAAGCAACTTCTCATTACCCAGTCACTTCTGGATCGAAACGAAACCAATCTCTCGGTTTTGCGAAAGATAGCAACTCAGGATCGTTGCCTGGGAACTTTGTTTGCTCCAGCGGCAAAATCAGCCCAGTGCACCAAATTGCTGACAAAGATGGATCGGCTGACAGCGGAAACAAGAACTTTGCACGAGCGCATTCACGAGTTGAATATGGCACTTGCCGGACGCCCGTCACCGTCCAAGCATGTCAAATCATGCAAAGCCTCTTGGGTCGTCCTCACCAAGAAAGTTCAGCCGAAAGCCGCCCACATTGCGCAGCGGAAGATCAAGACCCCCGCCAGGCCGATCACCAAATCCGTCGCCACGATTACATTACCGGTCTATGAAACGCCCGCTCCCGTCAAAGCCGAGGAAGTGAACTATAAGCCCTCCCCGATAACGCAAACGTCAAACGCACCGACCTATGTTGCGCCGGTCACATCCACCCCGCCTGCTGAGCGCGCCTATACCGCAAACACAAAAGTCAGGGTCGTCGGCTCAGAGTTCTTTCCGGACCAATCAGCACTAGCAAGTCAGCCAACTCCGGACCATGCGCCTGCCCCGTGAGTGCCAGGCGTAGCGGCATGAAAAGATTCTTGCCTTTGCGACCCGTTGCTCCCTTCACGGAATCAGCCCAGATTTTCCAGGTTTGATGATCCCAGGGCGCTGGCGGCAGAAGAGTGAAAGCCTCTCTCAGGAAAACGCGATCTTCTTCCGAGAAATCCGGCGTTTCTGGCAACTCGCCATCCACGATAGACCACCAATGAGCCGCATCCTTGAAGCGGTCGAGATTTCCCCGTACCGCGAGCCAGAAGGGTTCGGCCTTGTCGCCGGAAATACCCAGTGCCGCCAAGCGCGGCTTTGCGTCTGAAAACGGCATCTCGTGTAGCAGGGCGCGATTGAGTGTATCGAGTTCCGCGGGGTCAAATTTCGCCGACGACTTCGATATCGAAGCCAGATCGAATCGCTCAGCCAGGCTTTCCATATTTGGGGAAGCCGAAACACTTTCCGATGTGCCGATCAGAACAGCAAGCGAAGCTACTGCCATAGGCTCGAATCCACCTTCGCGCAACGATCCTACCGATAGAGCTCCAGTCCTCTTTGAAAGCCCCTCGCCTGAAATCGTCGTCAGCAGATTGTGGTGACCAAATACGGGCGCTTTGGCACCAAGAGCTTCGAATATCGCGATCTGCACACCCGTATTGGTCACGTGGTCATCACCACGAATAATGTGGGTGATGCCGAGATCAATGTCATCGACCACAGACGGCAGCGTATAGAGGTAGGTGCCATCCTCGCGCACCAGTACCGGATCGGACATCGAGGCAAGATCCACCGTCTGCGGGCCGCGGACCAGATCGTCCCAATGCACCTCAGTACGCCTGGTGTTAAAAGGATCGGCATCGAAATTTGGCAGCAGGAAACGCCAATGGGGCTTGCGCCCCTCCGCTTGGAAGGCTGCTTTCTCTTCGTCCGTGAGCTTCAAGCCCTCGCGGCCATAAACGGGTGGCAAGCGACGCGCGAGGCGAAGCTTACGACGGCGCTCCAACTCATCCGCCGTTTCGTAGCAGGCATAAAGCAACCCGGCCTGCTTCAGCTTTTCGACCGCCCTGCCGTAGACATCGAAACGTTTCGACTGATACTCTACGCGATCCGGTTTGACGCCCAGCCAATCAAGATCGACTGCAATTGCCTGCGCATACTCGTCCCTGGAGCGCTCAACATCGGTGTCGTCATAGCGCAGAATGAACTTGCCGCCATTCTTTTGCGCGAAGAGCCAGTTTGACAGCGCTGTACGCGTATTGCCAATATGAATATAGCCCGTTGGCGACGGAGCAAAACGAACGGTCACAGTCATTTTATTGTCTTTCAGCGGTCGCGGAAGCGGTTCGTTATAGGGTAGCGGCGATCGCGTCCGAAATTCTTCTTGGTAATTTTTACACCAGGTGCCGACTGACGGCGCTTGTATTCAGCCAGATAGAGCAGATGTTCAATCCGTTGGACTGTTTCGAGCGAATGCCCCCGCGCAGCGATCTCGGTGTTGCTCATTTCGTTTTCGACAAGGCATTCAAGGATGTCGTCCAGAACCGGGTAAGGCGGCAGACTATCCTGATCGGTCTGGTTTTCGCGCAGTTCGGCCGATGGCGCCTTGGAAATGATATTTTGCGGGATCACTTCTCCTGATGGTCCAAGCGCACCAGTCGGCACATGGTTGTTACGCCATTCCGACATTGCATAGACCTGCATCTTGTAGACGTCCTTGATCGGGTTGAACCCGCCGTTCATGTCGCCATAAAGCGTGGCATAGCCCACCGACATTTCGGACTTGTTGCCCGTTGTAACAACCATCGAACCGAACTTGTTCGAAACCGCCATTAAAATGGTACCGCGTGCGCGGCTCTGCAGATTTTCTTCGGTGACACCGCTTTCGGTTCCCGAGAACAGCGGATACAGCGCTTCAAGAAAACCTTCGACCGGTGCAGCGATCGGCACAATATCATATCGAACCCCGAGCGCTTTTGCACAGTCAGCTGCGTCTTTCAGCGACTCGTCGGATGTATAGCGGTAAGGCAGCATGATGCAGCGCACGCGATCCTTGCCAAGGGCGTCTACACCCAGTGCCGCACAGATCGCCGAGTCGATGCCGCCCGAAAGCCCAAGCACCACATCCTTGAAACCATTCTTGTTCACATAATCCCGCAAACCGAGCATGCAGGCGGAATAATCAGCTTCGAGTCCTTCTGGAAGATCAGCTTTCTCGCCCTCTTCGCAGCGCCAGCCATCATTGTTCCTATGCCATACGGTGAGTACGATTTGCTCCGCAAACTGCGGCATTTGCAAACAGAGCGACCGGTCGGCGTTGAAGGCGAACGATCCACCATCGAAGACCAACTCATCCTGCCCGCCGACCTGATTAGCATAGACCATCGGCAATTCGGTTTCGATCACCTGCTTGAGAACCACCTGATGACGCCGATCCATCTTGGCGCGGTGATAGGGCGAACCATTCGGCACAAGCAAAATCTCGGCGCCGCTCTCCGCCAGCGTTTCAGCTACACCGAGTTCACCCCAAATGTCTTCACAGATCGGTATTCCGATGCGAACGCCACGGAAGTTGACCGGGCCCGGCATCGGGCCGGATTGAAATACCCGCTTCTCGTCAAACTCCCCATAATTTGGCAGATCCACCTTGAACCGTTCCGCAATAACCTCGCCGCCATCCAGAACGGCAATGGAGTTATGCAGACCACTTTCACGACTGAGCGGCGTACCAATAATGACGCCCGGCCCTCCGTCTGCGGTGTCGTTCGCCAAATCACGAACAGCCTTTTCGCACGCAGCAAGAAAAGATGGTTTCAGAACCAGATCTTCCGGCGGATATCCTGAGATGAACAATTCCGTAAAAAGAATGAGATCGGCTTGCATTCTGGCGGCTTCAGCGCGCGCGGCACGTGCCTTTGCCAGATTTCCGGCGATATCACCCATGACGGGATTGAGTTGCGCAACGGCAATACGGAGCATGGCGAGATTCTCGTGAGAGGCTAACATGCCCAAGCTTTAGCGCGCTTGGGCAAGCAAATGCAACGGATGCAATCAATCAACGCTTTGTTTGTCAGGCCAGATAGGTATTGGCGAGAATGTAGCCCCAGACCGCAACGACGAACACAATGGAAATCAGGACAGCGAGCGACCCGCAGTCCTTTGCAATCTGGATCTCCTTGTGAAAATCCCGGGAAACGGCATCACAAGTCGCCTCGATACCGGTGTTCAATACTTCCACGAGGAGAAGAAAGAGGATCGAGCCGACCATGAAGAGGAAAGCGAGCCAGGTCGGCGCAAGAAAGTACGCCACCGGCAACGACAGAAGAAACAGCACCAATTCCTGTTGGACGGCCTTTTCATGTCCCGCGAGATATTTCAGTGCCCGCATGGAGTTGAGAAAAGCCAGAAAAATGCGCTGCATGAATACCCCCAATATGATCGGTCACGGCAATCAATAGGCGAGTTTTCGTGAAAAGCAACAGGGCGGAGATCGAAATCGCTAGGTTACCTGCCCATCGGCGTGCATCTTCGATGTTGTTCCGATTACGTAAGTCATTACATCTAAATAGGGATAATATAATTAATTAATAGCTATCCATCGTCAAAATAGTAGCCTGAATATTTTTGGAGTATATCAAAACCACAAACTTTCGTATGTATTGAATGTCAACTACAAGGAAAGATTTATGTTTAAAAGAGCATTATTTCTTACATTCGTTTCCACATTAACGATTCTTTCCGTCGAAAAAAGCTACTCCAATGAAGGGCAGCAATTCGGCGAGAGCAAATCACAATCCTGCATGAAATACGCCACCATACAGTGCAAACCGTTTGAGAAAAGCCCCATACATGCACAATGTATAGATCAAAAATACAATGAATGCATGAGTAAGTAATTTAAACAGTATTTAGAAGATAATAATGGATGTGCGTTTTGATGCTCAACATCAAAACGCACTATCTTTGCAGGATCAGGCGATTTCCGCCAGTTGGGCACTTCCAGCATCGCGCTCCTTCTTGAGGAGTTCAGCCAGCAGAAACGCCAGTTCCAGCGCCTGATCGGCGTTCAAACGTGGGTCGCAATGCGTATGGTAGCGATCATGCAGATCCTCGGCCGAGATCGCACGTGCGCCGCCTGTGCATTCCGTTACGTTCTTACCGGTCATTTCGACATGGATGCCGCCCGGATGCGTGCCTTCGGCACGATGTATCGCGAAGAAAGATTCCACTTCCTTGAGGATACGGTCGAACGGACGGGTCTTGTAGCCGCCAGCAGTGATTGTGTTGCCGTGCATGGGGTCGCATGACCATACGACCTTACGGCCTTCCTTCTCGACAGCACGAATAAGCTGCGGCAGATGATCGCCGACCTTATCGTAGCCAAAGCGCGCAATCAGCGTCAGACGACCTGCTTCATTTTCGGGATTCAGAAGATCGATCAGGCGGATGAGATCATCCGGCTGCAAAGACGGGCCGCATTTGAGACCGAGCGGATTCTTGATGCCGCGGCAGTATTCAATATGCGCGTGATCGGCCTGGCGGGTGCGGTCGCCGATCCAGATCATGTGACCGGACGTGCCATACCAATCGCCAGAGGTCGAGTCGACACGGGTCAGCGCTTCCTCATATCCAAGAAGCAGCGCTTCATGGCTGGTGTAGAAATCGGTTTCGCGCAACGAATGATTGCTGTCAGCCGTTATCCCGATTGCACGCATGAAGTTCATGGTTTCGGAAATACGCTGAGCCAAAGCTGCATAGCGTTCTGCCTGTGGGCTTTTGCCGACGAAGCCGAGCATCCACTGGTGGACGTTCTCCAGATTTGCGTAGCCGCCCTGAGCGAAAGCGCGCAGCAGATTGAGCGTCGCCGCCGACTGACGGTATGCCATGTCCTGGCGCTGAGGATCGGGTGTGCGCGAAGCTGAATCAAATTCGATCCCGTTGATGATGTCACCACGGTAAGATGGCAGTTCTACGCCATTCAGCGTTTCCATGTCGGACGAACGCGGCTTGGCGAACTGACCGGCGATACGGCCAACCTTCACAACAGGCTTCGATGCGCCAAATGTAAGCACGACGGCCATCTGAAGGAACACACGGAAAAAGTCGCGGATATTGTCTGCGCCGTGTTCCGCAAAACTTTCGGCGCAATCACCGCCCTGAAGCAGAAATGCCTTACCTTCCGCAACCTCGGCCAACTGCTGCTTGAGCTTGCGCGCTTCACCTGCAAAAACCAGCGGCGGATAGGTGCGAAGACGGGCCTCAACGTCGTTCAGAGCCTGTGCGTCCGGATAAAACGGCACTTGCTTGATCGGTTTGCTTCTCCAGGAATGCGGGGTCCAGTTCTTCGTCATTTGAGCACCTGTTTGCTTCTATCCGCTCGATTTCTCTCGGATTATATCCTCCTTGCACGAAAGCCGGAATCCCTTAACGGACAGCCCCATCTGACAAAGATGACAGCATATCCCGGAAAACCGGCGTGCGTGATCGCGCTGATATAATGCACGCTGAAACTTTATGCCAGCAATATTCGTTAACCGAAGAAACCGGCCGCGAAAGATTTATCCGGCGACTTTCTCACCATTCACAACCCGATAGGTCGGCTTGTACATGGTGACCAGTTCTTCGGCCGCAGTCGGATGAACCGCCATCGTGCGATCGAAGTCATCCTTGGTCGCGCCAGCCTTGAGCGAAATGCCCAGAAGCTGGGCCATTTCACCAGCATCCGGCCCCATGATATGGGCGCCGATCACACGGCGGCTTGCTGCATCCACGATGAGCTTCATCAGCATTTTCTCGTTTCGACCGGAAAGGGTGTTCTTCATCGGACGGAACAGTGCTCTGTAGACTTCAAGCTCCGGATACTTCTTCGCAGCCTCATCTTCCGGCAAGCCGACAGTACCGATTTCCGGCTGCGAGAAGACGGCCGTCGCGATCAGTTCATGATCCGGCTTCGTCGGATTGTTCTTGAAGGCTGTCTCGAGAAAGCACATTGCTTCATGGATTGCCACGGGCGTCAGCTGAACACGGTTCGTGACGTCGCCCACTGCCCATATATTCGCGATATTGGTGCGTGAATAATCATCCACAAGAATGGCGCCCAGCTCATCCGTCTTTACGCCGGCCCTCTCCAGACCGAGACCAGTCGTGTTGGCTTTGCGCCCAATAGCCATCATTGCCTGACCGACTTCCAACGTGTCGCCATTATTCAGCGAAATCTTCAGGTTGCCGTCGGACTGCTTCTCGATTTTCTCGAAAACCGCTTCGCAAATGATACGGATGCCCTTTTCTTCCATGGTTTCGTGCAAGAGATGGCGCAAGTCGGGATCGAAACGGGAAAGAATTTCCTTGCCGCGATAGACGAGCGTGGTCTCGACGCCAAGACCATGGAATATGTTCGCGAACTCAACAGCGATATAACCGCCACCTGCGATGGCGATCGCCTTCGGCAGCTCGGCGAGATGGAACGCTTCATTGGAACTGATGCAATATTCATGGCCCGGCATGGTTTCCGGCATCGTCGGGTGACCGCCCGTCGCAATCAATATCTGGTCGGCCGTTATGCGGCGTCCCTCCGCCTTCAGTTCGACGGTATGCTCATCGATCAATTCAGCCCGGCTGGCGAAAATCTCGACCTCAGAATTCTGGAGCCCCTTGGTGTAGAGCCCCTCTAGCCGTGCAATCTCCTTGTCCTTGGCATCGATCAGCTTTTTCCAATCGAATGCCAATGCACCAACATTCCAGCCGTAGCCAACAGCATCTTCGAAATGTTCTGGGAACTGCGAGGCATAGACAAAGAGCTTCTTCGGGACACACCCACGGATAACGCAAGTTCCGCCCATGCGATACTCTTCAGCAAGGGCGACTTTCTTACCCATCGCTCCGGCAAGACGGGCAGCCCGGACCCCTCCGGACCCGCCGCCGATAACAAAAAGATCATAATCGAAGCCGGACATGGGATTCTCCAAAAAACATTAGGTTGGCCGATATGTAGGCAAAAGAAAAAGCCCGGCCAAGTGACCGGGCTTTCAAATTCCGTGTTACCGCTAAATTTACTGCTGTGCAGGCTGTGCCGGAGCGGCAGCAGCGCCGGCCTGTGCGGCCAGAACTTCTGCCACGCTGGTTGCCAGATCCCGGGCGATGCCGTTCTGCCAGATATTGGCGGCCTTGACGACTTCACGTGTTACAATCGGGCCTTCCGACAAAAGCTTCTTGCCAGCAGACGACGTATAGAATGCTGCGATAGCCTTCAGTTCGTCTTCCGAAAAAGCCTTCGCGTAAGCGCGAGCGGATTCGGTTTCGAGATCTGCGCGGCGGGAAGCAAGAGCCAAAGCCTTGTCATCAACTGTCTTGGTGATGAGGGCTTCCAGATTCGGATCCTTCTGAATCAGCTCGCCCTTCAGGGAGCGCGCCGCATTCGGAAGAATTTCGTCGAACTGCTCGGTGGCATTAATGGCAGAAATAGCAGCGCGGGCAGCTTCCAGATGGGCTTCAGAGATTTCCTGTGCCGATGCTGCGTGAATGCCCGACATCAGTACGAGCGCGGAAAACGGTGCAATCAGACGGCGAAAGCCAGTTGCCGGGATCATAAGTCAGTACTCCGTTCAATCAGTTCAAGACCGGTTCATGGTGCGGATGCCGTCGTTGCCGGCAATCACTGCCGCACGCGCGAGTCCGATGAAAAGTCCGTGCTCGACAACGCCTGGAATTGCGAAGAGAGCGTCAGATAGTGTCTTTGGATCGGGAATGCGGCCAAAAGATGCATCCACGATATAATGCCCACCATCTGTTACGAAGGGTGAGCCATCTTTTAAACGCAGTGCCAGCGGGCCTGCAAGGCCACACTTTGCAGCTGCTTCCTCGATAGCGCGGAAGGTCGCGCCAAGACCGAAGCGGTTGACTTCCACTGGCAGAGGAAAACGTCCGAGCGTCTCGACCACCTTGGAGCTGTCGGCAATGACGATCATTGCATCAGAGGCAGCAGCAACGATCTTTTCACGAAGAAGCGCCCCACCTCCGCCCTTGATGAGCGAGAGATTGGTATCGACTTCGTCCGCACCGTCAACCGTGAGATCGAGATGGGGCGTTTCGTCAAGCGTTGTAAGCGGAACTCCGAGTTCCTCACAAAGCTTGGCGGTACGTTCGGAAGTGGGTACGCCAATGATCTTGAAGCCGCCACTTACCTTTTCAGCAAGCAGTCGCACAAACTCCTCGGCAGTTGAACCGGTACCGATTCCCAGACGCATTCCGTCCTTGACGTGTGTGAGTGCTTCTGCGGCGGCTGCAATTTTTAACTTGCGAGCTTCATCCATACCAAGTTCCCCGAAATCCCAGCGGATTCTCATTGTCATCCGGTTCGCCTCTAGCATGCGGGCGCGGCGCAACAAAGCTTCTATTCGAACTATGACGCAGAATTTCGGATTTTAAGCAAATCTGATCGCGAGGTTGAGCCGGGGACGACAATCAGATAGGAGTTCTCTATTCCCTATTTTCACATACGAGAAGCTAATGTCTGCTGCTAATCCCAAGCCCATCATCGTTTTCGATCTCGACGGAACCATCGTCGATACAGCACCAGACCTTCTCGATAGCCTCAATCACTGCCTGGCGATATCCGGACTGAAAACAGCCGACCGTGAATCGTTGCGCAAATTCGTGGGACAAGGCGGACGCGTCATGATCGAACGCGCATTCGCCGCGCAGCAGAAACAGGCTGACGACGCGCAACTCGATAACCTCGTAGAAGAGTTCCGGGAACATTATGCGAATAATATGCCGGGGCATTCCACTTTCTTCCCAGGCGTACTGGACGCAATGGACCGCTTCTCCGCGAGCGGTTACGAACTGGCGGTCTGCACGAACAAATTCGAGGCCCTGTCGGTAAAACTCCTGACTTCGATGGGCGAAGCCACGCGATTTGCAGCGATCTGCGGGGCAGATACATTCGCTTATCGTAAACCCGATCCGCGTCACCTTACTGACACCATCGCACGTGCAGGTGGCAATCGCGAACGAGCCATAATGGTTGGCGACAGCCGCACCGACATCGACACTGCGAAAGCGGCTGGCATCCCAGTTGTTGCGGTCGATTTCGGATATACTGATCTGCCCGTGCATCATTATGGTCCTAGCCGCGTCATCTCGCATTTTGACGAGTTCACTCTCGAAATGGCGGGCGAACTTATCGCTGCCGTAACCGATCCAGTGTAACGGGAAGCAGAAAATGTCTACGCTGCGGATTCTAGTATCGGGCGCGATTTTCTTAGCCGCATTATCAACGGCGTCTGCGAATGATGGATCTCCGGGTTTGCCCGGCGTGCAACCGCAAAAACCAATCGTGGCCGCTCCACCGCCCGCTCCTGAACCGGATCAGGCACAAAGCGGCAACTGGAGAAATTTTCGTGTCGGTAACACCGACGTGTCGATTTCGGGCAGCATTAGCGTCGATGTCGGCACCGGAAACAGTCGCTCGTCCCGCCGCTAATTTCGGGAGGCTCGGGCCAGCGCCGACAGGACGGCTGGCAGTTGAGCGGGCAAATCTTCGGCGATAAGCCCATGACCGAAACGGCGGGCTGCGTCGGCATGTATCCACACAGCAGCACAGGCTCCCGCGAATGCGGGCATGCCCTGCGCAAGCAGGCCGCAAACAATTCCGGTCAGAACATCGCCTGATCCTGCCGTTGCAAGCAAAGGAGTTCCATTGGCGTTGACCACGGCCACCCCGCCCGGTTCCGCAATCACGCTATCAGGCCCCTTATATACAATGACAGCGTTGGCGCGCCTTGCCGCCTCACGCGCCTTTTCAATCTTCGAGACCGCAGCCTTTGCAATATCGGGAAAAAGCCGTCGAAACTCACCTTCATGTGGCGTCAGCACAAGTGCAGACCGGGCATCCTGCCGGCGATCGAAAAGCTCGTTTGGGTTCTGCTCAAAGGCCGTGATTCCGTCAGCATCGAGGACCAGTCCGTGGTATCCCTCTAGTCCGCCATCGGCGAGAAATAGTGCGTGCTCACGCGCAAATGCAGGATTCCCGTAGCCCGGACCGAGGACCGCCGCTCCAACCTTGCGCTCGGCAAAAAACTGTCGAACATCCTTCAAGCTGCGGGTTTCGCGAACCATGATGCTGGTCAGATTGGCAGCATTAATCGCCATCGCATCGGGCGGAGATAAAAGCGTAACCGCCCCTGCCCCAATGCGTGCTGCGGCGAGAGCCGAAAGACGCGCAGCGCCAGTCGAATGAGGGCCACCCGAAAACACGGCTGCGTGGCCGCGACTATATTTATAAGTTTCAACGCCCAGCACAGGAAGGGCACCTTCCCAAAGCTCGGGAGCATTTTCAAAAGTGTGGGGCTCGATGGCTGCAAGTATATGATCGGGAATGCCGATATCCGCGACGTGAAGCACCCCGCAATGCGCCCTTCCCGGCTGCAGCAGATGGCCGGGCTTCTTTCGAAAGAAAGTAACTGTGGCGCGCGCCCGGATCGCTGTTCCCAGGACTTCTCCGGTCTCACCCGATATGCCGCTAGGCAAATCAACAGCCACCACCGGTACGTCCGAACTGTTCAGCGCATCAATCGCAACGGCTTCGGCCCCTTGAATATCGCGGGCGAGCCTGCACCGAATAAAGCATCGATCACGCCCCCAAAACTAACGGCTGAAAACTCACCCAGATTCGAGACAGGCCCCTTGTAAAAAAGCGATGCGCGCATGGCATCCGAACCTTTTTGCGGAGGAGCCGATGCAAAACACATGACCTCCAGACCGGCTTCCAGCAGAAATTGCGCCGCGACATAACCGTCACCGCCATTATTGCCGGGTCCGCATAGAACTGCGACTGGCGAAGTGCGGGCGAACATTCCCTGAGCAACCTCCGCGACGGCGCGTCCTGCCGCTAACATTAGCGAAAAGCCATCCTTGATACCAGCCTTTATCGTCTGGCGATCCGCTTCTGCCATTTCGTGCGGGGTCAGCAACTCGTACATCGCGTACCTTTTGAACATGGGTGATTGGCGTGATTAAATACGCGGCAGCGGGCTTTATGCAAGCTTGCCTTCTTTTGAGGCGAAGTGACTATTTTTTAGCCAGAAAGCCGCGTTGATAGAACCTCTTTTCTTGCGCGTCGCCTGAGTGGCGCTTGCACTAGCATCACGATTAGTGCCAATCTCCCTCCAGATGAAGGAAATGGAAGAGAATTTTCACACCCCATTCAAACTGGCACAGTTCATGCTTCTCTATGGGTGAAGCGGGCACAATGCTCATTTCCGAAGAAGAGCGGAGACCATTCTCTGATGAAAAAGATCGAAGCCATCATAAAGCCCTTCAAGCTGGATGAAGTGAAGGAAGCCCTTCAGGAAGTCGGCTTGCAGGGGATCACTGTCATCGAAGCCAAGGGCTTCGGGCGACAGAAGGGTCATACCGAGCTTTACCGCGGCGCCGAATACGTCGTCGACTTTCTTCCCAAGGTGAAAGTTGAAGTCATCGTCGCAGACGAAACCGTGGACAGCGCTATTGAAGCCATCCGCAAGGCTGCCCAGACGGGACGCATCGGCGATGGCAAGATTTTCGTCTCCAACATCGAAGAAGTTATCCGTATCCGTACCGGTGAATCCGGCGTGGATGCCATCTGACAATACCTGCGTACAATCCATCGTCGTGCAAACAGGGAATTAATATGACGACTGCCAACGATATTCTGAAACAAATCAAAGACAACGACATCAAGTTTGTCGACCTTCGCTTCACCGATCCGAAGGGTAAGCTGCAGCACGTTACGATGGATATCGGCCTCGTCGACGAAGACATGTTTGTCGACGGCGTGATGTTCGACGGCTCTTCCATCGCTGGCTGGAAGGCAATCAACGAATCCGACATGGTTTTGATGCCGGATCCGACGACCGCCCATATCGATCCGTTCTTCGCTCAGTCTACACTCGTCATCCTTTGCGACATTCTCGACCCCGTTTCGGGCGAAGCCTATGGCCGCGATCCCCGCACGACCGCGAAGAAAGCCGAAGCCTACATGAAGTCGCTCGGTATCGGCGATACGGTCTATGTCGGTCCGGAAGCTGAATTCTTTGTCTTCGATGACGTGAAATACAAGGCCGACCCGTACAATACTGGTTTCAAGCTCGATTCGACCGAACTTCCGTCGAATGACGACACCGATTATGAAACAGGCAACCTCGGCCACCGTCCGCGTGTTAAGGGCGGCTATTTCCCGGTTCCGCCAATCGACAGCGCGCAGGACATGCGCTCGGAAATGCTGACCGTTCTCACCGAAATGGGTGTGACTGTCGAAAAGCATCACCATGAAGTGGCTTCTGCCCAGCACGAACTCGGCGTCAAATTCGACACGCTCGTGCGCAATGCAGACAAGATGCAGATCTACAAGTATGTCGTGCATCAGGTTGCCAATGCTTATGGCAAGACGGCGACCTTCATGCCGAAGCCTATCTTCGGTGACAACGGCTCGGGCATGCATGTCCACTTCTCGATCTGGAAAGAAGGCAAGCCGACCTTTGCTGGCAATGAATATGCCGGCCTGTCGGAAAACTGCCTCTATTTCATCGGCGGCGTCATCAAGCACGCAAAGGCCGTGAATGCATTCACCAATCCGTCAACCAACTCCTACAAGCGCCTGGTTCCGGGTTATGAAGCTCCGGTTCTGCTTGCCTATTCGGCTCGCAACCGTTCGGCCTCCTGCCGTATTCCGTTCGGCAACTCACCGAAGTCCAAGCGTCTGGAAGTTCGCTTCCCTGACCCGGCTGCCAACCCTTATCTGTGCTTTGCTGCCCTGCTGATGGCTGGTCTTGACGGCATCAAGAACAAGATTCATCCGGGACAGGCCATGGACAAGGATCTTTACGATCTGCCCGCCAAGGAACTGAAGAAGATTCCAACCGTCTGCGGTTCGCTGCGCGAAGCCCTGCAGTCGCTCGACAAGGATCGTGAATTCCTCAAGGCCGGCGGTGTGTTCGACGACGATCAGATTGACAGCTTCATCGAACTCAAGATGGCCGAAGTGATGCGTTATGAAACGACGCCGCACCCGGTCGAGTACGACATGTATTACTCGGTTTAAAAAAATGCGCGGACGCCGGTTCAGGTAGTCCGCGCGTTTTTTGCCTTCTACCTAGGCCCCCCAAAAAAGAAACCCCGGCAACGCCGGGGTTTCTTTGTTAGACCAATGCAATAGACATATTATTTAAAGTGCTGCGAGCACGCGGGCAGCCATCATCATTTCGATTTCACGGTTCCTGCGGCGCTCCACTGCTTCCGCATCGGCTCCCCAATGTTCGATGGTCCAATCCTCATCGATATGGGCCAGCTGCCAGCCTTGTTCCGCGGTTACTTCGCCTTTTGCTATAGCCAGTGCAATAATCGCTGACCCCGTCAGTGTCGTCATCGTATGCAGAGACGCCAGTGCGATTGGATCCTTGAAAGCAGACAGATGCACACCAAAGGCTGCTATGGCTTCACGCGGCTGCTCAATATGCATTACACCTTCGGCGAGCGAAAACCGTGCGCCAAGCCCTTCCATCCAATCGATCAGCGGGTCCCATTGCTGCGTCTGCCGAGAAACGAGTTCCTGCGGACTGTCGGCGCGATAGCAAAGCATATCTGTACCCGCAAAACGTAGAATATCCTCGAAAACCGCCTGCGGGTCCTGCGCAATTCCGTCGATTGCCGTATTGACCAAACGCGTTGCTGGCATTTTTCCGGGATCGATGACCTTTTCCTGAGCAGCAAATTCGTCCGCCACGATCACGGCAGCTGCCTTCGTCGGCAACCTCAGCAGGCTACGCGCTGGCGTCTTGACCGGACGACCGTCCAGATGGACTGCAAAACCGCCTTCAACTTCGGCTACTTCTGCTTTCTCGTAGAATCGTTTGGGCAGCTGCGCCAGCATCTGCTTTTGCGCACGCACGATGGGGTTCTCGTCGGAAAGCTGCTTTCCCGCTTCAAGATCACTCAGAATATCACGCATAGATTTATCCAGTTCTGTATCGCTGACTTGGCAGAACGTCTGAACAACTAGAGGACCTGTTCGTCCATAGTCTGCAGCAATGCATGGAGTTCGGATGGCACTTCCAGAATATGATGAGCGCCAGCTTCGATCAGTCCCTGCCGGTGATGATAACCCCACGAGACGCCTGCGGCCACAGCGCCCGCCGAGCGTGCCATCTGCATATCATAAACAGCATCGCCGATAACAATCGTTCGATTGGGTTCTATTCCCATTTCAGCACAGGATTCAAGCACCATAGCCGGATGCGGCTTCGACGGGCAGTCATCGGCGGTACGTGTGACCACGAAATGGTGCCCTATACCGTGACGTTCGAAAACAGAGCGGACGCCGCGCTGGGACTTGCCGGTTACGATACCGAGCAGAAGGTCATCCCTCGCCCCAAGCTCGCCCAGGAGCGGAAGGATTCCCTCATAGAGCGGCTCTGCGAAATCCGGCGCCTGTCGCAACATCACAAAGTTTTCCTTGTAACGTTGGGTCAGCCAGTGGACCTGCTCGTCCGGTTCCCGATTCAACAGCTTCGCAATGGCAAGATGCAACGACAGGCCGATGATCGAATGCGTTTCCTCGATTGCAGGAGGTTCCAGACCAGCATCGGCAAAACTGGTTGCCATGCATCTGTGAATGAAGTCGCCGCTGTCGACGAGCGTTCCGTCGCAATCGAAGAGTACAAGTTTCATCGGGCGTTGGATACCTTTGCCGGCTTGTTGATAATCATCAGTCCGCAACCGATCAACGCGAGAGCCGCAAATATTTTCCAGCTCAATGGCTCGTTCAGGATGAGGCCGCTCAATAACACGCCGAAAGCAGGCGTGAGAAAGGCAAAATTTGAAAGTTTCGACACGGGGTATCGGCGTACCATCCAGAACCAGAGCGGATAGGTAAATGCCACAACGAATACCGCCTGAAACAGAAACGCTGATATGGACCAGACATCTGGGCTGCGAAGCAACGGGCCACTCAACGAAATGAACGGCAACGGCACCAGCGTCGCAATCACCAACTGGTAAAGAAGTGTCTTCTCCGGCGCTGTAAAGGCCAGCCGGGTCCGCTTGATGACCAGCGTGGTTAAACCCCACAACACACCAGACACCAGCGCTAGCATATCGCCATATATTGCATGCGGTCCCGGCCTGCTGACATGATCGGAAAAGACCAGAAACACGCCCAGAAAGGCGATACACATGCCGATGAACGCACGAACAGACATGCGTTCGCCCAAAAGGAAATGACTGCCGATCGCGACCCAGAACGGCATGACATTCATCATGAGCGTTACACGTCCCACGCTTGTCAGCTCCATCGCCAGAAAAATCAGGACGAACTCGGTGCCGAACAACAATCCGGCGGTTATTCCCGCCGCAAGCGTGCCATCACGCCTGAAAAGCGGGATACGGCGCCAACAACACCAGACAAAGACACACATGCCGCCGAGCGCAGAACGTCCCGCCGCCATGAGCATAGGGTTAAAACCTTGATTGCCGATCTTGATGGCAACCTGATTAAGCCCCCAACTGAACATGATGAACACGACCAGCATGATGGCCAGCCCATCGAACGAAACTCGTCCTTCGGACGATCCCCCCGCTTCGCCTGACATTTTTAATCTTCCGCGCTTTCCTCGTCAAAGCCGAGCAGATTCCACGACTGCACCATGTGTGGCGGCAAAGGAGCCGTCACATCGATGATGCCGCCCGACGGGTTCGGAATGCGAATGCGGCGTGCATGAAGATGCAGCCGTTTCTGAATCCCGCCCGGAAACTCCCAATTCTGGTCAGCTTCAAAATATTTTGGATCACCGATAATTGGATGACCGATATAAGCGGCATGAACGCGCAACTGATGGGTTCTGCCGGTATAGGGTTCCATCTCGAGCCAGGTCAGGTTGTTCCCTGCCTTCTCAATGATGCGATAATAAGAGACCGCATGATCAGAGTCCGGTTCGCCATGCTGGCAGACACGCATCTTGTCACCGTCGGGCGTCTGATCCTTGACCAGCCACGTGGAAATTTTGTCCTCGCGCTTGCGTGGAACACCTTTTACCAAGGCCCAATAGGTCTTCTTGGTATCGCGCTCGCGAAAAGCGGCGGTTAACGCTTGTGCCGCGCCGCGGGTGCGCGCCACGACCAGCACACCCGACGTGTCACGGTCGATGCGGTGCACAAGACGCGGCTTTTCGCCCTTTTTGTTGCGCCACGCCTCCAGCATACCGTCGATATGTCGCGTTACGCCGGACCCGCCCTGCACAGCGAGACCTGCCGGCTTGTTGAAAACATACACTTTCGGGTCTTCGTACAGAAGCATCTGCGAAAGCACATCACCGTCCTGCTGGCTGCGGATTGTTCGCGCCGTAACCGGTCCAGTGGCTTTTTCATCGACGCCGAGCGGCGGAATGCGAACAGTCTGCCCGGCTTGAACACGTGTATCCGCCTTTGCCCGGGAGCCGTCGATACGGATCTGGCCGGACCGCAGAAGTTTTTGCAGGTGACCGAAACCCAGGCCTGGATAATGGACCTTGAACCAGCGGTCGAGCCGCATGCCCGCCTCGCCTGTATCCACAATCTTCTGTTCAACGACTGCCATGGAGAAACCCGATCAACTCTTCCTAATACGGCGCGTACTAGCCCGCCGGTCATTTAGTCATCTCAATAGACGCGAGTTTCGCGGATTGCTAGGCGGAATTCCCGAAAACCGAAATTGGCTGCTTTGAAGGAAACCAGTTCTCTTTCTCCAAAGAGTTTGACTTCCACACATAAACTTCACGCTCGGTTACATACGTTTTTAATTTATGGTCGGTCTTGACACCCAATCGCCACTTCTTGTCGCCATCTGATATTGATAGAACAAGCGGGCTATACCATTTAGCCCGTGAATACACGAGCGGGAGTGCGAAAGTGTCATTGCTCAAAATCTACTGGCGAGCCATGGAATATCTTGCGGTTGAGAAGGCTGCAACGATAACCATGTGCGTGGCCAGCGTCCTGGTTGCCCTGGTCACACTTGCCGAACCAATTCTGTTCGGCCGGGTCATTCAGGCTATCTCCGACAAGGGTGACATTTTCTCGCCCTTGGCGATGTGGGCTGCACTCGGCGGCTTCAACATTGTTGCCGCCGTCTTTGTGGCCCGTGGCGCAGACCGTCTCGCACACCGCCGCCGTCTGGGCGTGATGATCGATTCCTATGAACGTCTCATCACGATGCCGCTTTCGTGGCACCAGAAGCGCGGCACGTCCAACGCGCTCCATACGCTGATCCGCGCAACGGACTCGCTTTTCACCCTCTGGCTCGAATTCATGCGCCAGCATCTGACGACAATCGTTGCTCTGGCGACGCTTATTCCTGTCGCGATGAACATGGATATGCGCATGTCGCTGGTGCTTATCGTGCTCGGCGTCATCTATGTGATGATCGGGCAGTTGGTCATGCGCAAGACCAAGGACGGCCAGACAGCTGTCGAAAAGCACCACCACAAGCTTTTCGAGCATGTCAGCGATACGATCAGCAACGTCTCGGTCGTGCAGAGCTACAACCGTATCGCGTCGGAAACGCAATCCCTGCGCAATTATGCCAAGAATCTCGAGAAGGCGCAGTTTCCGGTTCTCAACTGGTGGGCACTTGCCAGCGGCCTGAACCGGATGGCCTCGACCTTCTCGATGGTGGTTGTCCTCGTCCTGGGCGCCTACTTCGTCACCAAGGGTCAGATGCGCGTCGGCGACGTGATCGCCTTTATCGGTTTTGCGCAGCTGATGATCGGCCGTCTCGATCAGATCAGCGCCTTCATCAATCAGACCGTAACCGCACGCGCCAAGCTTGAAGAATTCTTCCAGATGGAAGATGCGACTGCTGACCGTCAGGAACCGCAGGACGTTTCGGACCTCGCCGACGTCAAGGGCGACATCGTTTTCGACAACGTTACCTTCGAGTTTCCGAACTCCGGTCAGGGCGTCTATGACGTGTCTTTCGAGATAAAGCCGGGGCAGACGGTGGCTATTGTCGGCCCGACCGGCGCGGGCAAGACCACGCTCATCAATCTGCTGCAACGGGTCTTCGATCCGGCAGCCGGTCGCATCACCATCGATGGAACCGATACGCGTACCGTCAGCCGTCGCTCCCTGCGTCATGCTATTGCGACGGTCTTTCAGGACGCCGGACTGTTCAATCGCTCTGTGGAAGAGAATATCCGCGTTGGGCGTGAAGACGCCACATCTGAAGAAGTGCACGCTGCCGCTCGCGCTGCTGCCGCCCACGACTTCATTCTGGCCAAGAGCGATGGCTACGATACCGTTGTCGGCGAACGTGGCTCGCAGCTTTCAGGCGGCGAACGCCAGCGTCTCGCGATTGCGCGTGCTATCCTGAAGGATTCGCCCATCCTCGTTCTTGACGAAGCCACCAGTGCGCTTGACGTCGAAACCGAAGAGAAGGTGAAACAGGCGGTGGACGATCTGAGCCATGACCGTACGACCTTCATCATCGCGCACCGTCTTTCGACGGTTCGCTCGGCCGATCTGGTCCTGTTCATGGACAAGGGACATCTGGTTGAAAGCGGCAGCTTCGATGAGCTTGCCGCACGCGGCGGTCGCTTCACCGACCTTCTGCGCGCTGGTGGTCTCAAGCTTGAAGACAAGGCTACCAAAGTCATCGAAGGTAGCAACGTCATGCCTTTCCCGACCAAAGGCGCAGTTGGCTAAAATCAGACATGTTGCAAGCGAAAAGCCCGCGGTGATCTCATCGCGGGCTTTTGCTTTTTACCAACACGCCTGAATTTAAAGCGGCACCTCGAAGCGGAGTCCATCATATCCGGGCTCCACATTGTCCGGTGTCTCACGCAAGACGGTTTCATAATCGAGCGGAACATGCATATGCGTGAGAACGGCGCGCTTGGGCGCCAGCTTCTCAATCCATTCGAGCGCCTCGCTGAGTGAGAAATGGCTCGGATGCGGGCGGTATTGCAATGCATCGATTATAAGGACATCGGCTCCGCCCAAATAGTTGAGGCTTTGCTCGGGAAACGCGCTCACATCGGTGCAATAGACCACCGAACCAATGCGAAATCCGAGCGACTCGATATCGCCGTGCATCTGGCTGAATGGCTCAAAACGAATTGCACCGCCGGCCCCCGATATTGAAAACGGGGTTTCGGGGGCAATATCGTGCATGCTGAGGATCGGCGGATAGCTCGATCCGGCAGGTGTCTCAAAACAATAGCCGAAGGCCTCGAAGAGCCGATTACGCGTCAGCCGATTGGCATAAACATCCATCAGACGACGATTTTCGACGACGTAGGTGCGAAGATCGTCGATTCCATGAATATGGTCCGCATGCGGGTGGGTGTAGACAGCCGCATCGAGGCTGTGTGCGCCCGCATCGATCATCTGGGCGCGGAAATCCGGGCCCGTATCGATCACAACCGTTGTGCTCTTGCCGTCAATGTCAAACCGCTCAACCAGAAGCGATGCACGACGACGCCTGTTCTTTGGGTTCTGGGGATCGCAACTGCCCCAATCGCCATTGATACGTGGGACGCCGGGAGAAGAGCCGCACCCCAGAAGCGTAAAGCGCAGGCAGTTTCGGGGAAAATTCACGCTCATTTTTCCTCTGAGGGCCGAGGCATCTTGGAAAACAGCCTGAACACGTTATCACTCGTGATACGCGCAACCTCGTCATTGCTCACGCCAATCGTTTCGGCCAACACGGCGGCCGTATGTTGAACGAAAGACGGCTCATTGCGCTTGCCGCGATGCGGCAACGGGGCAAGGAACGGCGCATCTGTTTCCACCAGCAGGCGATCACGCGGAACGATGGATGCTATTTCTCGGATTTCCGGCGAGTTCTTGAATGTCAAAATGCCGGAAAAGGAAATATAGCCGCCCAGTTCAATCCCTTTTTCAGCCAGCGCTCGTCCGGAAGAAAAACAATGGAGAATGAACGGAAAAGTACCCTTCTCCGTCTCCTGCTCAAGGATTTCAGCCATATCGTCGTCTGCACTGCGTGCATGTATAACAAGTGGCAACTGGGTCCGACGTGCGGCTTCGATGTGAACGAGAAAACCTTGACGCTGCGCTGCCGGCGGAGCGTAGTCGTAGTGATAATCGAGACCTGCTTCGCCTATGGCGACAACCTTCGGATGTTCCGCAAGGCGCACGAGATCGTCAGCCGTAATGTCCAGTTCTTCATGCGCATTGTTCGGATGGGTACCGACGGAACAATAGACGGACTCATAGGCTTCCGCGACGGCACGGATCGTATCGAATTTCCTGACCCGCGTGGAAATCGTCACCATGCGCTTGATCCCGGCATCGAGCGCGCGCTGCACAACGGCATCGCGCTCCGGCTCGAAATCGGCAAAGTCGAGATGACAATGGCTATCGACAAGCATCATCGAACTCAGTTCTACTCTTCTGTTTCCACATAACGCGGGAATACCGGCTGCGGAGCTGGCAGATCGGTACCGCCGACAAGTTGGCTTGCCGTAACGTCAGAGAACTGACGCTTGTCGGCAGGAATTGCCAATATGTCTAGGAGCTTTTCAGCCGACTGCGGAATGAACGGCTGTACCATGATGCCGACACGACGGATCACTTCCGCGGTCACATAAAGGACGGTTCCCATACGCGCCGGATCGGTCTTGCGCAATGCCCAGGGCTCCTGCCCCGCAAAATAGCGGTTTGCTTCGGCAACGACAGCGAAGATCCCACCGAGCGCCAGATGCAGCGCCTGATCGTCCATTGCCTTGCGCGCGGTATCCAGCGCTGCCTCGGCCTGATCCAGAATAGCTTTATCAGCTTCCGAGAATTCACCTGGAACCGGGACTTTGCCTTCGCAATTCTTGGCGATCATCGACAGCGAGCGCTGGGCAAGATTGCCGAGATCATTCGCCAGGTCGGCATTGGTGCGATTGACAATAGCGTCATGGCTGTAGCTGCCGTCCTGACCAAACGGTACTTCGCGCATCAGGAAGTAGCGCAACTGATCGAGCCCATAGCGCTCAACGAGACCGAACGGATCGATCACGTTACCGAGCGACTTCGACATTTTCTCGCCGCGATTGAACAGGAAGCCATGTGCAAAAACCCGCTTCGGCAACGGAATACCAGCCGACATCAGGAATGCGGGCCAATAGACAGCATGGAAGCGAGAGATGTCCTTGCCGATGATGTGCGCATCGGCAGGCCAATAGCCCCATTTACCGTCCGTAGTGTCCGGATAGCCGAGGGCCGTGATGTAGTTTGTCAGGGCGTCGACCCAGACATACATGACATGCTTTTCGTCACCCGGCACCGGAATGCCCCAATCGAAGGTCGTGCGGGAAATCGACAGGTCCTTCAGCCCGGACTTGACGAAGCTCACGATCTCATTGCGACGTTCCGCAGGCATGATGAAGCCGGGGTTTTGCTCGTAAAGATCGAGCAGCCTGTCCTGATAGGATGAGAGACGGAAGAAATAGCTTTCCTCCTCAACCCACTCGACAGGCGTCCCCTGCGGGCCGTAACGAACGCCGTCCTCGCGAACTTCTGTTTCCTCTTCACCGTAATAGGCCTCGTCACGCACCGAATACCAACCGGCATATCCACCCTTGTAGATATCGCCATTATCAGCCATTGCTTTCCAGATAGCCTGGCTGGCCTTGTAGTGGCGCTCTTCCGAAGTGCGAATATAATCGTCATTGGAGCTGTTCAGCACGTCTGCCATCTGCCGGAACGCAGCCGTATTGCGGTCGGCAAGCTCGCGCGGCGTGATGCCTTCCTTGCGCGCGCTCTGCAGCATCTTGATGCCGTGTTCGTCCGTACCGGTCAGAAAGAAAACATCCTTGCCGTTCAGTCGCTGAAAACGTGCCATCGCATCGGTCGCGATCAGTTCATACGCGTGACCGATGTGTGGCTTTCCGTTGGGATAAGCAATCGCGGTGGTGATGTAATATTTTTCGCGGCTCATTATGGACCCGGTCTTTCGATGTTTGGAAGCGCGCACTCTGAACAAAACAAGGCACACGCGGAAGAAAATTCGTCAGCGGTGACATAACGCATGTCAGCGGCCATGTCACGCAAGTGGAGGCAGACCGGAACGAAAAGCGCGATGAGTTTTTTCCAGAAGGATTACCACAGCTTGCCGACGGTCGAGATTGTAGGTTTCGGCATCCACGGTTTCGCGTGACAGATCGCTCCAGAATCGCGACCAGCGGTCTGCATCATGCAGTTGCCCGGCCTCGGCGCGACGCCGAGCTTCCATTGCAACCCGCCCCAGCAGGTGGTCGCGAAACAGCTCATACTGAACTTCCGACTCACGGCCATTCAATATGCCGCCAAGCGCCTGTGCTTTCGGCAGATCGAAATTCTGTCCTTCAAGAAGGGTGTCGACCGTGTCGGAGATTTCGATACCGCCATTTGCCACCAGCAAAAGTGCCTTGCGCACACTGCCTTCCGATCGCTGGAGCAGCGTTTGCGTTACCCTACCAGCCTCCATTCCGACACCAGGACCGACATGAGACAAGGCGTCCGTAAGCGCCTTATCGTCAAGCGGCTTGAAACCAATGCTCTGGCAGCGCGACCGGATTGTCGGGAGCAAGCGTCCAGACGAGTGGGAAATGAGGATAAAGAGCGCCCGTGCGGGAGGCTCTTCCAGCGTTTTCAACAAAGCGTTGGCGGCATTGCGGTTCATATCGTCGGCTGGATCGACAATAACGATGCGCCAGGCGTGGTCCGATGCCGTTCTGGTCAGAAAATGCGTGACACGGCGAATTTCCTCCACGGGGATGCCGGTTTTGAACTTTCCGGTCTTCTGATCGAACGGACGGTTGATATGCAGGACAGCCGGATGCATGCCGCCCGCAATCTGACGCCAGAGCGGTCTTGCAAAATCCGGAGCGGTAATATGTTCTGGCGCCTGTCCATTGTTGCCATGCGCCAGCATATGGCCTGCGAGGTGAAAGGCGAGCGTTGCCTTGCCGATGCCCTGCGCACCTTCAAAGAGCAGCGCGTGATGCATGCGCCCCTCACGATAGGCTTGAGCCAGAAAATCACTGATCTCGCGGTGTCCGGAAACATAATCGCTCGCGGATGGCTCAGGCACACCCTCAATCGAATCGTGAGCTTTAGGGACGTCGAGTTCCTCGATCACAACAGCCCCCTTTCCTTTAGAACACTATCGATCTCTCTTGCGATCTCGCTCGCGATCGCGTCTTGCGGGCGATCGGCGCCGATTACCTTGCAGCGCCGAGGCTCTGCTTCCGCGATTGCGAGGAAGGCCTGCCGCCGTGCCTCGTGCACTGCGATATCTTCCTTCTCGAACCGGTCCGCAGTTTCGCTGCCGCGCCGTTTTCCGGCACGTGACAATCCCTTTTCCGCTGGAATATCGAGAATGATCGTCATATCTGGCATGATACCGTCGATAGCAATACGTTCCACTGCCGACATATAGGTGCTGTCGAGATTGCCGGTAACCCCCTGATAAGCGCGGCTGGAATCGATGAAGCGGTCGCACAGAACCACACGTCCCTCGTCCAATGCCGGGCGGATAAGCTGGTCCACATGGTCTGCTCTTGCAGCGGCAAACAGCAGCGCCTCCATCGCCGGACCGTATTTCTCCGCATTGCCGCTCAATATGACGTGACGAATTGCTTCCGCACCAGGAGAACCGCCAGGTTCTCGTGTGATGACCGGATCGAAGCCGCTTGCACGCAGGTGCTTGGCCAGCAACGCAATTTGCGTTGATTTGCCCGCTCCTTCGCCGCCCTCGAATGTGATGAACAATCCCGACAAGCCAACTTCCAAATGTTTGAATCGATGTCCAGATGGACTTCTGTGAAAGTTATTATCGGCCTTTGGTTATCAGGTCGAGCCTGGATTACGCATGGCGCAGGCTAAAGGTATTTCCGTAGCCAACCTGTGGAAAGCTCCATCGCCGCCCCCAAGGCGCGCTTTGAAAGGCTTCCCTCATCGACAGATTGAGCCGTAAAAACAGGCACATCGCGGAGAATGCTTCCATTCAGCTCAAGCTGAAGAACGCCGACTTGCTGATCGTCGGCAACGGGGGCATCAAGTGGGCCCTTATAGACGATACGCGCTTTAAGCCTATCGCGACCATTCTTCGGCAGCAACAACTCGACACGGTCCTTGACCTTCAGCGGCACATGCGCGAGCGCACCTCCGAAAACCTGCGCTTCACCAATAATTTCGTTTGGGGGATACAGCAGCACATCGTCAAATGCCGTCATCCCCCATTGCAGGAGCCGCTTTGCTTCCTCCTCACGCTCCTTGACGCTGGAAAGGCCGCTCATCGCCAGATAGAGCCTGCGGCCATTCTGCTCAGCAGACCCAACGAGTGCAAAGCCGGATGCCTCCGTAAATCCTGTACCCATGCCGTCAGCTCCCACATCAAGCCGCAGCAATGGATTGCGGTTGCGTTGCATGATGTTGTTCCAGGTGAAAGCTGGTTGAGCATAATATTTATAGTATTCCGGATGAGCGGTCCGGATATGCTGCGCCAATCTGACCAGGTCCTGGAGAGAAACCGTCTGCCCTTCAGCAGGTAACCCTGTGGAGTTGACGAATCTGGAGGCGGCCAAGCCAAGCTCCCGCGCCCGGTCGTTCATCCGCTCTGCAAAAGCGCGTTCGCTGCCTGCCAGCCCTTCCGCCAGCACGATGGCCCCATCATTCGCCGCCTGAACGATCATTCCCTGCAACAGATCAGCAACCGTCGGCGACGATTTGATGCGCGCAAACATCGTAGACGTTCCTGAAGGAGCGCCGCCCGTTCTCCAGGCGTTCTCGCTGACGGGATAAGCAGTATCGAGTGTGGTAAGTCCCTTTTCGAGAGCTTCAAATACCACTTCAGCCGTCATCAGCTTGGCCAGGGAAGCGGGAGGAATCGGTACATTGGCATTCTTGGAGAGGAGCACCGTTCCGCTCCGGTCATCTAGGAGCAACACCTGCGGCGCTTTCGTAACGAATGCTGCGTCAACAGGGGCTGGCGAACAAATAGCTGGCACCAAAACCGCCACCGAAATGCCAGCGGCAGCGGCACGGACGAATACCAGTGTTTTTGATAACAGCCCCATGCGAACCCCGTTACGTGAGCAATGTTAGAGCTTACGCAACGAATCTGACCAAAATCAATATGGCAGCTCTTATCACCGCATCGTGAGCTCAATCGAGGCGAACGACAAACGCATTCACTGCACCAGCCTTCCAGGCCGCGCGCAACAGAGCATCGTTTCCACCCTTCGTCGCCACCGCCGTCAACTCAAAGGTTGCGCCGGTTTCGGTCGGAAGCTTGGTCAGTGTGAATCTGGTCGAGCGAGGCAGCGATGACTGAATCTGTTTTGCCTCTTCCAGCGTTTCGAAAGTACCAAGCTCGACATATTCTCCATGTTCTTCAGCCAGGCGACGCTTCCACGCGCTTGAGATCGCATCCTTGGACAAGATGCTGCCATACGCACGCTCCTCAGCATAAGCAGCCACAGCAAGCCGATCGGTGGCATAACCGGCAAGACCGCTCACACCGGCAGCATTCGCCACGCCGAAGCTGGTTGCCGGACGATGCGATGGCACAGGAACGTTTGCTGGCAGCAACGGAGCTGCCCCACCAGACGGATCGCCATAGGCAGGATCGACCGCAAAAGGTGAATTTTCAGGTATAGGCGCAGAGGCCGGAACCGCTTCCATCACAGGCATCGGAACACGAGACTTCGGCGAGGTAGGCGTCGGTCCGTTCATCGCCATCATGACGCCGGTTGCCGGCTGGCCGATCGCATCACCACCTCCGGGACGGTAAGAGGCCATCAGGAATGCGTCGTCGTTCCCGTCGAGAGGCGCTCTTCCAACATACTCGACCTTCACATTCGCGGTACCGTGGTGCTGGTAATCGAGCATTTCGGCAGCTTTCTGGGAAAGATCGATGACGCGGTCGAATTCATACGGACCGCGATCATTTACGCGCACGATGACCGAGTTGCCATTGGCAAGATTGGTGACGCGAGCATAACTGGGCAATGGCATAGTTGGATGCGCGGCGGTCAGGTGCGCCATGTCGTAAACTTCACCGTTCGCCGTCAGGCGGCCATGAAAAGCTTCACCATACCAGGAGGCATGGCCAACTTTGACATAGTTCTTGTCTTCCTTGGGATAGTACCAGCGTCCCTTAACCTTGTACGGCTGACCCGTCTGATCTCGTCCGCCGCCACGCGGCAAGGGCTTTCCTTTTGCAAAAGCCACGCGGGGACTGGACTTCACACCGTATTTGGACTCGGCGAAATATTCCTTGGATCGCTTGCTCTTCGATTTCGGCTGCGGCGCCGATGCGCAGCCCGCCAAGGCGACAGCAATAGCCATGAATGACAATAAGGCGACTGAACTGCGCTTGTCTCGCAGCTTAGCCGTCTTTCCGTTGACCGAATGTTTCAGCCCTCGTTTCGAATCCATACGCCACACGCCCGTTACTCAACAAACGCAACCGGAAACGCTGGTTGCGCCTTTTTAGATTTTAGTGATGTCACCGATTCATTGACGGATCATTAAAGTTTTCGGAATTCTGCCAATTTGAGTCGCGTTGCCCTCTACTCAACTCCGCCGCACCACGTTCGTCCTGCCCGATGGAACAATCGTTCATCAGAAACGTTGAATTTTCAACAGGAAGGAGAAAACAAATGTTCAGAGCAATGATCCTTTGGCTGATGGGCGTCCCGCTCATTCTCGTGCTGCTTATCTGGTATTTTTTCTTTTGACGGTGGAACGTTCGACCCTTTGAACCGTTATTCCTACGGCTCAAATGACCTCCGAGCCAGTCACCTAACGTCATGGATTAGGCCCGTCTCGAAAGGCGGGCCCTTTTTTTCGCGCAATCGCGTTACGGCCTCGCCGTGGGATCGGGCATATAGACTTGTATTGCCTTGCGCAGCAGGCGGAAATGGGCGGGCGTCCATGTCGACAACTCCCCGTCAGTATTGACGGCGCGAGGTTTCTTGGTGCGGACAATCACCTCCGTTGTCGGAAAGGCCCGTACATCATCCCATTTCGAATGCGTACCACGACGGAGGCTTGGCAGAAGACGCAACAGCTTCCACCAGTGATCGACTTCCAGGCTGTAGAAATCGAGTTTACCGTCATCCACAGTGGCATCCTTCTCCACGGCCATGCCGCCGCCGTAGAATTTTCCATTCCCCACAGAGACCTGCAACGTACGGATTTTTTCCGTCATGCCGTCATGTTCCAGATAGGCCGTAAATAGCTCCGAACGCATGAGAATCCGTGCCGCGACAATCGCGTAGCCGAGTTTACCCCATTTCTTCTTCGCCGCGGAACTCAGCTGCTGTGCCAGTTCGGCGCTGAAACCTATGCTCGCGACGTTGAAGTAAAGATGACCGTTCACCTCGCCAAGATCGATGGGGCGCGCCTCATAAGAAGCAATGCGCCGCGCCGCCTCAACCGGATCGGCAGGAATGCCGACGGTCCGGGCAAAATCGTTTGCGGTTCCAAGTGGCAGAATTGCGAGCGGCAGTCCCGTTTCCATCAATCCTCTGGCCGCAGCATTCAACGATCCGTCGCCACCACCAACGATGACGAGATCGCAATCTCTTTCCCCAAGGATCACATCGGAAATCGTCTCGTCATCTTGCGGGCTTCGCTCGACGAGTTGGAGCCCGCCGTGCTCCAACGCGGAACGAATGTCCGCACCGTATCCCCTGCCATTTCGGGCATGTGGATTTACTATAAGCAGTGCCCGCCGCATTGTGGTCTTGCCCATGGATTTCCTGTCATCTGCAACAGCCTGCAATCTGGCTGCATGGTTGAGAGCGCCATTTGCAGATGGCCCCTCGAACTCGGATATCAATGGGACAGGTCATGAAAGATTTGTCACGGCGCTGTAGTGTTTCGTGAGGCGATGAGATCAATTGGAATGAACAAGCCAAGGCTGTCGACAAAACAGTTTGACGAGCCCAGAAAGAGAACATAGGTTGTCAAAACCAACTGTAAATCGTTCTGAAGTGACCTTCTCAGATTTGTCGCTAATTTATTGAAATGTATTACAGTTTGCGGGTATGATGTAATGGTAGCCTGTCAGCTTCCCAAGCTGAACGCGCGGGTTCGATTCCCGCTACCCGCTCCAGCCGGCCCCACTCAAAAGCGAAAGTCTACCGGACATTTTCTCCGGTCTTGGGATCGACTTTGACCTCCACCTTGGCGCCAGCCTTGGTGACATACTCGATCTCATAATATCCGCGGTCGTTCCAGTCGACTTCATCGATAAAAGCCGTATCCGCCTTCTGTTCGATTTTTGCGATTATCTCCGAAAGCTTGGAGCCTTCCGGTGGCGGTGCGGCATAAGCGGCAGCGGCGGATAAACCAATAAACAAGGTCGTAGCGGCAAGACGCATGATCTTCTCCTTTATCTACCGTAAAGGATAGGGGTTCAGGCGCCGTCTTCAAGCCCAACAGACAATTACTTGATGATAGGGCTGATCGAACCGGTGAAGGTTTGATCGATCATGGCAGAGAGTTTCGGCTCTGCTCCGGATAAAATCACAACGATGGCAAGCATCAATATCAACGGTGCGGCAAGAATGCCGCTCCTTACAGCCGGTTCAAGAATACGCCGGGTTCTGTTGTGTCGTATTGATTGCCGATTTCTCATACAACCGACAGTAGCTGAACAGACTTAACCGCCCGTTAAATAACGTAGTTAATGGGTTTTCAGCACCTGATTGTCGCTAATTTCCCTTGTTTCCGCGATATATATTCACACCGAGTTCACGAATTTTCTTGCGCAGCGTATTACGGTTCAGCCCCAGAAGATCGGCCGCCTTGATCTGATTTCCCCGTGTCGCCGTAAGGCACGCCAGGATCAGGGGATATTCCAGTTCTGCCAGAACCCTGTGATAGAGGCCCGGCGGTGGCAAATCCGAACCGAACGACGCAAAATAGCGCTGCATGTTCTGCTCGACCGCCTGTGAAATGGAGATATTTTCGATATCTCCGGCGCCTGCTGGAACCACATCCGGTTTGGTAAGCTCGGCCCGCAACTCCGTTTCGATAATTTCGGGTGAAATTTCTTCTTGCGGATAAAGTGCCGCAAGTCTTCGCACGAGATTTTCAAGCTCGCGGACATTGCCCGGCCATGGATAGCGGCGCATCATTTCCAAACCGGCAGTGCTGATGCGTTTCTCCGGCAGTCCTTCTTCAGCAGCCCGCTTGAAAAAATGGCGCACGAGATCGGCTACGTCCTCGCTGCGCTCGCGAAGTGGCGGCAGACGCAGAGGTACGACATTCAGCCGGTAATAGAGATCCTCGCGAAACAGTCCTTGCGCGATCAGCTGCCGCAAATCCTTGTTGGTTGCAGCAACGATACGCACATCTGTCCTGATCGGCGTGCGTCCGCCGACTGTCATATACTCGCCCTGTTGCAGCACACGCAGAAGACGGGTTTGCGCTTCCATTGGCATATCGCCAATCTCATCAAGAAACAGCGTGCCGCCATTTGCCTGCTCGAAGCGGCCGCTCGAGCGGTTTTGTGCTCCGGTGAAAGCGCCCTTCTCATGACCGAACAGTTCAGACTCGATCAGATCGCGCGGGATTGCCGCCATATTGATCGCAACAAAGGGTCCTTTTCGGCGACGCCCGTATTCATGAAGGGCGCGCGCAACCAGTTCCTTGCCCGTACCGGATTCACCTGTCACCATGACGGTCAAATCCGTCTGCATCATGCGCGCCAGCAAACGGTAGATTTCCTGCATCGCAGGCGAGCGGCCAACCAGCGGCATGTTGTCTGCCTGCTCGTCGGAAAGGGCTGCGGCGGGCTTGTTCTTGGGCTCCGACAGCGCTCGACCGGCTATATTGATGAGCTCCGTGAGATCGAATGGCTTCGGCAGATATTCGTACGCTCCCGCCTCGGATGCCCGGATTGCCGTCATGAATGTGTTCTGCGCACTCATGACGACGACCGGAAGGTCCGGGCGCATCTTCTTGACGCGCGGGAGAAGGTCGAAGGCGTTTTCGTCGGGCATATTGACGTCGGTAATGACCAGATCGCCGTCACCTGCCGCCACCCACCGCCAGAGCGAAGCAGCATTGGAAGTCACGCGTACATCGTAGCCTGCACGCGACAAGGCCTGGTTCAGCACTGTCCGAATGGCGGCATCGTCATCCGCCACCAATATGGTTCCAGACGGACGTCCTGCGATCATGCGTTATCTCCAGTATTTCCAGACGTATTTTTCCATGCAGGCATCAAAACCCGAAAAGTCGTGCGCGAAGGATGGCTGTCGCATTCGATGATGCCGCCATGATCACCAATGATCTTCGCGACCAGCGCCAGGCCGAGCCCGGAACCGTTAGTCTTCGTCGTCACGAAGGGATCGAACAGATGCGGGAGCATGTCCTGCGGCACTCCCGGCCCATTATCATGCACGCAGAACTCGAGAGGCAGCGCCACCCTGTCCCGCGCGCCCGGGACCTGGAGGCGAATGCCAGGACGATAGGCCGTGGACAGAACAATCTCGCCGCCCTCACGCTCACCGATGGCTTCCGAGGCATTCTTAAGCAAATTGAGAAAAACCTGCACGAGTTGGTCACGATTGGCGAAGACCGGCGGGAGCGACGGATCATAATCTTCCACGAAACGAATCTTCCGCGCGAACCCGTTCTTCGCAATTGCCTTCACATGATCCAGAACCGCATGAATATTGACCGCAGAGCGCTCGATAGGACGTTCATCCGAGAAAACTTCCATGCGGTCGACAAGTGAGACTATCCGATCCGTTTCGTCAGTAATAAGCCGCGCAAGGGCGCGGTCCTCGTCACTGACAACCTGCTCCAGCAATTGCGCCGCGCCACGGATACCAGAAAGCGGGTTCTTGATTTCATGGGCCAACATCGATGCAAGCCCGGTCACCGACCGTGCAGCGCCGCGATGCGTCATCTGCCGATCGATCTTTTCGGCCATCGTCTTTTCCTTGAAGAGGATGACCACCGCTCCCGGCAGTTCTGCGACGGGCGCCACGTAAATATCAACGATACGTTCGGCCCCAAGACGCGGCGACGAGACATCCACGCGATATTCATTCACCGGCATCTGGCTGGTGCGAACCTGATCGACCAGCGCCAGAAGCGGACTGCCGAAAGGCAGAAAGGATTCCAGTCGGTTGCGCGCCAGAATAGACGAGCCGGAACGAAAGAATTGTTCCGCATCCAGATTGGCATAGGCGATATAATTCTCGGCGCTGACCATGATGACCGGCTGGCTGATGGCATCGAGCACGACGGAAGGAATGCCGTTCGCTTCTGTTCTTTCGCGCATCAGGCAACCTCTTTGAGCGCGACTTCCGGAACTTCGCGCGTGAAGATGCGGCGCAAAGCATCGATAACGGCTTGCCGGTCGGTTTGAGTCATAACATCCGCTTTCTCGGCAGGCATACATGCCGCACCCGCATGACGATCAAGATACCAGCCAAGATGTTTACGGGAATGACGGACACCCGTCGTGCTTCCATAGTGGTCGAGCATATCTTCGTAATGCTTTATAATATATTCGAGAACTTCACTTCGCGACTTTGGGGCAAAATCACTTCCTGCGATTGCGCCGGCCAACCACGGCTGGCCATAAGAAGCACGTCCCACCATCACGGCGTCCGCCCCGGAACGGCGCAGAATTTCCTCGGCATCCTCCCGACACGCCACATCCCCGTTGGCGACTAACGGAATCTTGACCGCATCGCGAACGGCGCGAATTGCATCCCAGTCCGCCTTGCCTTCATAAAACTGGCAACGGGTCCGCCCATGCACAGTCACCATGGCGATACCGGCGCTTTCCGCCCGCCTTGCGAGTTCAGGCGCATTGATGCTCTTCTCATCCCATCCCAGCCGCATCTTGAGCGTAACCGGAACGTTGACCGCATTAACGGTGGCCTCCACAAGCGTCATTGCGTGATCAAGATCGCGCATCAATGCAGACCCGGAATAACCGCCCGTCACTTTCTTGGCTGGACAGCCCATATTGATATCGATGATATCAGCACCTTCTCCTTCGGCGATCCTGGCCGCTTCGCCCATCCAATGGGCTTCACGTCCCGCGAGTTGCACAACGTGTGTTCCAAGCCCTTCTCCGGAAAGGCGCAGAAGACTTTCCCTGTGGCGGTTGCACAGTTCGGCGCTGGCGACCATTTCAGACACCACCATGCCCGCGCCAGCCTCTGCGGCACGCCTGCGGAAAGGAAGGTCCGAAACGCCCGACATAGGCGCGAGAAAGACGCGGTTGGCAAGCGCCACACCGCCGATGTTCAAAGGTTGATCGAGAAAACTCACCAATAATGCCTATTTGATGTGCATAGTGCGATTAGCACATACATTAATCAGTCTCACTTTTCAACGCAAGGAAAAGCGCGCGCAAGATTACGATAAATCAATTGTCGTCTGGCATTTATCCGCGCAAGGCATTATTCGGCTTGGGAACACAACCCTTGGCAGAGGCGACAACCATTACAAAGATTGCAGCAGTCATTGTGGCAGCTGGCCGCGGAGAGCGAGCCGGGCAGAGTGTCGAGGGGCCGAAACAGTACCGGCGCATCGGCGGCGAAGCCGTGCTTGCCCGTACTTTGCGCGTCTTTATCGACTGCCCGCTGGTTGATAGTATCGCTGTTGTGATTCATCCTGACGATCATGCGCTTTATGAACGCGCCCTTCCGGAAAACAGAAGCAATATTCTGGTTGTGAACGGCGGCCCCACCCGGCAGGAATCCACTCGTCTTGGTCTCCGTGCGTTGCAAGACTCTGCGCCGCAATATGTCATGATCCATGATGGCGTGAGGCCGTTCGTCGGTCAGGACTTGCTGAAGCGTATCGTTGAAAACCTTGCGCCGGATGAAGGCGTTCTGCCCGCATTGGCTGTCTCCGACACGCTCAAGCAGTCGTCCACGGACGGAACCGTAAAAACGACTGTGCCCCGCGCCGGTCTTTTTGCGGCGCAGACACCACAAGCGTTTCCCTACGCGCCGATCCTAAACGCGCATGAAAAGGCCTTCGCAATCAATCGTTCTGATTTCACGGATGATGCCGCCATTGCCGAATGGCAGGGCATTGCTGTTCGCATCATCGAAGGATCGGCAGACAATACAAAGCTTACCTGGGCAAAGGATATTGAAATGGCTGACAAGCGCCTGCGGCAAGACCACGTTTCGTTTCCCGACATTCGCACCGGCAATGGCTACGACGTTCATTCTTTTGAACCCGGCGATCATGTGACGCTGTGCGGTGTGAAAATCCCCCATGAAGCAAAACTCAACGGCCATTCAGATGCCGATGTCGGACTTCATGCGCTGACCGACGCCCTGCTTGCAACACGGGGAGCCGGCGATATCGGCACGCATTTCCCTCCTTCCGATCCGCAATGGAAAGGTGCGGCTTCCCGTATATTTGTCGAACATGCCGCCAATATCGTGCGTGAAGCAGGCGGTCGTATCGCCAATGTCGATGTGACCTTTATCAGCGAAGCACCAAAGATCGGCCCGCATCGCATAGCAATGACAGAAGCGCTTTGCGACATGCTGGGCATTGCAGCGGACCGCGTTTCCGTCAAAGCCACGACCAATGAAAAGCTGGGCTTCGTGGGACGTCGTGAGGGTATCGCAGCAATCGCAACGGCAACCGTCATCTATCCCGGCGAGGTTCCCGAATGAGCGCACTCATCGCAGAAGAAAAAGCCATTGTCGTGCTGGAGGCATGCCGCAACGCCGGTGCAATGATCGCAACGGCTGAATCCTGCACAGGTGGGTTGATAGCCGGAGCCTTGACCGATATCGCCGGGTCATCCGATGTCGTGGATCGCGGTTTTGTCACCTATTCCAATGAAGCAAAAGCCGAAATGATCGAAGTTCCGATGGAATTGATCAATCGCTTTGGCGCGGTTTCGAAAGAAGTAGCACTTTCCATGGCTGAAGGAGCACTTGCGCGGTCCCGCGCCGGTGTAACTGTGGCTGTTACCGGAGTTGCCGGACCTGGTGGGGGCTCCGATGAAAAGCCTGTGGGCCTTGTTCACATCGCCTCGGCGCGAAAAGGCTACACGACGCTTCACCGCGAATGCCGTTTCGGTCAAAAAACCAGAGCTGACATCCGCCACGCAACGGTTCTTGCTGCATTGGACCTCGTTCTGGAAAACCTTCGACAGCCCTGAGACGTACACTTTTATCTGCCGCGCCCTACCTTTGTCTTTGGTCAAGATAAGGAGAACATGGCGATGCGTTTCGACGGAAAGGTGGCAATCGTTACCGGTGGGGCAAGCGGCATTGGTGAAGCAACCGCTCGAGCTTTCATTCGCGAGGGAGCGAATGTCGTCATCGCCGATTATTCTGATCACGGCCAGCAGTTGGCAAATGAGCTTGCAGGCGGCAGCGAGCGGGCATTATTCGTCAAGACCGATGTGGCCGACACGAAAGCCGTGCAGGCGCTGATTGCTAAAACCGTCGAAACCTATGGGCGCCTCGACATCATGTTCGCCAATGCAGGCATCGCCGCAGATGGCCCGATTGATGAACTGGACGAAACTGCATGGCAGAAAACCATCGATATCAATCTTACCGGCGTCTATCTTTGCGATAAATACGCCATCGACCAGATGCGTTCGCAAGGCGGCGGTGTGATCGTGAATTGCGGGTCCATCCATAGTCATGTCGGAAAATCTGGTGTCACGGCTTATGCGGCAGCAAAGGGAGGTGTGAAACTCCTGACGCAGACGCTCGCAATTGACTATGGAGCGCAGAACATTCGGGTAAATGCAGTCTGCCCCGGCTATATCGACACACCGCTGCTCAAGGATATACCCGAAGACAAGAAAGAGGCTCTGGTAGCCTTGCATCCAATTGGCCGGCTCGGACGCGCCGAGGAAGTTGCCAGCGTCGTGCTCTTCCTGGCGAGCGACGAGGCTTCCTTCGTCACCGGTGCGTCCATATTGGTCGATGGCGGTTATACGGCGCAATAAACAGAGCTCCGAAAATCTGGGCTACATTCAGGCCGTTCCGTAAATCTGATCGGCCCGTTTCTCGAAAGCTTCGGAAAACTTCTTGAAAGCTAGATCGAACATGGTTCCCATGAGAAGACCAAGCGTCCGGCTCTTGAACTCGTAATCGATGAAGAACTCGACATCACATTCGCCGCCATCACCCACGGGTTTAAAGGTCCAGCGATTGTCGAGATAGCGAAACGGCCCGTCGAGATACTTAACATCAATGACATTATCCTCAGGCTTCAGCAGAACCTGGCTGGTAAATGTCTCGCGTATGAGCTTGTAACCAACCGTCATGTCGGCAATGAGAAGGGCCTTGCCGTCACGCTCCTTGCGGGAGCGAACCGACAAAGCCTCGCACATTGGCAGAAATTCCGGATATTTCTCCACATCCGCTACGAGCCCGAACATCTGCTCTGCCCGGTGATGCACCCGCCTGACGGTTGTGAACTGCGGCATGTCTGATCTAGGCCCTGGCTGCGATCTGCGCCTCGCGGGCTGCCCTCAGCTTGGCAAAATCATCGCCAGCATGATGCGACGAGCGGGTCAACGGGCTGGATGCGACCAACAGGAAGCCCTTCGTCCGGCCAATCGTTTCGAACGACTTGAATTCATCAGGGGTCACGAAGCGAATGACAGGATGATGCTTGCGGGTCGGCTGAAGGTACTGACCGATGGTCATGAAGTCCACATCAGCCGAACGAAGATCATCCATCAGCTGAAGGATTTCATTCCGCTCTTCGCCAAGGCCAACCATAATGCCGGACTTGGTGAAAATGGTTGGATCGAGCTCCTTGACGCGCTGCAGGAGGCGGATCGAATGGAAGTACCGGGCGCCGGGACGAACCTTGAGATACTTCGAAGGAACGGTTTCCAGATTGTGGTTGAACACGTCCGGACGTGCCTTAACGACGATTTCAAGAGCGCCTTCCTTGCGCAGGAAATCCGGCGTCAGGATTTCGATCGTGGTCGCAGGCGTGGCTTCGCGGATAGCCTGAATAACCTCCGCAAAATGCTGGGCACCACCGTCGGCAAGATCGTCGCGATCCACCGAAGTGATGACCACATGCGTCAGGCCCATCTGCTTGACGGCCTTCGCGACATTTTCCGGTTCATTCGGATCAAGTGCGGTTGGAATGCCGGTCGAGACATTGCAGAATGCGCAGGCGCGTGTGCAAATCTCGCCCATGATCATGAAGGTGGCGTGCTTCTTTTCCCAGCACTCGCCGATATTCGGACAACCAGCCTCCTCACAAACCGTAACCAGCTTGTTCGAGCGAACGATATCGCGCGTTTCGCTATAGCCACGCGAGACAGGAGCCTTGACGCGGATCCAGTCCGGCTTCTTCAGGACAACATTGTCCGGACGATGCGCCTTTTCTGGATGCCGTTCGCGCTTGCCTTGGTTCACCAGATCGAGAACTGTAACCATGCTTTCCCTGCCTATCCGGGCCATTTTCAAGAATGGACCTGAAATGCTTTCAAAATTGGGCTTGGGTCCTAATCCCTGCCCTCTACCCTGTCAACTTGAGCGATTTGCTACTCATCGCCGCGTTGCCAGTCCGAGAGCGCGGAAGACCAACGCCCATATGAGGCCAAATACCAAACCAGCAGTCCCCAGCGCTAAGGTGAGCATCCACACGCCATACCAGCCGGCCAAGGCCATTCCGTTGATCGATATGGTGTTCCCGCCAAGAACACTCAAGGTGCCGGTTGCAAACCCCAGCACCAGTCCTCCAACGGTGCACCATTTGATAGTGGGCCAGGCGGCACGCCGCCAAGGCCCTCCGTTTTCGATCAGCGGAATGAGCGTCTCTCCATCTTATGCATTCAGCACGCGACCATAAGCGTCCAGAACGCTTTCCTTCATCATTTCCGAAAGCGTCGGATGCGGGAAGACCGAATGCATCAGTTCTTCCTCAGTTGTTTCAAGGTTCATGGCGATCACGAACCCCTGGATGAGTTCGGTCACTTCCGCTCCGACCATATGGGCGCCGAGCAGCTGTCCCGTCTTCTTGTCAAAGACGGTCTTGACCAGTCCCTGGTCTTCACCAAGCGCAATCGCCTTGCCGTTTGCGGCAAAGGAATAGCGGCCGACGCGAATATCGTAACCCTTTTCCTTGGCCTTTGCTTCGGTCAGACCAACCGACGCAACCTGCGGATTACAATAGGTGCAGCCCGGAATCATGTTCTTTTCGAGCGGATGCACATTCGGAAGACCGGCAATCTTCTCGATACAGATAACTCCTTCATGCTCAGCTTTGTGTGCAAGCATAGGCGGGCCGGCAACGTCGCCGATAGCATAGATGCCCGCAACATTGGTCTTGCCATAACCGTCGATGACAACGCATCCACGGTCGGTTTTTACGCCGAGAGCTTCGAGGCCGAGGTTTTCAATATTCCCTTGAACACCAACAGCCGAAATCATGCGGTCAACGGTTAGCGACTGCGTCTTGCCGTCCTTGGTCTCGATGTGAGCGGTCACATTATTTGCGCCCTTCTCCACCTTTGTAACCTTGGCATCGGTAATGATCTTCAGGCCGCGCTTTTCAAGCTGCTTGCGAGCGAGTGCGGAAATTTCCGCATCCTCAACAGGCATGATCTGCGGCATCAACTCCACGACCGTCACGTCGACGCCCATGTCGTTGTAGAAAGAGGCAAACTCGATGCCGATTGCACCCGAGCCCATCACAAGCATGGATTTCGGCAGTTCCTGCGGAACCATTGCCTCGAAATAGGTCCAGATCAGCTTGCCGTCCGGCTCGATGCCCGGCAGAGAACGCGGACGCGCGCCGGTGGCGACGATGACATGCTTCGCCTTGTAGCTGCCCTCGCCCAGAACGCCCTTGGGAACGGGGTTCTGCGGCTGCATCGGCTGCTTTGACGACTTCCCGACCGAAATCTCGACCGGATTGCTGCCCGAAGCAGCGTTTACCAGCTTTGCCTCACCCCAGATCACATCAATCTTGTTCTTCTTCATCAAGAACCCGACGCCGCCGTTAAGCCGGGCCGAAACACCGCGCGAGCGCTGTACGACAGCCTTCACATCAGGTGTGATCGTACCATCCAACTTGAGGCCGTAATCCTTGGCATGTTCGCCAAAATGCAGGATTTCCGCCGAGCGCAACAGTGCCTTGGTAGGAATACAGCCCCAGTTGAGGCAAATGCCGCCCAGATGTTCGCGCTCGACGATAGCCGTCTTGAGGCCAAGCTGCGCAGCGCGGATTGCGGTTACATAACCACCCGGGCCCGAGCCGATAACAATAACGTCGTAAATGTCGGCCATATTGTCCTGCCTTTGCTCAGTGCACTTCTCGGGTGAGCAGCACCCAGTCGTGTCTTTTGTCCTGCCCAATGCGTTCTATCGCTTCGAGCCGCTCAATTTCCTTGAAACCATGGGCGCCGTAAAGGGAGAGCGCCACATCGTTGTGGCTTTCGGTTATCAGACTGATTCCCGGATTACCGTTCCGGCGTGCCAGTTCGATTTCATTGGCGACAAGGGCGCGGCCAATTCCTTTGCCGCGAAACTCCCGATAAACGCCAACGCTGTCTATGAAACGGTTGCCTATCACCGTGCGCTGCAGGTCGATCAGCTGATCGAGAACCGGATGCTGCGGCGGGGTGTCGTTCAAACTGTTATCGAGTGTGAAGCCGATCGAAAGTCCGGCAATGTCGCCTGCCCATTCGGCAATCGTAGTGCTCTGCCAGCCTTCGGTCCCGTCAGCGCGCATATACTGCCGCCCCCGTTCCATGGCCGTTTCAGTCCGTCCATCGAGAACGGCCCCGTACCAGAGCCATGACGCAAAACCGTGCGAAGAGATATCGACAAGAATGGCGATCTCTGCGGCTTCACGGCGTTGAGCCGGGCGTAGGTTCAGTTGTCCAGCCATTAAAAAACCTCAGGCGTCGAGTTCATTGGAACGCGACGCCCTTGAAGTTGATCGATCAGACCAGCATACCCATCGGGTTTTCGATGTGGCGCTTGAAGGCCTGTGCAAGTTCCGCAGCCAGCGCCCCGTCGACAGCACGGTGGTCGGTTGAAAGGGTTACGGACATAACCGTCGCAACCTTGATTTCACCGTTCTTGACCACTGCACGCTGTTCACCGGCACCGATTGCGAAAATGGTCGCATGCGGCGGATTGATGATAGCGGCAAAGTCCTTCACACCGAACATGCCGAGGTTGGAAACGGAGGTCGAACCGCCCTGATATTCCTCAGGCTTAAGCTTGCGGTCACGCGCGCGCTTGGCAAGATCCTTCATCTCATTCGAGATGGCGGAAAGAGTCTTCGATTCCGACTGACGCACGATTGGCGTAATCAGACCACCCGGGATCGACACGGCAACACCGACATCCGCACGCTTATGCTTCACCATGCCGCCTTCAGTCCAGGAGACATTGGCTTCAGGAATGTCACGCAGCGCAAGAGCAACAGCCTTGATCACCAAATCGTTGACGGAAAGCTTGTAGGCGGGAACCTCGCCCTTCTCGGTCTTGATCATCGGTGCAGCGGCATTGATCTGCGAACGCAGAGCCAGAAGCGCATCCAGTTCACAATCGATCGTCAGATAGAAATGCGGAACAGTCTGCTTCGATTCCACCAGACGACGTGCAATCGTCTTGCGCATGCCGTCGTGCGGAACAATTTCGTAGGTGCCTTCCTCAAAAAGCTTGAGAACGGCATCGTCAGACATCGGCTTCGGAGCGGCAGGGGAGACAGCTTCGGCCTTCGGCGCAGCGGCCTTTACGCCACCCGACGCGAGGGCAGCTTCCACATCCCGCTGGACGACACGTCCATGCGGACCGGTGCCCTTCACAGCAGTAATATCGACACCGGATTCCTTGGCAATGCGGCGCGCGAGCGGTGACGCAAACACCCGGTCACCCTTGTTCGCAGCAGCGGGCTGCTCTGCCCTGGCTGGTGCAGTGGCTGCCACAGGAGCGGCAGTTGGCTTTGGCTCTTCCTTCGGAGTTTCGGCCTTTGCTTCAGCCTTAGGGGCAGAAGCTGCACCTTTGGCCGCAGCAGCCACGTCCTCGCCTTCCTCGGCGAGGATGGCGATCAACGCATTGACCTTGACGCCTTCGGAACCCGCGGGAACGACGATCTTGGCAATCGTGCCTTCATCCACGGCTTCCACTTCCATCGTGGCCTTGTCGGTCTCGATTTCAGCGATGACATCGCCAGGAGCGATCTTGTCGCCTTCCTTGACCAGCCATTTCGACAAATTGCCTTCTTCCATCGTCGGAGAAAGCGCTGGCATGGTGATATTGATCGGCATGTCCAGACCCTTTCTGTTTAAGCGGTATAGGTAACGGATTTCACCGCTTCGACCACTTCGGCGACAGTCGGCAGCGCCAGCTTTTCCAGATTTGCCGCGTAAGGCATCGGAACATCCTTACCGGCAATGGTCAGGATCGGCGCATCGAGATAATCGAAAGCCTGCTGCATGACGCGGGTAGCAATTTCCGTACCCACCGACGACTGCGGGAAACCTTCTTCCACTGTCACCAGTCGGCCAGTCTTCTTGACCGATTCGATGACTGTCGGAATGTCCATCGGACGGATCGTGCGCAGATCGATGATCTCGACATCGATGCCCTGCTCGGCCAGCTCTTCTGCTGCCTTGACAGCATAAGTCATGCCGATACCGAACGAAACGATGGTCGCGTCCTTGCCCTGCTTGTGAATCCGGGCCTTGCCGATCGGCAGAACGAAATCATCAAGCTTCGGCACATCGAAATGGTGACCGTAAAGGATTTCATTTTCGAGGAAGATCACTGGATTCGGATCGCGGATAGCTGCCTTCAGCAAGCCCTTGGCGTCAGCAGCCGTGTACGGCATGACGACCTTCAGACCGGGAATATGGCTGTACCAGGCAGCGTAGCACTGCGAGTGTTGGGCAGCAACGCGAGCAGCCGCACCGGATGGACCGCGGAAGACCATCGGAGCGCCCATCTGCCCGCCAGACATATAAAGCGTCTTGGCAGCGGAGTTCACGATCTGGTCAATTGCCTGCATGGCAAAATTGAAAGTCATGAATTCAACGATCGGGCGCAGTCCTGCGAAAGCCGCACCAACACCAACGCCGGCAAAACCATGCTCGGTAATCGGGGTATCGACGACACGCTTGGGACCGAACTCATCGAGAAGGCCCTGCGTTACCTTGTAAGCGCCCTGATATTCTGCAACTTCTTCACCCATCACGAAAACGTTCGGGTCACGGCGCATTTCTTCAGCCATCGCATCGCGAAGCGCTTCACGAACCGTGGTGGAGACCATTTCGGTTCCAGCCGGAATGTCTGGATCGGACGCCACTTCGAGCGCGGGAGCCTTCGGCGCAGCCGGAACAGCGTCGGCCTTCTTTTCTTCGGCCTTGGGTTCTTCCTTGGCTTCGGCCTTCGGCGCTTCAGCCTTGGCGGCAGGAGCAGCACCGATATCGGAAGCGCTTTCCCCGTCACCGAGAAGCACGGCAATCGGCGTATTGACCTTCACGCCTTCCGTGCCTTCATCGACAAGGATCTTGCCGATCGTGCCTTCATCGACAGCTTCGACTTCCATCGTCGCCTTGTCGGTTTCAATTTCAGCGATCACATCGCCGGACGTAACCTTGTCGCCTTCTTTCTTCAGCCACTTGGAGAGCTTGCCCTCTTCCATGGTTGGGGAAAGTGCGGGCATGAGAATTTCTACGGGCATGGCAACACCTTCCTGGAATTAGAGCAGAATATCCGTGTAGAGCTCGGATGCATCCGGCTCCGGATCGTTTTGAGCGAAATCGGCAGAATCGGCGACAATGTCGCGAACTTCCTTGTCGATTTCCTTCAGCTCTTCCTCGGTTGCCCAACCCTTCTCGATCACACGCTGCTTGACCTGCTCGATCGGATCGTGTTCGGAGCGCATCTTCTGCACTTCCTCCTTCGAGCGATACTTGGCAGGGTCCGACATCGAGTGACCGCGATAGCGATAGGTCTGCATGTCGAGAATGATCGGCCCCTTGCCGGAACGCGTCCATTCTACAGCCAGGTCGGCAGCAGCCTTGACTGCACGAACATCCATACCGTCGACCTGGATGCCCGGAATATTGAAAGAGAGACCGCGCTTCGAGAAATCGGTTTCAGCGGACGAGCGCGAAACCGATGTACCCATGGCGTAGCGGTTGTTCTCGATGATGTAGACCACCGGCAGCTTCCACAGCGATGCCATGTTGAAGCTTTCGTAGACCTGCCCCTGATTGGAAGCGCCGTCACCGAAATAGGTCAGCGTGACATTGTCGTTGTCGCGGTAACGATTCGCGAAAGCCAGACCCGTGCCGAGCGAAACCTGCGCGCCGACGATACCGTGACCACCGTAGAAATGCTTCTCTTTGGAGAACATGTGCATGGAGCCGCCCTTGCCCTTGGAAAGGCCACTGCGGCGTCCGGTCAGTTCGGCCATGACGCCACGTGCGCTCATGCCCGCTGCAAGCATATGGCCATGATCGCGATAGGCGGTGATAACCTGATCACCTTCCTTCAGCGCCATCTGCATTCCAACCACCACGGCCTCCTGGCCGATGTAGAGATGGCAGAAACCGCCAATGAAGCCCATGCCGTAAAGCTGGCCGGCCTTTTCTTCGAAACGCCGGATCAACAGCATTTCGCGATAAGCGTCCAGCTCCTGCTTCTTGTCGAAGTTCGCAGGTGCAGGTGCCTTGGGTGCAGTTACAGAAGACGCCTGCGCTTTGTTAGCAGGCGCCTTTTTAGCCCTCGGTGCCATTTCTCGCTCCCTAAATTGTCGTTCTATTGTGACGTTATACGGGCGCACCACAAGATACAATATGCGCCCAGAGCATAGCTGCTATGTCGCCAAACCGTTAAAAACATATCACAAAAAGACAATTAACCGGATTTCAGTTAATTCGATCGATCTTCCCGGGAAGTGATAATTGTCACTTCATCGGGATGGGAGAGATTAAGCGCCCTGCGGGCCTGCTCGTCAAGCATATCCTTTTCGATGGAACCGTCACGTAAAAGTGTGACTCGCTTTTCAAGCGCGCTGCGATCGGCAGTTACCTGTTCGAGCTGCTTGGCCAGAAGGCTTTTCTGCTCTTCCAGCTGGATACGGGAATAAAGACCAAATTCGCCATGATAGGCGTGAAAGCCAAAATAGCTCAGAAACGCAGCCGTCAGGATAGGCAATACAAAACGCCCACGGATCGATTTACGCTTCTGCTTGGTCCACATTTCGGCTTCCTTCCCGGATATTCGGAGCCACGGCGAATCCTGCGAAAGGCAGCATTCCGAATTCCACCATCAAGCATTATTTTGCTTAACAGAGATTTACCAAGGACCCTCGCTACGGCCAGTGGGGCAGCGTTTTTGTTGTATGCTCAAAAAGCGGAAAGACGCGGAGCGGCCAGAATAGGAAAGCGGCTCGCCGTCAGAATAAGCCGCTTCCTCGTTTGCATAGAAAGTCTTTAATCTGATCAGACATCAACGATGGTGGAAAAGCCGCCAAATATCATGCGCTTGCCATCAAATGGCATCTGGTCGCCCATTGCTTTCATGCGCGGGTCACTCATCATCTTGCTGTTTGCAGCATCCCGCGTTGCCTTGTCGGGATATTCGAACCAGGAGAACACAACCTCCTCGTCGGCTTCAGCCTTAACAGCACGTCGAAAATCGGTGACCTTGCCATCCGGCACATCATCTCCCCATGCTTCGACCATGCGCGTCACGCCGAATTCCTTGAACAACACAGCCGCTTCGGCGGCATGTTTGCGATAGAGTTCCTTGTTCGCCTTGGGGACCGCGACAACAAATCCTTCAATATAAGCCATCTTCTCTCTCCCGTTGCTAGCTCCGCCCACGGCTCGGTTACCAGAATTGCAAGCCGTTCCCTCATCAGCTTGAGCACCAATGCAATAACATTGATATCAATATAACTTCATTGGGTCAAATACCTGATATCCAGATCAAATAGAGCCAAAACGAAAAAAGGCGGACCGAAGCCCGCCCTTTCTATGATTCGTTGCGAAAAATTAGAGGAATTTCAGGGCACTGCGACCAGCATAACGGGCCTGCTTGCCAAGCTCTTCCTCAATGCGAATGAGTTGGTTGTACTTTGCAGTACGGTCCGAACGAGCCAAAGAACCGGTCTTGATCTGTCCGCAGTTGGTGGCAACCGCGAGATCGGCAATGGTTGAGTCCTCGGTTTCACCTGAACGGTGCGACATGACAGCAGTGTAGCCGGCCTTATGAGCGGTTTCGACAGCATCAAGCGTTTCGGACAGCGAGCCGATCTGGTTGACCTTCACGAGAATCGAGTTGGCAACGCCCATGCGGATACCGTCGCGCAGGCGAGCCGAATTGGTGACGAACAGATCATCGCCAACGAGCTGGCACTTGTTGCCGATCAGATCGGTAAGATATTTCCAGCCTTCCCAGTCATCTTCAGCCATACCGTCTTCGATGGTGACGATAGGATAGTCACTGGCGAGCTTGGCGAGATACTTGGCTTGAGCCTTTGGATCACGCGTCTTCCGTTCGCCTTCATAGACGTAGTTGCCATCCTTGAAGAACTCGGTCGCCGCGCAATCGAGGCCAAGAGCGATATCTTCACCCGGCTTGAAGCCAGCCTTCTCAATCGATTCCATGATGAAATCGAGGGCAGCCTGGGCATTCTTCAGATTCGGAGCAAATCCACCTTCATCGCCGACATTGGTGTTGTGCCCGGCATCCTTGAGGCGCTTCTTGAGCGTGTGGAAAACTTCCGAACCGTAACGAACAGCTTCACGAACGGACGAAGCGCCGACCGGAAGAATCATGAATTCCTGGAAATCGATCGGATTGTCGGCATGTGCGCCGCCATTGATGATGTTCATCATGGGGACCGGCAGGACATGGGCGTTTGCGCCGCCGACGTAGCGGTAAAGCGGCAAACCGGCTGCCTGGGCTGCAGCCTTGGCAACGGCAAGCGAAACGCCCAGGATCGCATTGGCGCCGAGATTGCCCTTGTTGGCCGAGCCGTCGAGCTCGATCATTGCCTGGTCGATAAGCAGCTGGCTTTCTGCGTCCATGCCGGCAATCGCGTCGAAAATCTTGCCGTTAACCGCTTCAACGGCCTTTTCCACGCCCTTGCCGAGATAGCGGCCGCCACCGTCGCGCAATTCTACGGCTTCATGTGCGCCAGTCGATGCGCCGGACGGAACCGCCGCGCGTCCGAAAGAGCCATCTTCAAGCACAACGTCCACTTCGACGGTCGGGTTGCCGCGGCTGTCGAGAATTTCGCGACCGACGATGTCGATGATTGCAGTCATAGGAACCAGTCCTTCCCTATAGATTGCCCCGCCATATGCGCGAGGCGCTTAACAAATCCGATGCGGCCACTTCTTAGCGCAAAATCCCGAAACTTTGCAGACATTTCAGAAAAGATTATCCACCGGGCCGGTTTCTAAGCCTTAGCGAAACAAAAGGCGGAGGAAAAAGCCCCGCCTTTCTAAATTCTCCGAGAACTGTTTAAAGCCCCTTCGCGATACGATCGAAAGCCATTAGCTTTTCGAGCAATGTGGGCATCTTATCCACCGGCACCATGTTGGGGCCATCGGACGGCGCGTTATCGGGGTCCTGATGCGTTTCGATGAACAGTCCCGCGACGCCAACGGCAACGGCCGCGCGCGAAAGTGTTTCAACAAACTCGCGCTGTCCGCCCGACGAACCGCCCTGCCCGCCAGGCTGCTGGACCGAGTGAGTCGCATCAAACACAACCGGCGAACCAAGGGCAGCCATGATCGGCAAGGAACGCATATCGGAAACAAGCGTATTATAGCCGAAAGAAACGCCGCGTTCTGTCGCCAGTACATTCGGATTGCCGCTTTCCGTGATCTTGGAAAGAACATTCTTCATGTCCCACGGCGCCAGAAACTGGCCCTTCTTTACGTTCACGACGCGTCCAGTCTTTGCCGCAGCGATCAGCAGATCGGTCTGGCGGCAGAGGAATGCTGGGATTTGCAGGACATCAACCACGGGAGCAACTTCAGCACATTGCCCTTCCGTATGGATATCGGTCAGTACTGGAAAACCGAATTCTTTCTTGAGGTCGGCAAAGACTTCGAGCGCCTTTTCGAGACCAATACCGCGCTCTGCCTTCAAGGAGGTGCGATTAGCCTTGTCGAAGCTCGACTTGTAGACGAGACCGATGCCGAGTTTGTCGGTCATTTCCTTGAGACGTCCTGCCATCTCGAAAGCGTGTTCACGCGTTTCCATCTGGCATGGACCTGCGATCAGGGCAAATGGCGCACTGTTTGAAAAAGTAACGTTTCCGATTTTTACGGATGAATTGGCAGTGGCCATAACGTGAACCTCAATATTGGATGCTTTCCGGCATCTTATCTGGCGTAAAGGCAGGTTGAAAACAAGACCGCATCCTGAATGCCGAAACGAAAACGCGCCCCGAAAGGCGCGTTAGAGTTTTAGACCAGACGGCTCTGCTCGATTGCCGCTTCGATAAAGGAAGCGAAGAGCGGATGTGGTTCGAACGGCCGGGATTTCAGTTCGGGATGGTACTGAACACCGATAAACCAAGGATGGTCAGGATATTCAACTGTTTCAGGCAGAACACCATCCGGCGACATGCCTGCAAAGTTCAACCCGGCAGTTTCCAGACGTTCCTTGTAGTCAATATTGACTTCATAGCGATGACGATGGCGCTCGGAAATATCGGTCGAGCCATAGATTTCCGCGATCTTTGAGCCCGGCTTCAATGCTGCTTCATATGCGCCAAGGCGCATCGTACCGCCAAGGTCGCCCGCCGCTGCACGCTTTTCAAGCATATTGCCCCTCAGCCACTCGGTCATCAGGCCAACAACCGGCTCCTTGGTCGGACCAAACTCGGTCGAAGAGGCGTTTTCGATGCCAACGAGATTACGCGCAGCCTCAATGCAGGCCATCTGCATACCAAAGCAGATGCCGAAGTAAGGAACCTTGCGTTCGCGAGCAAACTTCGCCGCCAGTATCTTGCCTTCCGCACCACGCTCGCCGAAACCGCCAGGCACCAGAATGCCATGAACCTTTTCCAGATATGGAGCCGGGTCTTCACTTTCGAAGACTTCCGCCTCAATCCAGTCGAGGTTGACCTTCACCTTATTGGCGAGACCACCGTGATAAAGCGCTTCGATCAGCGACTTATACGCATCCTTGAGACCCGTATATTTGCCGACAATGGCAATGGTCACTTCGCCTTCCGGATTGTGAAGGCGGTTGGAAACTTCTTCCCAGCGATCCATGCGTGGCTTTGGAGCCGGATCGATACCGAATGCAGACAGGACTTCCGAATCAAGACCTTCCTTATGATAGGCAATCGGAACGTCATAGATCGTGGCCACGTCGAGCGCCTGAATGACCGCGCTTTCGCGGACATTACAGAACAATGAAAGCTTGCGCCGTTCCGATTCCGGAATCTCGCGATCAGCACGAACCAGAAGGATATCCGGAGCAATGCCGATAGAGCGCAGCTCCTTGACCGAATGCTGGGTCGGCTTGGTCTTCAGTTCGCCCGCAGCTGGAATATAAGGCATCAGGGTCAGGTGGATATAAACCGCTGTTCCGCGTGGCAGTTCATTGCCGAGCTGTCGGATTGCTTCGAGGAACGGCATGGCTTCGATGTCGCCAACCGTGCCGCCGATTTCGCAAAGCACGAAATCGTAATCTTCGTTGCCTTCAAGGACGAAGTTCTTGATCTCGTCGGTCACATGCGGAATGACCTGAACCGTCGCGCCAAGATAATCGCCGCGGCGTTCCTTTTCGATGATGTTGCGGTAGATACGGCCGGTCGTGATATTGTCCTGCTGGTTGGCAGGACGACCGGTGAACCGCTCGTAATGGCCCAGATCAAGGTCGGTTTCGGCACCATCGTCAGTGACGAACACCTCACCATGCTGGTAAGGCGACATCGTGCCGGGATCGACATTCAGATAAGGGTCGAGTTTACGGATACGCACGCGGTAACCACGTGCCTGAAGGAGTGCAGCCAGAGCTGCGGCAGCTATGCCTTTTCCAAGGGAAGAAACCACGCCGCCAGTGATGAATACATATCGCGCCATGGGCTTATCTCGTTAGACTTTCTTGATTGATTCCGCCACAAAAAAATGCACCCCGGTGGTGTTTTTTCACCGGAGCCAGGCGGTAATCGTCGTTGCACAAAGAAAAACCGGAGCCAGAAACCCCGGAGCGAATACGCTTGTACTCTCTAGCGCCCATCTTCACATAAAGCCATGTCGAAGCTCGAAATCCACAGCTTCCGAAATGATGAATGCGCAAAAGAAAAGGCCGAGCCCGAAGCCCGGCCACTTTCACATAGTCAATTGCAGATCAGAGAACAACCACTTCGGTGCCAAGTCCGACGCGCTCATATAGATCCATCACATCCTCGTTGATCATGCGGAAGCAGCCGTTCGAAGCCGAGCTTCCAATGGTCCAGGGCTGCACAGTGCCGTGAATGCGGATATAGGTATCCTTGTTTCCCTGGAACAGGTAGAGGGCGCGGGAACCAAGCGGGTTGCCCGGACCACCATCCATCCCGTTCTTGAAGCGACCATAGTGGGCGGGATCGCGCTCGATCATTTCCTTGGTCGGAATCCAGCGCGGCCACTCACGCTTCGCGTTGATTGTTCCGGTGCCCTTGAACTCCAGCCCCTGCTTGCCGACAGCAATGCCATAGCGGCGAGCCGTCGACGACGTTTCAACGAGATAAAGGAAACGCTGTTTCGGGTCGATCACGATCGTGCCGGGCTTATAGCCGGTGAATGCTACTTCCTGCGCCCGGAACTTGGGATCAATGTTGTACTTGTTGGCTTTAACCGCATTGCCGTTCTTGGAAGCCTTTTTCTTCTTCGGCTTTTCGGGATTGGCCTTGGTGTCGCTTGAAAGCGCTACCTGCTGAACGGATGCGGCAGCTTCGTTGAGCTGCGCTTCAGCGCTTACCGGCGAAGCTGCAAATGCCGGAGCAGTCGCCCCAATGCAGAGACTTGCAATACCTGCCATCAGAATACGGCGTGAAAACATGTTCGGTTCCCGAAAAATCAAGCACAAGGGAGAAACGCCTGCCGCATTAATTGCGACCAGACTTTCGCCCTGCTTACTGCAAAGCGATCCGGTTCTCAATTCGCTGCCACCGTTCTGCAATGCGATTCGGAGCAGCCTATTGCCTAGCTGCAACACTTTGCAGCTCGATGGTTAACAAAAAGAAAACCGGCCGCAAGGGCCGGTTTCCGCATTCAATTCACGCTGCACGTTTTATTGCGAGCTTGGAACTGGATTGGCCGGGGTCGCCGGAACAGCCGGAGCCTGTGGCTGCGCGGCATCAGGCTGCGTTGCCGGCGCACCGGCGCCGGGAGCCGCAGGTGCTGCCTGATTTGCGTCCGGGCGTGAAGACTCACCGCCCAGCTGGTTAAGAATACCGCCGCCGTTTCCACCAGCTGGGGTCGTCTGGCTGCCGGTTGCTGCCGGAATACGGTTGAGGATGTCGGTAGGCTTTTCCCCATAGCGAGCCATGATGCCGAGGATAAGCGACGTGGCGAAGAAACCAATCGCAAGAATGGCCGTAGTGCGGGTCAGCGCGTTCGCAGCACCGCGAGCCGTCATGAACCCCGAACCACCGCCAATGCCAAGGCCGCCGCCTTCCGAGCGCTGGATAAGCACAACGCCGACAAGCGCCAGCACGATCAACAAGTGAATGACAATGAGTACGGTCTGCATGGGTTACGGTCTTTACATCCCTAAAACTAGAGCGGCTCTTTACACGCTATTGTCCGATAATCCAAGCCCCGAGACCAAGATAGACAGACGTGAGACGCCGGTTACAAATTACGATAGGTTTCGCATATGGCGAGAAAATCATTCGCCTTCAAGCTCGCACCGCCGACAAGCGCGCCGTCCACATCCGCGACGCCAAGCAATTCCAATGCATTTGAAGGCTTGACCGAACCGCCATAGAGCAACCGAAGATGGGCACCTTTCGCGCCGAAACGTTCAATCAGTTGCTCGCGCATGAAAGCATGCGCAGCGCGCACGTCCTGCACCGTCGGTGTCAGGCCTGTGCCAATTGCCCAGACTGGCTCATAAGCGATGACGGTATTCTCCGCATTGACACCGTCGGGCAAGGAACCCGCAAGCTGCTCGCCGATTACATCCAGCGTGCGCTCTGCTTTGCGTTCATCGGCAGTCTCGCCGACGCACACGATGGCGATCAGTCCCGCGGCCCAGGCGGCTTCGGTCTTGGCGCGAACGACCTCATTGCTTTCGTAATGGTCGGTTCGGCGCTCGGAATGTCCGATAATGACATGTGTGGCGCCTGCTTCCCTGAGCATCTCGGCCGAGACATCGCCCGTATGCGCGCCGGACACCTTATGGTGGGCATCCTGACCACCGAGACCAACGGTTTCACCTTCGAGCGTTTCCGCCGCACGGGAAAGAAGCGTCGCAGGCACGCAGATGACTGCATCAAGCTTGCGACCAAGATCGGAACTCAGACCGGCAGCAATCGCACGCAGTTCGGTCAGGGATTCTCCCGTTCCATTCATCTTCCAGTTGCCAGCAACCAGCGGACGGATTCCCGGAGTCATTTCATTCTCCTCGCCTGTTCGAAACAGCAGACGCGACCACGCCTCGAAAACGGATCAGCGCCAAAATTTGCCACTGACTAAGGGTATTCGTGCCGCAATGCAAATGTTCTTAGGTTCCTACTTGCAATGAGACCTTGCATATAGGGCTGGCTTAAGGTTATCCCCTGACTGGCTCTATCCATAATAGCCGAGCTTCGTTTTGTTCTTGAAGGGTTTCCAATGCTCGACAGCTTGCGTTCCGCCGCTCAATCCTGGGTCGCCAAACTTCTGCTTGGCCTGCTTGTACTGAGCTTTGCGATCTGGGGCATCTCTGATGTCTTTCGCGGCGGCCTGTCAGGCAATGCCGCTTTGACGGCCGGGGGCTCTGAAGTCAGCGCCACTGATTATCGCTTTGCCTATGAGCAGCAGATGATGCGTCTGTCCCAGCAGTTCCGCCAGCGCCTGACGCGCGAACAGGCAAAAACGCTCGGCGTCGAAAACCAGGTGCTTGCCCAACTCGCAGCCGGCGTTGTCCTGGATGAAGGCGCGCGTAACATGCAGCTTGGCCTTTCCAAGGACGGAATTGCGCGGCTGACGGGCGAGGATCCGGCTTTCCATGATGCAAGCGGCAACTTCAATCGCGCTCAGTTCGACGCGGTTCTTCGTCAATCCGGCATTCGTGCGCAGGACTATCTCGACAACCGCGCCAAAGTCGCCCGCCGCCAGCAGATCGTGGAAGCGGCCACGGATGGCATTAAGCTACCGGACGCAGCGTTGAAGGCGTTGGCCCTATATCAGGGTGAAACTCGCAGCGTCGACTATGTTACCATTCAGGCGGAAAAGGCCGATGCCGTCCCCGCGCCATCCGACGATGCGCTCAAGACCTATTTCGAAGCGCGCAAAGACGAGTATAAGGCCCCGGAATACCGTAAGGTAACCTATGTGAAGCTGGAGCCGGCTGACATTGCCGATCCCTCCGCCGTCACGCAGGATGAAATCAGCGAGTATTATGAGAAGAACAAGGATCGCTTCGGTACAATCGAAAAGCGCGCCATTGAGCAGTTGAACTTTGCCGATGACGCAGCGGCTGAAGCTGCACAGCAGAAAATCGCCGCTGGAACGAGCTTCGTTGACATCGGTAAGGAACAGGGCAAAACCGAAGACGACCTGAAGCTCGGCACGTTCGAAAAATCCGCTATTCCCGACCAGGCCGTGGCCGATGCAGCATTTGCGCTCGCGGAGAATGGTGTTAGCCCAGTCGTAAAGGGAAGCTTCGGTCCCGTCATCCTGCGCGTAACGCAGATCGAACCGGCTCATGTGAAGCCGCTAGCCGAAGTTGAAGGCGAAATTCGCACCACCCTTGCGAACAATATCGCAGCAAGCAGCATCAGCGGAATTCATGACTCCTACGAGCAGGAACGCTCCGATGGCGCATCCATGGCAGATGTGGCTAAGAAACTGAGCCTGAAAACTGTCACCGTGGAAGCCGTCGACGCCGGAGGCAACGATCCTTCCGGCAATCCCGTCCAGCTGCCGAACTCGGAAGCACTCCTTGCAGCTGCCTTTCAGGCCGATCAGGGTTTTGACAACGACGCCCTGACCATGGGCAATGTCGGCTATCTCTGGTATCAGGTTGATGGTATCACCCCAGCCCGTGACCGTACGCTTGATGAAGTCAAGGATAAGGTTGTGGCTGCCTGGAAGGGCGAAGAGGCCGTCAAGCGCCTCAACCAACGTGTGGAAGAACTGAAGAAGCGTCTTGATGGCGGCGCGACACTCGACACGATCGCTTCCGAACTGGGTGTCGAAAAGCAAACCAAGCGCGGTGTTGTCCGCACCACCAATGATGCCGATATCGGAACCGCTGCCGCAGCGCAGATTTTCCGCGGAGCAAATGGTTTCACCGGCAGCGCTGCCGCACCTTCGGATGATGCCCAGATCCTGTTCAAGGTTACGGAAGTAACCGAACCTGCCGCAGCTGGCCCGGAAGCCATTCCGGAACAACAGCAGAAGTATCAGGCGACCTCACTCTCGGATGACATCCTTGAACAGCTCGTCGGTGAATTGCAGAAGCAGTACCCCGTTAAGATAAATCAGACCGTCATCAACAACGCTTTGGCGTTTTAGGGACGGTGGGCATCCAAAATGGCTGATCTAAAACCCTATATTGCGAAAGCTGCTGCTGGAGAGCCGCTTTCGCTGGAAGATTCCAGGGCCGCCTTCGACATCATGATGTCTGGCCAGGCAACGCCATCGCAGATAGGTGGATTGCTGATGGCGTTGCGTGTACGCGGTGAAACGGTACCGGAGATCGCCGGTGCCGTTGCCTCCATGCGCTCCCGCATGCTGGGAGTGTCCGCTCCCGACAATGCAATCGATATTGTCGGAACGGGTGGTGACCAGTCGGGCTCATACAATGTTTCGAGCTGCTCGGCGTTTGTTGTGGCTGGGGCGGGTGTCCCTGTCGCCAAGCATGGCAACCGGGCCCTTTCCTCTCGCTCAGGTGCCGCCGATGCGCTCGCCGCGCTTGGCATCAATATCGAAGCCGATGCAAACACGATCGGCCGCAGCATCACCGAAGCCGGTCTTGGCTTCATGTTCGCGCCGATGCACCATTCCGCCATGCGCCATGTCGGCCCTTCACGGGTCGAACTCGGCACGCGTACCATTTTCAATCTGCTTGGACCTCTTTCCAATCCGGCCAGCGTCAAGCGTCAGCTCGTCGGAGTATTCGCACCTCAATGGCTCGTACCTTTGGCCGAAGTGCTCAAGGAACTGGGTTCCGAAGCGGCATGGGTTGTCTACGGCGATGGTCTCGACGAAATGACCACCGCAGGCGCGACGCAGATTGCGGCTCTTGAGAAGGGCCAAATCCGTACTTTTGAAATCACGCCGGAAGAAGTCGGGCTTCGCCGTTGCGATCCTGCGGAACTGAAAGGCGGCGAGGCTGCCGTGAACGCGAAGGCTCTGCTGGGTGTACTTGAAGGCGATAAAAACGCCTATCGAGACATCGTGTTGCTCAATTCGGGCGCGGCGCTCGTCATTGCTGGCAAGGCGAAAGATTTGAAAGAAGGCATCGAACTGGCGGCGCAATCCATCGATAGCGGTGCCGCACTTGGTGTTTTGCAGAAGGTGATTGCCGTTTCAAACGACAACACCGCCTGACGGAAAGGATCAAGTTATGTCTACCGATATTCTGCGCAAGATTGAGGCTTACAAACGCGACGAAATCGCCGCCGCCAAGGCCGAGCGTAGCGTGGCAGATCTGAAAGCACGCGCTCAGGATCAGGAAACACCGCGCGGTTTTCTTAAGGCATTGGAAGCGAAACGCGCGGCTGGGGAATTCGCCCTGATAGCCGAAATCAAGAAGGCGAGCCCTTCGAAAGGCCTTATTCGTCCTGATTTCGACCCGCCCGTCCTTGCACAGGCCTACGAGGCTGGTGGCGCGGCGTGTCTTTCCGTGCTGACCGACGCGCCATCCTTTCAAGGAGCGCCAGAATTTCTGACGGCGTCCCGCAACGCATGTAGCCTGCCGGCACTTCGCAAAGACTTTTTGTTCGATACCTATCAGGTGCATGAAGCCCGCAGCTGGGGCGCTGACTGCATTCTGATTATCCTGGCCAGCGTCGATGACGATCTGGCGAAAGCGCTCGAAGAAACCGCTTTCGAGCTCGGAATGGATGCTCTCATCGAAGTACACGACGAGACCGAGATGGAACGCGCACTCAAACTGTCGTCGCGTCTGCTCGGGGTCAACAACCGCAATTTGCGAACGTTTGAGGTCGATCTCGCTGTTTCCGAATGCCTGTCGAAAATGGCTCCCTCCGACCGTTTGCTGGTTGGGGAAAGCGGCATCTTCACACACGAAGATTGTCTGCGGCTGGAAAAGGCGGGGATCGGGACGTTCCTCATCGGAGAAAGCCTGATGCGCAAGGCAGATGTTGCAGCGGCGACCCGCGAACTTCTGACCGGCAAGGCCTGACCGATGGTCTCCAAACTCACCCATATCGACCAGAGTGGCGCTGCCAACATGGTGGATGTTGGGAGCAAGGACGAGACGGAGCGTCAGGCTGTGGCCGAAGGATCGGTCAGAATGAAGCCGGAAACGCTGGCGCTCATTCTGGAAGGCAATGCGGCCAAGGGGGATGTCATCGGCACTGCGCGTCTGGCAGGCATCATGGCAGCGAAAAAGACCTCGGACCTTATTCCCCTCTGCCATCCATTGATGCTGACCAAAGTCGTGGTCGAAATCGAACCGGACCACACGTTGCCCGGCCTGCGCGTTCGTGCACTCGCCAAGCTGAAGGGACGCACCGGCGTGGAAATGGAAGCTCTCACCGCCGTTTCAGTTACCTGCCTCACGATCTATGATATGGCCAAGGCGGTCGACAAGCATATGGAGATCGGCGGCATCCGCGTTATCGAAAAGAGCGGTGGCAAATCAGGCGACTGGACGGCATAAGCCGTTCTTCCAGATATGCTGCTGACTTTGCTTTGGATCAATTCTGCCAATCGTTTTTTATGGTTTAGACGGGGCAGAAATTCAGTTCGAGAGGAAACGCCATGTCCCTTCTCCCGGTCGATGAAGCACTGGCCCGCATTCTGAAGTCGGCGGAGCCGCGCGGCACTGAGCAGATCGCTTTGTCAGATGCTGGTGGGCGTGTCGTTGCAACACCCGTGCTGGCACATTTTCTGCAGCCGCCTTTTGACGGTTCGGCGATGGACGGCTATGCCCTGATCGCGCCGGACAACATCTCCTATCCTGCCGAGTTCGATATCATCGGCGAGTCGGCGGCGGGCAATCGCTTCGAAGGCGAATTAAGAAGCGGGCAGGCAGTCCGCATTTTCACCGGCGCGCCGCTTCCCAACGGTACCGACACAATCGTCATTCAGGAGCATACCGAGCGCTCAGGCAACCGGCTGATCGTCCATAAAGGCATGGAACCGGGACGGCATATACGCCGCGCGGGCCTGGACTTTTCGCCGGGCGACATAGTCATTCCATCAGGCCGTGAACTGGATGCCGCTGCGCTGTCGCTGGCAGCGGCCAGCGGCAATGCGAAAATCGACGTATTCAAAAAGCCCACGGTAGCCATTATCGCCACCGGCGACGAGCTTGTTGCTCCGGGCGAGATACCCGGAAAAGACCAGATCGTTGCATCGAACAGTGTTGGAATTGCCGAGATCGTAAGGCGAGCCGGCGGGACTTCTCAAGATAAGGGGATCATTCCCGATGATCCCGCTAAAATAGAGCAGGCAATAAAAGATAGCCTGCAAAGCGGTGTCGACGTTCTGGTCACAATCGGCGGAGCTTCGGTCGGTGCCAGGGACTTTGTCCATGGCGCGCTGCAGAAACTGGGCGTCGACCTCGATTTCTGGAAGATCGCCATGCGGCCCGGCAAACCGCTGATGCATGGACGGATCGATGTGAATGGCAAGATTGTCCATATTATCGGCTTGCCCGGCAATCCTGTTTCCAGCCTGGTGTGCAGCCTTGTTTTTCTCCGGCCGCTTGTCGCGAAGCTCGCCGGCACCAGCCTTGACGCCGATATCCGTCCGGCGAAGCTGGGTGTTGCCCTGCCAGCTAACGATCCTCGCCGCGATTATATCCGGGCTACCATCGAATCACGACCGGATGGAACGCTGGTCGCGTCGCCTTTTCCGTTGCAGGATTCGTCCATGTTGTCCGCCCTCGTCCGCTCAAAAGCGCTTATCATCAGGGATGAGAACGCTCCCGCTGCCGCTAGTGGCGATGATTGCCGAGTTCTGATGCTATAGCGGCGATGCCTCCTCGGAACATGAGGAATTCGCCCTAAGCCCCGGTGGGATATATATTATTCAGAATGTCGTCCCACCCACTCCGGTGGCAGGAATGCAGCGCCGGAACATCCCATCTTTCCTTGTTTTGAGCATTAACGATTTTAAAACCATTGCAGAACAAGACTGGAACATATAGTGTTCGTTCTGGTTTTGTTTTTCTCGATTCTTGGCCGGGAGGGTGTCGCGCATGTTGACCCGTAAGCAGCACGAGCTTCTGCTGTTCATTCACGAACGTCTGAAGGAAACGGGCATTCCTCCCTCTTTCGACGAGATGAAGGAAGCGCTCGATCTGGCTTCAAAATCGGGTATCCATCGTCTGATCACTGCTCTGGAGGAGCGTGGCTTTATCCGCCGCCTGCCCAACAGGGCGCGTGCACTTGAGGTGTTGCGGTTGCCGGATTCAATCGCTCCTGGGCTCAATGCCCAAAAGAAGTTCGCTCCCAGCGTGATCGAAGGCAGTCTTGGCAAAGCGCCGCCCCCCCCTCCACCGGCTCGCCCTGCCCCTGTAGCTACCAATGACGACACGTCGGCAACGGTATCCGTACCGGTCATGGGACGAATAGCTGCGGGTGTGCCGATCTCCGCCATTCAGAACCAGACCCACTCCCTCAGCCTCCCGCCAGAAATGATCGGCGCGGGCGAGCATTACGCGCTTGAGGTCAAAGGGGATTCAATGATCGATGCCGGAATTTTCGACGGAGACACGGTGATCATCAAACGCGGAGATTCCGCAAATCCCGGTGAGATCGTGGTAGCTCTGGTCGATGATGAAGAAGCGACCTTGAAGCGCTTTCGCCGTAAGGGTGCCTCCATCGCTCTGGAAGCGGCTAATCCCGCTTATGAAACGAGGATATTCGGCCCTGACCGTGTTCGCGTACAGGGGAAGCTCGTCGGTCTTATCCGCCGTTACTAGAGCACGTCTTCCGAAAGCGGGAACCGGTTTCGGGTGATGCGCGTGACAAAACTAGATCGAGCGGTTTGGATTGAATAGAGCGAGAGACCGCTCGAAATCAATTGCAATGCGTTGTGGGGTTGTCCGCATCCGATGAACAGTCTGCTACGGTTCGAGTGGAACCGGATTTGGGCTTATATTCTCGTTCGGGCAAGCCGCGTGCCGCGCGCGAATGAATGCGATGCAAATGCCAGGGACGACTTGGAACATCAACAGCGTATGTAATTCGGTCGTCCGGACGCAAATCAGGCCTCGGCTGCTTCTCGTCAAGCCTCGCAGTTTCATGCGATTTTCCCGTTGCCGCTTTGGGAGAGCGGCTTTCATCGCGTTGTTGTCCGAGTCTGATTTCTACGGCTCCTTTCAGCGCCAGATCGCGTTTACTGATGCTGGTAATCGTTGAGCGACCACATGTAGCATCCTTGCCCGGAACAGCCAGGATGACCACATCCCCGATATTGCAGGCAATCTCCCGCATTGCCGGTTCTCCAGTATAGGCAAGCGTGCGACCATCACGCAGGGTAATTGTGCACACTCCCTCAACACACTCAAAACCATCGGACGCGGCCAGCTTTTCTTTTTTAACCGAAAGCGGGGGGATCATTTCCTTGACGAGATAGGCAGTTTTCCAATTGTCGATTGTGAACTGGGAAGGTCGATTTCGATTAACCGCAAGCCTTCCGTCCTCCAATCGGACGCCTACCAGCTTGGCATCTTCGGATACGACGATATCGGGAAATGGTTCCCTTAAAAAAACCATCAGGCCGAGGACGACAAATGGGAGCGCCAGTACCTTCAGTCTGGTGGAAAGCACAACCGCCAGAACCAGCGCAATGGTCCAGAAAACAAGAGTAAGCGCGGGCATGGTTCCTGGATTACCATCCGGCGACCAGGTCGCGACGAAGGCAGCAATGTGCCTTACCGCGAAAATGCCCCAGCCCATTATTTGCAAAGGCACCCAGTCAAGCTGCAAAGGCATCAGCACCAGGCCGAAAACAGCAAACGGCATCACAAGCAAGGCTATTGCGGGTTCAGCAAGCACATTTCCCACCAATCCCAATGGCGCTGTGTTGTTGAAATGATAGGCGGCGAAAATGCCGCTCGCCAACCCGGCAATGAGCGAGGTGCCTGCCGCTGCCGCGACTAGCTTTAATATCCGCCCAACAAAGCCGTCTCTGGACCTCCTAAGCTTCTCTGCGCCGACACGCCTGTTCGCATTGCGTTCGCTCCACCAGGCATAACCGGCGATCAACGCAGCGGTTGCAGAGAACGACATCTGGAAACTCGGCCCCAAAATCTCATGCGGCGAAAGAGCAATCATCGCGAGCGCCGCTATGGCCAGATTGCGCATGCTGATGGCAGCGCGATCGACCAGCAATGCTCCAAGCATAATCGCAATCATCACATAGCTTCGTTGCGCAGCAACGTCCGCACCGGACATGGCAAGATAGAAGGTACAGCTTAGCAGGGAGAGAAAAGCCGCGTATTTCTTAACCGGGCGCCGGACGCTGAAAGCGGGAAACAGCGCGAAGGCAGACCGTAGCGTCAACATGACGACGCCAGCGGCGAGCGCCATATGCAAACCCGAGATTGAAAGAATATGTGCAAGCCCTGCCTTGCGCAGATCGTCGTTGGTTTGCTCGCTGATCCCGGCGCGGGTGCCTGCCACGAGCGCCGAAGCGACACTGCCATCCTCCCCTCCAATCACTTCCTCAATCCGTTCGGAAACCCGGACCCGTAGCATAGCAATCCACTGGGATATTTCCGCTGTCAGTTCATCCGGCGGGGGAACAATCGCTACTTTGGGCGTCCCGAGAAAGAACCCGTTGGCGCCAATGCCATTGAAATATGCGTGAAAAGAGAAATCATAGTTTCCAGGGCGGACGGGGCCAGATGGGATGCGCAATCGCGCAAAACCAGACAATCCACTGCCGATCACTGTTGTCGCCGGTATATCTCTGGCATTAATGCGAACGCGCTTCGGCGGAAATCGAAGTTTGGGGCGCTCGGTTTGAAGCACCTCAAGTGTTATCCGCCAGCTGCCATTATCCTGATATTCAAGCGCAACGACCCGGCCCGTCACACGCGTCGCCACGTCTGAGCCCAACATCGCCGTGGCACGACGTTCCGTCTCCCATTTGCCGACCATAAGCCCGCCGATCAGAGCGATGGCCAAGGTCGTGCCCTGGGCAACCGCGAAATGCTTGCGCGTCGCAATTCGCAAGCTGAGGGCAATCGCGAGCATTGACAGAAGCGGAGTCCACGCAGGTTCGAATGAAAGCGTGAAATAGATTATCGCGCCGATACCGGCAAAAACCGGAAGCAGGAGGAAAAGTACGCCTCGTCCGGCTTCCGTTTCCATCGCAGCCTTGATCTGGCTGCCTGCGACCGAAGATATAGACAAAAGCCGTTCACGCAGGCTCAATACCGAAGGCTTGACAGGTGGTAAGTCTACTTCGAATTCACCTGGAGGCGAAGTCTCCGGAAATAAGGCGCGCAGCGAACCATCAGGCATGCTTCTGACAAGTGCCCGTTCGTTTACATCGCTCGCTTCCCTGATGCCTGTCATGCCCCCGCCTGACCGCAAAAGTTGGCCTAAGCCGCCAAAGTACCCCGAAAGAACAACGGCTCATCGGTGCGAAAGGGTTGCGAAGCCCTTGCGCACGTTGCTGCCTATGCTACATGAACCGCAGCCGAAATCGAGTGAGTTCGTACAAAGAACCGCGATTACCTGCCGAGTTGTCTCGCGCAGGCATTGGAATTCAAGTTCGCGCCTGTGTCTCCGGCATTCGCCGCTGCTCTGGAATGGCGCACGACATAGTGGAGCTATCATGCCGAAACCGGTCGTCACCCGTTTTGCCCCTTCGCCCACCGGGTATCTGCACATTGGCGGTGCACGCACTGCCCTGTTCAACTGGCTTTACGCCAAGCATAACGGCGGTAAGATGCTGCTACGTATCGAAGACACCGACCGGGAACGTTCCACCGATGCCGCGACTGCTGCCATTCTCGATGGACTGACCTGGCTGGGGCTGGATTGGGACGGCGAAGCCATCTCGCAATTCGAGCGTGCGCCTCGCCATCGCGAAGTGGCGGAAGAGCTGGTTGCTCTTGGCAAGGCATATTACTGCTATGCAACGCCAGAAGAACTGGAAGAAATGCGCGAGAAAGCCCGCGCCGAAGGTCGTCCACCGCGCTATGACGGTCGCTGGCGTGATCGCGATCCGTCAGAAGCACCCGCAGGCGTAAAGCCGGTCATTCGCATCAAGGCGCCGCAGGAAGGCGAAACTCTCGTGCAGGATGCCGTGCAGGGCGATGTCCGCTTCCCGAACAAGGATCTCGATGATTTCATCATCCTGCGTTCCGATGGCACGCCCACCTACATGCATGCAGTCGTTGTCGATGACCACGACATGGGTGTGACTCATATCATTCGCGGCGACGATCATCTGACCAATGCCGCGCGGCAGACCGTCATCTACAACGCAATGAGCTGGGACGTGCCGCAGATGTCACACATCCCGCTGATCCATGGTGCTGACGGTGCAAAACTCTCCAAGCGTCACGGCGCTCTGGGTGTCGATGCCTACCGTGCGATGGGCTATTTGCCCGCGGCCCTGCGCAACTATCTCGTGCGCCTTGGCTGGAGTCACGGCGATGACGAGATTATGTCGACCGAACAGATGATCGAATGGTTCGACGTCAAGGACATCAACAAGGGTGCGGCCCGCTTCGATTTTCAGAAGCTGGAGGCGATCAACGGCGTCTATATGCGCGCCAGCGACGACCGGGCGCTCTATGATGCGCTTATAGCCGTTCTTCCGGAGATTGAAGGCGGCAAGGAAATTTCCGATGCGCTGGACGATAAGCGCCGCGCACAATTGCTCGCCGCCATGCCCGGCCTGAAGGATCGTGCCAAAACTCTTGTGGAACTGGCTGACGGATCGAAATTCATCTTCGCTGCTCGTCCCCTTGACCTTGATGAGAAGGCAGCCTCCCTCCTGAATGAAGAAGGCCGCGCTGTACTCAAGTCTGTTCTGCCGGATCTGGAAGCTGCAACCGAATGGACTGTCGAATCTCTCGACGCCGTCGTGAGGACTCACGCGGAAAAAACCGGGCTGAAACTCGGCAAGATCGCACAGCCCCTACGCGCAGCATTGACCGGTCGAGCCACCTCTCCGGGCGTGTTCGACGTGCTTTCCGTCCTTGGCCGTGAGGAGTCGCTCGGGCGTATTCGCGATCAAATCGGTTAAGGTGGGAACATTCACGCTGACGTGACAAAACCGGCGTAAATAGTTCAAATTACGCATTGCATCGCGAACCGTTTGGGATAGTTTGACGGGCAAAATCGTTAGGATAATGCGTGAACGCTAATGGTCCCCACAGGGGCGGGACCATTCCAAGAGATAAAAGACAAATTATAACGACGATTACAATTCTGCCGTCGTGCGGGCGGCAAAGTGGACATGAAAGGAAACACGATGTCAGATAGGACAGCCAGCTTTACACTAGAAGGCAAAACATTCGACCTGCCTGTACGACAAGGCACTGTCGGACCAGACGTCGTTGATATTGGTCCACTCTACAAGAATTCCCAGATGTTCACCTACGATCCGGGCTTCACCTCCACGGCATCGTGCGAATCCAAAATCACCTACATCGACGGTGACGAAGGCACCCTGCTCTATCGCGGTTACCCAATCGATCAGCTTGCCGAACACGGCGATTTTCTGGAAACCTGCTACCTGCTTCTGTACGGCGAACTGCCAACGGCAACCCAGAAGGCTGACTTCGACTATCGTGTGACGCGCCACACGATGATTCACGAACAGATGACGAAGTTCTTTACGGGCTTCCGCCGTGATGCCCATCCTATGGCCGTAATGGTCGGCTGTGTCGGCGCGATGTCGGCTTTCTATCATGACTCGACCGACATCACCGACCCGCATCAGCGTATGGTCGCCTCGATCCGTCTGATCGCCAAGGTCCCGACGCTCGCTGCCATGGCCTATAAGTACCATATCGGCCAGCCGTTCATGTACCCGAAGAACGATCTCGATTTCGCGTCGAACTTCCTGCACATGTGCTTTGGCGTTCCGTGCGAGGATTACAAGGTCAATCCGGTTCTGGCGCGCGCGATGGACCGCATCTTCATTCTCCACGCGGATCACGAGCAGAACGCCTCGACCTCGACCGTGCGCCTTGCCGGCTCGTCGGGCGCCAATCCATTTGCATGTATCGCAGCCGGCGTTGCCTGCCTGTGGGGCCCTGCCCACGGCGGCGCTAACGAAGCCGCGCTCAACATGCTGGCTGAAATCGGTTCCGTCGACCGCATTCCTGAATTCATCGCCCGTGCAAAGGACAAGAACGATCCGTTCCGTCTGATGGGCTTCGGTCACCGCGTCTACAAGAATTACGATCCGCGCGCCAAGATCATGCAGAAGACCTGCCATGAAGTTCTGGGCGAACTCGGCATCAAGGACGATCCGTTGCTCGACGTTGCGATGGAACTGGAAAAGATTGCCCTGACGGATGAATACTTCATCGAAAAGAAGCTTTATCCGAACATCGACTTCTATTCGGGCATCACGTTGAAGGCCCTCGGCTTCCCGACCGAAATGTTCACGGTTCTCTTTGCACTCGCCCGTACCGTAGGCTGGGTCGCACAGTGGAAGGAAATGATCGAAGATCCGCAGCAGAAGATCGGTCGCCCGCGCCAGCTCTACACGGGCGCCGCCGAACGCGATTACGTGCCGCTCGCAAAGCGCAAATAAATATCAGATACGCACAAAAAACCCGGTTGCCAAACAACCGGGTTTTTTAACGCCTGCTCGCAGCAGGTAATCAGGTCCTGGACACAATCATTTCCAGCAAAAGCGCGATTGTTGTGTTGCGATAGAGTACTTCCGACGCTTCAGTTTAAACTGGAAATGCTCTTCCCTGCCAGCTCCAGAACGACCCGCGCACCGATCTCGCCAGACGGCTGCTCGGTCGCCATGATCGAAGCAACCTTATCGAATCCGTCGAGTTGTGCCTGCCGTGCCGATCCGGGCTTCATCAGCCGCTCGAGATTGCGAGCAAGCATTCCGGGGCGAACGAATTCATTGAAATACTCAGGCACTACCGGCTCATCGGCTATGATGTTCGGCAGAGCCGCGCTCCAGATGGTTATCTTGGGCATCAGAAACTTGCGTGCAAACCAGTCCGCCTTATAGGAAAGCACACTTGGGATACGTGAGAGAGCCAGTTCCAGTGAGACCGTCCCGGAAGCGGCAAGCGCCGCATCAGCCCTGGAAAAAGCTTTCCACTTTTCCTCATCGCCCAGGACAATAAGCGGTTTGACCGCCCAATTCTTCGAAAGATCCCGCACCATTTCCTCGATGCGCGGCAGTGTCGGCAAAACCACATCAAGTTTTTCGGTTCTGGCAGCAAGTTCACCAACAGCCTGCCCGAACGGTTCCATCAGCGTCTGGATTTCAGTACGGCGAGACCCCGGTAGAACAAGCAGCGTTTTGCGGGATTCATTAGACCGTTGCACTTCCAGTGCTTTTTGTTCTGCCCTTGCCCGCAATATCGGCTCATAGCCGGAAAGGCGGTGCCCGACATAGGTGGCACTCGGTCCACTCAACTTTTGCATGACCTCCACCTCAAATGGAAGAATGGTCAACACGTGGTCAAAATAGGCTTTCATCGCCCGGGCACGCTGCGGTCGCCAAGCCCACACACTCGGCGCTATATATTTTACAATGGGAATGGACGCATTCGCTGCCCTGATCCTTTGGGCAACACGGTGCGTGAACTCGGGACTATCGATCAGAAGAACGCAATCTGGCTTCTCCGCAATGATGCGTTGCGCGGTCTGCCTAATGCGCCGCATCAGCCCCGGTAAATTCTTGAGAATTGCGCCCAGCCCCATAAGGGCAATTTCGTGCGGATCAAAGAAAGACTTCATGCCCCGGGCCGCAAGGTGATCGCCACCGACGCCGACGATATCAACAAGCCGGTCTGTCTGGTTTCGTAGTGCATCAATCAGATCAGCACCAAGAAGATCACCGGATTCTTCACCGGCCACGATTGCTATTTTCAGAGGCCGGCTGTTGGTGCTCACGTCCGGGCATCCTTTCTCTCCCGACTGACTGTCTCTATGAAGAGACCCTCGTCGTTTGCTGCAGCGATGGTTTCACCGAAGCCTAGAATGAATGTCCTGCCTGCCTCAACTGCTATTCCCGATAATCCCGCTTTGGCGGCATTCTCGACTGTTGAAATCCCGATGGTTGGAAGGTCGGCTCTTTCATCCTGCTGCGGCTTTGCCATCTTGACGAGAACACCGCCCCGGCGAGGTATGCGGCGAGCCGCACGCAACTCCCGCACACGTTCGATCATTTGATCTGTGCCTTCCGCTCCTTCGAGGGCCACCACACGTCCGCCGACCGCAATTGCGCCCTGCCCGACATCGAGATCACCGAGGCGAAGCGCAGATTCCATCGCAAGTTCAAGATTATGGCGTTCTCTGGAGTCTGGCACGGCTCGAGTCAGAATTTGAGCCGGTGATGGGGAAAGCAGATCCGGGACAACTTCATGAGCCCCGACAACTTTGAAACCAAAAGATTCCAGCAGACCAATGAACGCACGCAAGAGCGCATCGTCCCCTTGTCCCAGTGCCCGCAGAACATAAGGCACCGCCCGCAGCGTAGGCCAGTCAAGCTTCAAATCGCTGACATGAGGGCGGCTCGTCACGCCACCGGCGAGGACAACCCGATCCACTCCCGCAGCTTTCATAGAGCGCACCAGCTTTGCAAACTCTACGATCGAGATTTCCTGATGTTCATACTTGTAAAGTATCGGGTCGGCTTCTCCGCGCAGCGGCACAAGGAAGGGAGAGTTTCCCGCTGTCGCCAGAGCCTCCGCCACATTGATCGGCAGCAGGCCGTTCCCGGCGATAATGGCAACGCGCCCCGCATGGTCTGCGAGACGCTGGATTTTCTCAATCTTCGCCGCTGTCATGTCCGGCCCCGCCATGCACCGCATCAAGCGGAGGTGTACAGTAGGCACGCTTGGTATCGACGTTGATGAAGTCGATCATATCGATGACAGCCGGGGAGCCCGGTATTGCAATTAGAACGTCTTTGGCGCGGTCCCGAATCGGCTTTGTACGGTCGAACAGCATCCTGACAGCATGACGAAGATTATGAATTTCCTTGCGCTCCATACCAGAGCGCTTCATGCCGACGATATTCAATCCGCCAAGATGAGCATGCACGCCTATCGCCATACCGTATGGGATAAGATCGCTCACAACAGCAGCCATGCCACCTACGAAAGCGTGGTGTCCAATACGCACGAATTGATGGATAGCCGCGCCACCGCCCAGAATGGCGTGGTGTCCGATCGTCGTATGGCCGCCAATCATCACATTGTTGGAAAATGTGACGTAATCGCCAATATCGCAATCATGCGCTACATGAGCATAAGCCAGAAACGAACAGTTGTCGCCAACCGAAGTATATCCCCGTGCGCTGTCCGACCCTTTGTGCATGGTCACGCCTTCACGGATCAGGCAGTTCTTTCCGATGTTCAGCTTGGTGGGACCACCCTTATGCTTGTTGTTCTGCGGATCGCACCCCAGAACAGCGTGCGGATAGACCCTGGCTCCCTCGCCAAGCGTCGTCGCGCCCGTTACAACCACATGGCTCATCAATTCCGAATTGTCGCCAATGACGGCGCCAGACTGAATATGACAGAAAGGGCCGACAGACACACCCTGCCCCAGTTCCACACCCTGCTCTACGAGAGCGGTGGGGTGAATGAATGTTTCTTTCATTGATATGCTCACTGGTTTTCTTCAGCTGTGCTGATCATGGCAGCGACTTCAGCTTCCGCAACCTTCACACCATCAACTTCCGCAATGCATTCATATTTGGAGATATTTGCGCGTTGCTTGATCTTCTTGACATGAAGCAGAAGCCTGTCACCCGGTATGACGGGCCGACGGAATTTCGCATTGTCGATGGTCATGAAATAGACCACGCCCGGACGCCCGGTCTTGCGCTGAAGCAGGGAAATAGCGCCTGCCGTTTGTGCCATGGCTTCGACAATCAATACGCCCGGCATGATCGGCTTTTCGGGAAAATGGCCTGTAAAATGCGGCTCGTTGATTGTCACATTCTTGATGCCGGTCGCAGAGACGTCACCGTCAATGTCGACGATACGATCAATCAGCAAAAACGGATAGCGATGCGGCAGCACTGCCAGAAGGTCCTGGATATCTGCTGCTTCCAGCTTGGTCTGATTTGCATCACTCATCAGAGGATTGCTCCTTTCTCGATTGCCCGATGCTGCGGATATTCGCAATATCGCGGAACCACTGCTTGATAGGCCGCGCGGGAATACCACCCCAGCGCTCACCATCGGGTATGTCATTCATAACGCCACTCGCCGCGGCAACCTGCACGCGCGAACCGATGATCAAATGGTCAGCAAGGCCCACACGTCCACCCAGCATCGTCTGGTCACCGATAACGCAGCTGCCGGAGATGCCGCAATGTGCGGCAATGATGCAAAAGCGGCCGATCCGCACATTGTGCGCGATCTGGACAAGATTATCGACCTTGGTGCCTTCACCGATAACGGTGTCATTCAACGAACCACGATCCACCGTCGTATTGGCGCCGATCTCGACATTGTCCTGAATAATGACCCTGCCGAGTTGGGGAACTTTTTCCAGACCAGCCGGGCCTGGGACGTAGCCGAAACCATCTTGCCCAATCCGAACGCCCGGATGAAGCGCAACCTGGTTGCCGATAAAAGCACATTGTACGGTAACGCCCGGCGCAATATAGCTGTTGCGACCGATCTGGCTACCTTCCCCAATGACCGCAGTCGATGCGACCAGGGTACCGCTACCAACGGTAACGCCCTTACCGATCACTGCTCCGGCTTCGATGGTCGCGCCATCCTCGATATGGGCGGTCGGGTGAATGATTGCCGCCGACGAAATACCTGTTTCACCAAACCAGCTTACCGGCCTGACCGACGCAGGAAAAAGCATCCGGCCCACGGAGGCAAAGTCGCGTTGGGGATTGCGGGTCACCAATGCAGCTATATGCGACGGTACTATGTCCGCTACGGCTTCCGTACACAAAACCCCGGCCGCACTGATCGATGAAAGTCCATCGGCGTTCTTTTTGCCCTCCACGAAGACAAGAGAACCTTCAGTAGCATCTTTAAGAGAAGAGAGACGCGCAACAGAACGCGGCGCAAGCTTCGCATCGCGAAGTCTTGCACCGGTAAAATCTGCTATATCGCCAATCGTGAGTTCACGCGAAGGCGCGAAAAAAACAGGATCTGCCATCAAAACACTTTCTTTCCCGGGGTTGTTATACCCCGGGAAAAGGCAAATCTATTAGAACTTGGTCGAAACACCGAAGTTGAAGTTCTGAACCTTGTCGGTATCAGCCTTCGCGATCGGGAACGCATAGTCAAAGCGCAGCGGACCGAACGGAGAAGCCCACATCAAGCTGACACCTGCCGAAGCACGAAGCTTTTTGTCGTCGCCGTAGATCGGAGAACCGCCCTGCGAGGAGTCGTTGCCATAAAGCGTTGCAGCGTCTGCGAACACGGCGCCACGGATACCCAGGCTCTCAGGAACCAATGGCATCGGGAACTGAACTTCAGCCGTACCATTGATGTAGGTCGTGCCGCCCATCCAGTAACGCTTGCCGTTCGCAGCATCCTGGTACGGACCGATACCATTGAACTTGAAGCCACGAATGATGTCCGAGTTGTTCTTGAACAAGTCGAAGATACGAACGCCATCATCACCAAATTCATGGATATAACCACCACCGATGCCCAGCATACCGACGATATCGGCTTCCTGAGAAAGCGTCTTGTAGTAGTTACCCTTGAACGTGGTCTTGATGTACTTGGCGTCACCACCCAGACCAGCAAACTCCTGCGTGAACTTTCCATAAAGACCGTCATGCGGGTTCTTCATGTCATCGATGGAGTTATAGGTCAGCGAATAGCTGATCGAAGAACGCAACCACGGGCTATGTTCGGCAGCTTCAAGCAAGGCTGGAGCATAGTAGTTATCGGCATCCGCCCGGAAGAGGTCGTACTTTTCCTGAACCAGGTTATACGCGATACCCGCCGAGAAGTTATCCGTGATTGGCAGACCGAAACGGATGGTACCACCGGTCTGCTCGACGTCGTAGTCGTCGTTTACGCGGTATGTACGACGGAAAACGTCAAAGCCAGCCGAGAGGCGGTAACCGAGGAAATATGGCTCGGTAAACGACAGGCCGTAATTGCGCATATCGTCCTGACCGGCACCCGCGCTGATACGGATATACTGGCCACGTCCGAGGAAGTTACGCTCGGTGATAGCAGCTTCAACCTGCGCACCTGGCGATTCACCACCGGTGGTATAGCCACCACCAATCGAGAATTCACCGGTCGACTTTTCAACGACATCGACAACCAGAATGACCTGATCCGGCTCAGAGCCAGGTGCGGTCGAAATGTTGACGGTCTGGAAGAAATCAAGCGCCTCGAGACGACGCTTTGCGCGCTGCACCATGACCTGATTGAAGGCATCACCTTCATTCACATCGAATTCGCGGCGAATCACGAAATCGCGGGTTTTATCGTTGCCGCGGATTTCAATGCGCTGAATGTAAGCGCGCGGACCTTCATCGACGCTGTAAACGACCGAGATCGTGCGGTTTTCGAAATCACGATCGCCACGCGGCTCGACTTTCGCAAAAGCGTAACCGCTTCCGGCGACATTTTCGGTAACCGCCAGAACAGAATCCTCGATTTCCTTCGCGCTGTAAGGCTTACCCGAGCGCGTCTTGACCAGATGATCCAGAGCCTGCCCGTCGACACCAGCCACATTGCTCTCGACGCTGACATTGCCGAACGTATAGCGCTGACCTTCATCGACCGTGATGGTGATCGTGTATTCGTTCGTCGAAGGATCGAGAACAGCATTGGACGAAATGACGCGGAAATCCGCATAGCCGCGATTGTAATAGAAACGGCGGAGCGTTTCTTCGTCAGCCTGAAGACGACCTTCGTCGTAGACGTCGTTACGCGTCAGCCACGAAAGCGGATTCGAACGCTTGGTCGAAATCACATCACGCAGACGACGGGCACTGAAAGCCTGATTGCCGACAAAATCGACGTTCGCAATCTTGGTGCGCGAGCCTTCGTTGATTTCATAAACAACGTTTACACGACCCTGACCGAGATCAACGGTACGCGCATTCACAGTCGCATCGCTGCGCCCGATATGTGCATATGCTCCCTTGATTGCCTCGACATCCGCTTCCATCGTTGCAGCATCGTAAGGCGAACGAGCCTTGAGCTGAACGGCGCGGGCAAGATCGGGATCCTTGATCTTCTTATTGCCCTGGAAGAGGACATTGTTGACAACCGAGCGCTCGGTAACGTTGACGACGAGCGTGCTGCCGGACTGGTTGATGCGAACGTCCGAGAACAGCCCCATCGCAAACAGACGCTTCACCGCAGCATCAATATCGGCGCTGGTGAAGGCCTTGCCCGGACGAATATCGATATTGTCACGGATGGACTGCGCGTCGACGCGTGTATTACCGCGTACCTCGATACGGCTAACGACAGCAGCCCCGGCAACATTGACCGAAGCCAGCGAGAGTGCAGCAGTACCCGAAGCCACAAGAGCCACTGACATGGCGAGCGCAGAAGCGGCGCCAAAGAATTTAGAACTTGCCGTCATAGGCTTTCCGAACCTTCGTTTCTTTCTGTCCCCGGGGCGATTAACCCAGAAAAGCACGTACAGATACAACCGTCATACCCGGTTTTTCCATACAAGCAAGCGTCACGGTTAAATTCTGTTTACTTAAGCAACCAGCGTGGCATCCGCGCCACGCGATTTAGGTGTTATGGTAAACAAATCGCTTAGCTTTTCCAGCAGTCACTCCCAACCTTCATTTCTGTTTAACACCTTCCCCAGTCCTCGCCGGAGAAGAAACGCATCATAGCGGTTTGCTCGCTGGAACCTCCAGCCTGCACCGATCCCCAAGATCACCACCTGAGCCAGCCGGAGAGTCATCTAGCAGGCAAACAGGTCGTTGAAAAGTACGAACCCCATGAATCCCATAACAAGTAAGAACCCGGCACGATAGAAAATATCCTGCGCCGGGGCAGACACCGGACTGCCCTTGATGGCCTCCACCGCATAGAAAACCAGATGACCGCCATCCAGCGGAGGCAGCGGAAACAGGTTCAAAAGCCCGATGCCGACAGATAACATCGCCATCAACTGGATGAGCCAATCAAATCCCTGGCTTGCTGCCTTGCCAGCCATATTGGCAATCTTGACCGGCCCACCAAGCTGGCATTTATCCTCACGACCGACCGCAAAGCGCTGAAAAAACTCTCCGGTGCGACCAATAATATAGCCCGTTTCCATGACAGCCTGTGCCACTGATTCGAGCGGGCCATATTCAATCCGGCGGAAATTGCCTACAGCTTCAGTGGTTTCCACACCGATAGCGCCAAGCTTGATTTTGTTTCCAAGCGGATCGGTGCGCTCGACAATTGCCGGAACGGCTTGAAGATCAACCATCTTGCCATCACGCTCGACAGTGAAATTCAGCTTGTCCCCGGCTCGCCCGGATACGATGCGCTGCACATCGGAAAAAGTGGTGATTTTTTCGCCGTCCACGCTGATGAAGCGATCTCCAGCCTCAAACCCGGCCTCAGCCGCTGGACTGCCCGGCTGAACACCCGCGATAAGCGGATCAGAAATCTGACGGCCGTAAAGCGCGAAGAACACACTGAAGATGACGACAGTCAAAATAATATTGAAAGCAGGTCCAGCAAAGACCGTCGCCGCGCGCTTCCAAACAGGTTGGGTGTGAAACGCCCTTCGCTGCTCATCCACGCTCAGGCTCGCATTATTGACGTCCACCGGAGAACTCGTGGCACTCTCATCGCCAATGAACTTGACGTAGCCGCCAAGCGGGATGGCGGAAATCTTCCATCGCGTTCCGTGCTTATCCGTGAAACCGATCAATTCGGGCCCAAAACCGATGGAAAAAGCCTGGGAGCCGATGCCGCACCAGCGCGCAACCAGATAGTGGCCCATTTCATGGACAAAGACCACAACGGTCAAGACAAACAGAAAAGGAATGATGGTCCCGACAAGCAGGCTTTCGCCACCCAGAAAAAAGGCCAACGCGTCCTGCAAATCACTGCTCCTTACAAAACACCAGCGGGTCGCCAAAAAACCGAATGAATTTAAACAATTCCTTGCGCCCTTAGAAACTGAAGAAAATCGCGGACGGCACGTCTGGCTCGGCGAAAATTGCACCAAACAGGTACAAAAGTGCGGCAGCAGCTACAAGTCCGTCAACACGGTCCAATACACCGCCATGTCCCGGCAACAGACGCCCTGAATCCTTTGCGCCGAACTGGCGCTTCACCCAGGATTCCGCGAGATCGCCGATCTGCGATACGATAGACAGCAGGAGCGCGAGCAGCGGTACAAGCCAACTGCCTGGAGCCGCCACCAGAGAGGCAACCAGGATGCCACCGGCCACCGCGGCAGCGGCGCCACCGATGGCGCCGGACCACGTCTTGTTCGGCGAGAAGCGCGGCGCCAACTTCGGCCCACCCAATGCCCGACCGTTGAAGTAGGCTGCGATATCTGTGGACCAGACCACAGCGAAAAGAAAAACAATGGCTGTAAAGCCGAAAGGTTCGTCGCCGCGCAGGAGCGAAAGCGAAACGGCGGAGAAACCCGCATAGAATAGTCCTGCCGCCGGCCAGCCGCGCCCTGCCCGCCATTGGATGAGCAAAAGTATGAGCGTGCCCGCTATCAGAACGCCGATGGTCAGCAACGCAGAGCGGTCCATAACGAGCAGAATACTTGTAAGAACCAGCCATCCCCAACCGAATACTCGCGAGAAAAGTGTCTGCTTGGGTGCGGACAAGCTGGTCCACTCATGGAACATGGCCAATCCGATCGCAATCGAAAACAGCGTAAAACCCAAACCGCCAATCCATGTCAGCCACAAGGCAGCTGCACCGAGAACAATAGCAGTAATGATACGGGTTTGCAGATTGGACATTGAGACCTTTCGACGGACCGGCTTGCGCCTTACTAGAGCATTTCAGTGGTTCCGATTCTCAGGAACCACTTTAGACTGCCGCCCCCTTGGTCGAAGGGCATGCGATTTCTTCTTCGAGTTCTTCAACTCCTGCCCGCACTTCAACACCGCCGAATCGACGCTCCCGCTGGCGAAAAGCATCATAGGCAGCGTCGAGGTCCGATGAACGAAAATCGGGCCAGTGAATGGGCAGGAATAGGAATTCCGAATATGCCGCTTGCCAGAGCAGGAAATTCGACAGCCGCATTTCTCCGCTCGTGCGGATGATTAGATCCGGATCGGGTATCCCCGCCGTATCAAGATTTGCGGAAATCAGTTCAGCGGAAATGGACGCCGGATCAAGCAGGCCGGCGGCAACGTCGCGCGCCAGGCTTCGCACGGCACGAACGATCTCGTCGCGGGAACCGTAGTTGAAAGCTATGATCAGATTGAGGCCGGTATTGCGATGCGTAAGCGTCTCCGCTTCTACCAATAGCGTCCTGATATCGGGGGCAAGCTCCTCGCGTTCGCCGATGATGCTGACGCGCACATTATTGCGGTGCAGCTCCGCGAGATCGCGACGGATGAAAATCTTCAGCAAGCCGAGGAGGTCATTCACCTCGCCACTCGGGCGCGACCAATTTTCAGAAGAAAATGCGAACAAAGTCAGGTAGCCGAGGCCACGATCCCCGGCTGCCCGCACTGTCTCGCGAAGAGCTTCGACACCTGCCCGATGTCCGGCACTGCGGGGCAAGTTGCGTGCCTTCGCCCAACGGCCATTGCCATCCATGATAATGGCGATGTGGCGCGGTTCGGACATGGCGAAGCTCTCCTTCAATGAAAATCATGCAAGTCCTAGACCTGCATGATCTCCCCTTCTTTCACGGCAACGATCTTATCCATCTCTGCAATGGTTTCGTCGGTCAGCTTCTGCACTTTTTCCGACAGAACACGGCTATCATCCTGACTGATGAGGCTGTCTTTCTCCAGCTTTTTCAGCGTATCCATGCCGTCGCGACGCACATGGCGGGCAGCGATGCGGCCCTGCTCGGCGTATTGATGTGCAATCTTGACCAGTTCCTTGCGGCGCTGTTCATTCAACTCCGGCAGCGGAATGCGAAGCGTCGTACCGTCGGTGATCGGATTGAGGCCGAGGCCAGAATCGCGAATTGCGCGTTCCACGGCGCCCACCATGCTCTTGTCCCAGACGGAGACCGAAAGCATGCGCGATTCTGGAACGGTAATATTTGCAACCTGGTTGATCGGCATTGTCGAGCCATAGGCTTCAATCACGATCGGCTCCAGCAAGCTTGCAGAAGCACGGCCCGTGCGCAGGCCACCAAGATCGTGCTTCAAAGAGTTGATAGCGCCTTCCATGCGGCGTTTCAGGTCGTTGATGTCGAAAGCATCACTCATGCATTTTCTCCTTCGATACGCAGCAAGGGCCGATCAATTATCGGAAACGATCGTGCAGCGCCCCTTGCCTTGCAGAATTTCGGCCAAGCCGCCGTTTTCATGGATGGAATAGACTATTATCGGAATGTTGTTCTCACGCGCAAGGGCAACAGCGGCTGTATCCATGACCGCAAGCCCGCGATCGAGAACTTCCTTGTGCGTCAGACGATCGAAACGCGTGGCGTTCGGATCTTTCTTGGGGTCGGCGGAATAAATTCCGTCGACCTGCGTGCCCTTCAAAAGCGCATCCGCCTCGATTTCGGCAGCGCGAAGAGCCGCCGCCGAATCCGTCGTGAAGAATGGATTTCCGGTACCGCCAGCAAAGATCACGACCTTGCCCTCATCCATGTAGGCCGTAGCCTGTCTCTGGGAGAAACTCTCACAGATTTCAGGCATGGCGATGGCCGAGAGCACGACAGAGTCGACACCGATCTTGTGCAGTGAGGTACGCAGCGCAAGAGAATTGATGACCGTGGCCAGCATTCCCATGTGGTCGCCCGTCACGCGGTCGCCACCTTTCGAGGCCACTGCCACGCCACGGAAAATATTGCCGCCGCCAATGACGACGCCAACTTCGACCCCAAGCGACCGTGCCTGCTTGATATCGCTTGCAATACGGTCTGCAACGGAAACATCGATGCCAAAGCCCTGGCTGCCCATCAATGCCTCACCTGAGGCTTTCAAAAGGACGCGTTTGTAGGCGGGTTGACCTGGCATTGGATGCTCTCCGCAGATGGTGATCAAGTGGATGTGTTCGGGTTCCGATACACGAAGGGCACCGCGTTGTCACGCGATGCCCTTCGTAATCAAAAGCCTTTTCAGGCAATCAACGCATTCCGAAAAGGGAAAACCTATTTTCGGGCGAGATGCGCTGAAAAACAGACCCGCTTAGCCCTTGGCAGCAGCAGCTACTTCAGCAGCAAAGTCGGTTTCTTCCTTTTCGATGCCTTCACCGAGAGCGATACGGGCAAAGCCCGTGATCTTGGCCGGCGCACCGATGGTCTTTTCAGCTTCCTTGAGGGCAGCTGCAACCGTCAGGTCAGGATTGATAACGAAAGCCTGCGAAAGAAGAACGACTTCTTCGTAGAACTTGCGCATGCGGCCTTCGATCATCTTTTCGATGATATTGTCCGGCTTGCCGGATTCGCGAGCCTGCTCGATGAAGATCGCCTTTTCGCGCTCGGCAGCAGCCGGGTCGACATCTTCGGCGGTCAGAGCCAGCGGGTTGATTGCAGCAACGTGCATGGCAACCTGGCGACCGAATGCGTTTGCAGCTTCTGCATCGCCAGCGGTTTCGATTGCAACGAGAACGCCCAGCTTGCCGAGGCCATCAGCAACACCGTTGTGAATGTAGGTCGCGACAACGCCCTGCGGGACGGTCAGCGCAGCCGAACGGCGGAAGCCAATGTTCTCACCGATGGTGGCAACAGCGTCCTTTGCCGTTTCGGTAACGGTCTTGCCATCGATCTTGGCGTCGGCCACAGCTTCGGTCGAGCCATCGGTCGACAGAGCAGCTTGGGCGATCTTGCGGACCAGATCCTGGAAAGCATCGTTGCGGGCAACGAAGTCGGTTTCGGAGTTTACTTCAACGACAACAGCCTTGTTGCCGGAAGCTGCAACGCCGACCAGACCTTCAGCAGCCGTACGGCCGGCCTTCTTGTCAGCCTTTGCAATACCCTTGGCGCGCAGCCAGTCAACGGCAGCGTCGATGTCGCCATTGGTTTCGGCAAGTGCTGCCTTGCAGTCCATCATGCCGGCGCCGGTGAGGTCGCGGAGTTCTTTGACGAGAGATGCGGAAATGCTCATGATGTCGCCTTTCATGAAAGCGAAGGCACACCGAAGGGGTGTGCCAACTTTTAACCGGCGCTTGGTTTCTGGATCGCGACCTGACCTGAGCGTTGCACTACAGGAATCACAATCTCGCACCGGGATGAAACGAGATTATCCACCCGCCCTATCACAGATATGACGGATGGATGAAATCATACGCTGATTAAGCGCCTTCAGCCGGAGCTTCGAGGGCTGGTTCTACCGGAGCCTCAGCCTGCGCACCGATGTCGATGCCCATCGCGCCCTGCTGACGCGCAATGCCGTCGAGAGCAGCGCGGGCAATCAGATCGCAATACAGGGCGATAGCGCGTGCGGCGTCATCGTTGCCCGGGATCGGGTAATCGATCTGGTCCGGATCGCAGTTCGAATCGATCACGGCAACGACCGGAATACCAAGACGCTTGGCTTCCTGAATGGCAATCGCTTCCTTGTTGGTGTCGATGATGAACATCAGGTCCGGGACCGAGCCCATGTCCTTGATACCGCCGAGGGCGCGGTCAAGCTTTTCACGCTCGCGCTCAAGGTTGAGGCGTTCCTTCTTGGTGAAGCCCTGAGCTTCGCCAGCCAGCAGTTCGTCGAGCTTGCGCAGACGCTGGATCGAGTTGGAGATCGTCTTCCAGTTCGTCATCATGCCGCCAAGCCAGCGTGCATTGACGTAATACTGAGCCGAACGATTGGCAGCATCGGCAATGATGTCCGAAGCCTGGCGCTTCGTGCCGACGAACAGAACGCGACCGCCGCGGGCAACCGTGTCCGAAACGATCTTCAGCGCGTTGTGCAGCAGAGGAACGGTCTGGGACAGATCGAGAATGTGGATATTGTTGCGGTCACCATAGATGTATGGTGCCATTTTCGGGTTCCAGCGGTGGGTCTGGTGGCCGAAGTGAACACCAGCTTCCAGAAGCTGGCGCATGCTGAAATCAGGCAATGCCATCTTTATTTTCCTTTTCCGGTTTAACCTCCACGGGCTGAGGCGATTTCTCGCCACCGGAGGTTTTTGCCGGATTTCTCCCGACAAAAGCCCAATCCCGTGTGTGGAATAAGCGCGCTGTTAACTGATCGCGCCGGAAAATGCAAGTCGTCTGCACAATATTGCACTGAACGGGCTAACAAACATGCCCACCAGCGCGCCTACTTGCAGGCTCCGGCCTGTTTTGCCGCATCGTATACATCAAGCTTCACGAGTTTTCCTCTCATGGAGAAATCTCCATAATCCATGGTAAGGTCGCGGGTAATTCCGTTACGATAAAGCTTGAAATTGATGCGATAGATGGGCAGGCCGTCCTGCTTTTCCTTGTCATCGAAATAGGCAATCGTTATCGGCCAGACCTGATCCTTGGAAAACTTGCCCATGATCTTGGTCTCGTCGTCCGGCAGCGCCTGTTCCTTGCCGACGACAACGGTGGTTGCAACCACCCGGTCGGCATCTTCGGAAGCATCAAACAGCGATGTCTGGTAGAATTTCTGCCCGGCCTCCGCCTTGCCGATCAGTTCTTCCATATGACCAGTGGGAAATTGCGTTCCCTTGAGGTTAAGCTTGTTTTCCTTCGGCTTGCTCAACTCGACGACGGTCTTGCCGCCCTCGAGCTTCGCGTCACCACGCACTTCCTTGACCAGTTCTTTGTCCACGAAGGTCTTGTTGACGAAGCGAAAGTTCTTTCCGTCCGCTCCTTCGAACGTCGTCGTCTGCTGGTCGGTCACGCGCTGCGGCTGCTCTTCCATATCGATCCGCGTCACGAAACGGAAATTGGTGGTGTAGCCTTCACATGCCGATCCGTTAAACTCATAGACCATGCGGCCGGTCAAACCACTGATCCCTGATTTTTCATCGGCTCGATCCAGAGTCAGATCATAGACTGCGCGATGTGGAACCAACGTTACCGTCGAGGCCGCATGAGCGGCAACCGCAAATCCGGCCCATATACAAGCAGCCGTTCCACTCGCCGCAACCGCACTCTTGAAAAAACGCATACATGAATCTCCCGATGAGTTGACGAGCATGATAAAAAAACTCGTGGCGGAAGCGAGGCAAAAAAAGCACCCTTCCCCAAAGCTTCACCGATTCTGCTTATAGGTAGATCGCGAAGTACCTTTGCAAGCAAGGATTAATATAATGACCGACACGATCGACAGCCGCCTTAAAAATCTGGGTATATCCATCCCTGAAGCCGCCGCACCCGCCGCAAACTATGTTCCTTTTGCCCAAAGCGGCTCTTTGCTGCTCACTTCTGGCCAGCTTCCCCTCGAAGGCGGCAAGCTGGTGCACACTGGCCAGATCGGAGACGAGCTGACAGTTGCGCACGGACAAGCGGCGGCACGCGCCTGTGCTGTCAACATTCTTGCCCAGGCAAAGGCGGCACTGGGCGACCTCGGCCGCATCAAGCGAATTGTAAAAATTACGGCTTTCGTAGCTTCAACGCCCGACTTTGTGGAGCAGCATTTGGTTGCCAATGGCGCATCCGATCTCCTCGTCGCAGTCCTCGGCGACGCTGGCAAACATGCCCGCTCCGCAGTCGGCGTTGCCAGCCTGCCGCTCAACGCACCTGTCGAAATAGAAGCAATCATCGAGGTTGCGTGACATGACGTCCATTGACTGGATCAAGAAGCGCCCCGTCGCTCATCGTGGATTGCACGATCTTAACAAGGAACGCTGGGAAAACACCCTCTCGGCGTTTGAGGCGGCAGCCAAAGCAGGATTCGCCATTGAATGCGATGTTCATCTCACCCGTGATGGCGGCGTGATCGTCTTTCATGATGACGAGCTGAAGCGTCTCGCCGGTCGCGAAGGCTACATCAGCGATTTGACGCTTGCCGAAGCGACCGCGCTCAAGGTCGGCGGCACCGCCGATCATGTGCCGACGCTTCGTCAGATGCTGGATCTGGTCGATGGCCGTGTTCCTCTTGTCATCGAATTGAAGGGCATAGAAGGTAAGGATGACGGTCTGGTGGCCGCCGTTGCCAAAGAACTGGCGTCTTATAAGGGCGAAGCGGCGATCATGTCTTTCGATCACCACCTGATCCGCCGCTTTGCAGCAGATGCGCCGGGAATCCCGGGAGGGCTTACCGCCGAAGGTACCCGCACGGAAGATTTTGAAAGACATTTCTCCATGCTGGCGCATGGCATTTCCTTCGTATCCTATAACGTGCATCATCTGCCCAACCCGTTCGTCACTTTCGTTCAGAAGAAGTTGCACATGCCGGTGATCAGTTGGACAGTTCGAGATCGCGAAATGCAGAAGCATAGCGATCTCAATGTCGATCAGATCACGTTCGAAGGTTTTGATCCACGCGCCCTGTTAGCTTGACGACAACACGCCGAGCGCCGCAACATGCGCGATAACGGCAAAGGAATAGCGGTGAACGACGAAGACCCGCGGAATGAGCAAAGCTTCGTTCTCCGTGTCGTTGAGAATATCAGCGAATTCACGAAGGACGAATGGAGCAGTCTTGTCGGGGCTTCCCGACAGGACGCGAACTACAATCCCTTCATTACCCGTAACTTCCTGTTGGCTCTGGAAGAGTCGGGCTCGGTTTCCCGAAAGGCGGGCTGGCTTCCGAAGCATTTGCGCCTTGAAGACGATCGGGGCAGTCTCATCGGAGTGGTGCCAAATTATCTCAAAGGACATAGCCAGGGCGAATATGTCTTCGACCACGGCTGGGCGGATGCTTTTGAGCGCGCCGGAGGCCGATATTACCCCAAATTTCAGGCAGCAGTGCCCTTCACTCCAGCTACCGGCCCGCGCCTTATCAATCACGTCGCTTATGAAAGCGAAACGGTTCGACTGGCGCTGGCTGGCGGATTGCGGGAACTGGCGGACCAGACCGGTGTTTCATCGGCGCATGTTACATTTGCACTGCCCGATGAGATCATCGCACTGGAGCGCGCAGGCTTTCTCCATCGCACTGATCAGCAGTTTCACTTTAAAAACAACAACTTTAAAAGCTATGATGACTTTCTGAGCGAACTTGTATCCCGGAAACGCAAAGCGTTAAAAAAAGAACGCCGCGAGGCTTTGTCGGACGGCATAGAAATCGACTGGCTGACCGGCAGCGACCTCACGGAAGCCGTCTGGGATGATTTCTTTGCGTTTTATATCGATACGGGCAGCCGCAAATGGGGTCGGCCCTATCTGAACAGACAGTTCTTTTCGCTGATCGGCGAAAGTATGGCCGAGGACATTCTGCTCATCATGGCAAAACGCAACGGGCATTATATCGCCGGTGCAATCAATTTCATCGGGGGTGACACGCTCTTCGGCCGGCACTGGGGCTGCATTGAAGATCATCCCTACCTGCATTTTGAGGTTTGCTATCATCAGGCAATCGATTTTGCCATCGATCGAAAACTGAGTGTCGTGGAGGCAGGCGCACAAGGCGAGCATAAAATCGCGCGCGGTTATGTGCCGGTCACGACCCATTCGGCGCATTATATTGTCCATGAAGGTTTTCGGAATGCAGTGCGTGATTATCTTGAGCATGAGCGCCGCGAAGTCGAGCAAATCCAGAGCGCTTTGCATGAACACTCCCCATTCAGGGACGCATGAACCGATCCACCTTGCCTAACAGGAATAGATGCGGTCTGATCCATTCAAACATTCCGCATTGGAGAGAATCGCATGCCCGCTACCTACGACGACAATAATATCTTCGCCAAGATTCTGCGCGGTGAAATTCCATCCACCCGTGTTTATGAAACCGACGATGTCGTTGCCTTCATGGATGTGATGCCGCAAGGCACGGGCCACACGCTGGTCGTGCCAAAGGCACCTTCCCGCAACCTGCTCGATGCCAAGCCGGAAACCCTCGCGAACGTTATTCAGGTTGTGCAAAAAATCGCACAGGCCGTAAAAACGGCTTTCAACGCCGATGGGGTAACGGTCATGCAATTCAACGAACCTGCATCCGGCCAGACCGTCTATCACCTGCACTTCCATGTGATCCCGCGTTTTGAAGGCGTCGCGCTCAAGCCCCATACGGGGCAGATGGAAGACGCCGCAGTTCTTTCAGCAAACGCTGAAAAAATCCGCGCAGCAATTTGATATGACTCAAACTTTCAAAGTGTAAGCAGACCGATCACCAGCAGGATTTCCGCGACCAGAACACCGACCAGCAATCGTTTGCCGGTCATGATGAAAGCGGCAAATCCTGCCACGGCGGAACCAGCGCGCAGCCACAGCGGCGAGTTGGCCAATTCTCCATTGGGATAGAGAATAAGCTGCGCAATAACGCCTGCAACCAGCGCGGTTGCGATGCATCGTACGAGAACAAGCGCCTCGGAATCCTCTCGTACCCGCCCGCCAACCAGCACTCCCATCACGCGGAACAAATAGGTTGGCAGCGCTCCTGCCAGCAGGATAAACACGAACGGCCACCACCAGGTTGAAAAACTGTCCCAGTTCATTCACCCGCTCCTGCTGGGATTTGACGCATCCTATGAAAGCCGAACGCTATCAGCCCGCCGAGAATACCCGTGATCAGCAGATCGTATCCCGGGGCCAGATGATGGAATATGGGAAACAGAGCGATCCCGCAAACCATCGCAACCTGCCCTGCTCGCTCCCTGGCTGAACGCCAGAGCGATGTCAGAAAATACATCGGCGTCAGCATGAAAAGTGCCGCAAAAACGATTGGTGGAAAAGACGTCGATAACGAATAGACGATTGCGACGATGATCGCATTGGTTCCCACCAGCACCATTCCGATTCCCGCAAAATAACTGGTTCGCATATCACGCGGTATCTTGCGCAACTCTTCCATGGCCATGACCCACGCGGTGACAGCCACGAAATGACACAAGGCCGCGAGCGTCAGTTTCCGGGTCTTCGGACCCTGCAGTTCGGGAAGCAATGCAACTACCATCGGCATCAAACGCACCGACGACAGCCCAACGGCGAGAGCTGCGGCAGGCAAAGCCACGCCGGCGCTGATCGCGCCGATCAGAACGACCTTGGCCGGAAGAGCCCAGATGGTCAGGGTCATGAAAACCGCCTGGACAACTGTAATTCCGCTTTCGATGGCCAGCCCGGCAAAACCGATGAATGAACTCATCAGCAATAGAGCCGGAATGCTGCAAATGCGCATACAACCGCGCAGAAACCATCGTATGTGGCGTTGATCTTCTGGATTATGTTCAGGAGGACTGAGATGAATCGGTGGCATGGAGCCACGTTAGAGCAAGGACCAAGCAAGTTGCACCCGGTTTCTTCCGCCCGAATAGGAAAACCTCAGTTTTCGTCCATGCTCGTCACGGATTCAAGAAAAACGGCCCCCGGAGGGGCCGTTTCTATCCCGACTATTTCTTGCGCGGCACCTTCGGCACCGAGGACTTGGTCGCCGAAGACTTCGAGGACGTTTTGGGTGCCGGGTCGTCCTTGCCCGCCAGCACTTTTTCCTTTTCAGCCTTCTTCGGAGCAGCCTTCTTGCGTTGCAACTGCTTCTTTTCAGCCGGAATGTCCTTTTTCGGACTGACCGGCTTGTCGGCGACACTTTCCAACGACAGATCGGTTTTTCCGTCAGGCTTGGTCACCACGTCCACGCGAACCGTGCCGCCGTGCTTGAGTTTTCCGAACAGCACTTCATCGGCCAATGGCTTCTTGATGTGCTCCTGGATAACCCGGCCCAGCGGACGTGCACCCATGCGCTCGTCGTATCCCTTGTCGGCCAGCCAGGCGATTGCACCTTCGGTCAGTTCGAAAGTCACACCGCGTTCAGCAAGCTGTGCTTCAAGCTGAAGCACAAACTTCTGCACTACCTGATGGATGACCGGAACCGGCAGCGGGCCGAACGGAATGATCGCATCCAGTCGGTTACGGAATTCCGGCGTAAACAGACGGTTGATCGCTTCCATGTCATCGCCTTCGCGACGTGTGGAACCAAAACCGATTGCTGCCTTGGCCATATCCGACGCACCAGCATTGGTGGTCATGATCAGGATCACATTGCGGAAGTCGATCTTCTTGCCGTTATGATCGGTCAGCGAGCCATGATCCATTACCTGCAACAGGATGTTGAACAGGTCGGGATGCGCCTTCTCGATTTCATCGAGCAGCAGCACGCAATGCGGATGCTGATCGACCCCATCTGTCAGAAGACCGCCCTGATCGAATCCGACATAGCCGGGAGGGGCACCAATAAGCCGCGAGACGGTATGGCGCTCCATATATTCCGACATATCGAAACGCAGCAGTTCGACACCGAGCGAACTTGCCAGTTGCTTGGCGACTTCCGTCTTGCCGACGCCAGTAGGGCCGGAGAACAGATAAGAGCCGATTGGCTTGTCCGGTTCACGCAGTCCTGCACGGGCGAGCTTGATTGAGGCCGACAGAGCTTCGATTGCCAGATCCTGACCGTAGACGACGCGCTTCAGCTCGGCATCCAGATGTGACAGAACTTGTTCGTCATCCTTCGACACCGATTTCGGCGGGATACGGGCCATCGTTGCGATTGTCGCTTCGATTTCCTTTACGCCGATGGTCTTTTTGCGCTTGTTCTCAGGCAAGAGCATCTGGCTGGCGCCCGTTTCGTCAATCACGTCGATTGCCTTGTCAGGCAGCTTGCGATCCGAAATATAACGCGCAGACAATTCCACTGCCGTCTTGATGGCATCGACGGTGTATTTGACCTTGTGGAAATCCTCGAAGTAAGGCTTCAGCCCCTTCATGATTTCAATCGCATCCGGGATCGAAGGCTCGTTGACATCGATCTTTTGGAAACGACGCACTAAGGCGCGATCTTTCTCGAAGAACTGACGATATTCCTTATAGGTGGTGGATCCGATGCAGCGGATAGCGCCCGACGAAAGCGCAGGCTTCAACAGGTTCGACGCGTCCATTGCGCCCCCTGAGGTAGCGCCAGCGCCGATGACCGTGTGAATTTCATCGATGAACAGGACCGCACCCGGATACTCCTCGAGTTCCTTGACGACCTGCTTCAGGCGTTCTTCAAAGTCACCACGATAACGGGTGCCAGCCAGAAGCGTACCCATGTCGAGCGAGAATATCGTCGCGTCGGCCAGCGCCTCGGGCACCTGTCCTTCAACAATCCGCTTGGCGAGACCTTCGGCGATGGCGGTTTTGCCGACACCCGGATCGCCCACATAAAGCGGATTATTCTTCGAACGGCGGCAAAGCACCTGAATGGTCCGGCTGATTTCGCTGTCACGTCCGATCAGTGGATCGATGCGTCCAGCCTTGGCTTTCTCATTGAGATTGACGCAGTAAGCCGACAGCGCGTCCTGCTTTTTCTTCGCACTTTCTTCCTGCTCGGTGCTTGTCCGTTCTTCGCTCGGGCTCTCCGCGCCGCGAGGCGGACGGGTTTCGCTGCTCTGCGGACGTTTGGAAATGCCGTGCGAAATATAATTCACGGCGTCGTAACGGGTCATCTGCTGTTCCTGGAGAAAATAGGCAGCATGGCTTTCCCGTTCCGCAAAGATGGCAACCAGCACGTTCGCGCCAGTCACTTCCTCACGGTTCGAGGACTGCACATGGATGACCGCACGCTGGATGACCCTCTGAAACGCGGCAGTGGGTTTGGAATCTTCATCATACCCCGTGACCAGGTTATCAAGTTCGCGATCAATATAATCGGTAACGATACGCTTGAGATGCTCAAGGTCGACGCTGCAGGCACGCATCACTGCGCCCGCATCCTGATCGTCGATCAAGGCAAGCAAAAGGTGTTCGAGCGTCGCATATTCGTGATGCCGCTCGTTTGCTATTGTGAGGGCTTGATGCAGGGCCCTTTCAAGGCTTGGGGAGAACGATGGCATATGACCTCACTTTTTCTCCATCACGCATTGCAGCGGATGCTGGTTTTGGCGGGCGAAATCCATGACCTGGCTGACTTTGGTTTCGGCGACTTCGTATGTAAATACGCCGCACTCGCCGACCCCGTGATTGTGAACATGCAGCATGATGCGCGTGGCATCATCCCGGTTCTTCTGGAAAAACCGCTGCAGGACATGAACGACGAACTCCATGGGTGTGTAGTCGTCGTTGAGGAGCAGGACACGATAGAGGCTGGGTTTCTTGGTCTTCGGCTGCGTGCGCGTGACCACAACGGTGCCGTTTTCCGGACCATTCCCGCCGTCGGTCTTGCTTTGCATGACTATATCGAGATGCCTCATGAAACCTATTACCCGGATGCCCATCTGCCTGACCCAACTTGCCCTATTATGTAGGTCGTCATGTGGTGATTTTAAGCCCTTCACTGGCACTTGCAACCGGGACTTATTGCAATAACGCGGCTTGACACAGTTATGTGGTATCTCGAATTGAAGGGCGTTCTTTATAAAATAGCGGTCTAAATGCCTGAGTTCTCAAATACAGACCAGGCTAACTGTCCCCCAAAAAACTCCACCCTATAGAAAGCGGAATACAAATTGTCATTTCGACCTATGGAAAAAAATACTATTTTGCACATATAATGAGAACGATAATAGGTGCATTTTATATAATATTAGAAAGCAACTTTTTAACGCATACTTATTTCAAGTCGCTGCCCCTCCCCCTCCTATACGATAAGGCAGCAGTAAAAATTAAACTCGCGAAAGCGGTTTTTTTTGTTGTTATCGCCCCCTTCGCCACGAAAGGGGGATTCCCGTTCAATGACACATCTGCGTGAACGCCAAAAAGGGCCCTATCGATACCCGCTACCGGTCCCGTTGCCCGCTCCCAAATTTTTCCGAAATTTATGAACAATGCGGTTACCATAAACGGATTGGTAACGCTGATGGCAGTAGGATCACCGAATTAGACGCTGTGTGCCTTTTGTGCCGCAGTTTAAAAAATCCGGGATACAGGTAGGTCATCATCGTGCGTACCGCATTTAGTAAAGTCGCATATGCCTTGAAAAGAGCGGCACAAGCCACCCTTCTTCTTGCAGTTGTAACGGGGTGTTCGACAGCTTCGACAACAATACCGGCGATAGCGGCGGGTGACCGATACGCAGCCATCGTAATTGATGCGAACACCGGCAAGACGCTGTTCGCCTCGAATGCGGATGCACAGCGCTATCCTGCCTCCCTCACCAAGATGATGACCCTCTACATGCTGTTCGAGGCCATGCAGGCAGGTCGCATGAGCAAGGATACCCGTATCCCCGTTTCCGCTTATGCGGCTGCGCGTCCGCCCACGAAAATCGGTTTCCGTCCGGGACAGAGTATCCGTGCTGAAGATGCAGCCCTGGCCATGATCACGAAGTCGGCCAATGACGTAGCGACAGCGGTTGGAGAATATCTCGGGGGGTCGGAAGAACGCTTTGCCCAGATGATGACCGCAAAGGCGCGTCGTCTCGGCATGCGCAACACGACTTTCCGTAACGCGTCGGGCTTGCCGAACATGGCGCAGCATACAACTGCACGTGACATGGCAATCCTCAGCATTGCGCTTCGCCAGCATTTCCCGAATGAATTCTCCTATTTCTCGCGCCGCAGCTTCGTTTTCCGCGGCCAGACCATCAATGGTCACAACCGTTTGCTCGGTCGCGTTGAAGGCGTCGACGGCATCAAGACCGGCTATACCAATGCATCCGGCTATAATCTGGCCTCATCGGTCAGTCTCGACGGCCGTAGGCTCGTGGCAGTCGTGATGGGCGGCAATACCGGCGCAAGCCGTGACGCCCATATGGCGCAGCTCATTCGCAAATATCTTCCTATGGCGACACGTAGCCGTAACGCTGCTCCGCTCGTAGCTATGCGCAACGATGCTCCGCAGGTCGTCGCCTCGGTCGATCTTCCCAAGGCGAAGCACGCGCCCGTTCCGGTGACACGCGAGGCCGCGGCTGTGGAAGATTTCATCAACAATGAAAGCGGCGAAGGCGACAGCGATCAGCCACAGGTTCTGGCGCTCGCAGCTCCAACGGCTCGCCCTGCGGCGCTCGCCGCACAGGCTGCGATCCGTCCAACGCCAAAGGCAGCTGTTCCATCAGCGCAGGCTCAGGACGTCGATCCGGTTACAACCGCATCTGCGCCCGCTGCTGGTGGCTGGGCCATCCAGATCGGCTCCCTGCCGAGCGAAGGCCAGGCACGTGACATGCTGGCCAAGGCGTCTGCCACGGCAGGGGGCACCCTGCGCGCAGCGTCTCCCTATACCGAGACGTTCAGTAAGGGCAGCGCAACTTTCTACCGCGCCCGCTTTGTCGGCTTCTCTTCCAAGCAGGCTGCATGGGACGCATGCGCCTCGCTCAAGAAGAAAAATTTCGGCTGCTATGCGGTCGCGAACTAATCGATAGCGAGGAGGAGGCTCGCCTCCTCGTTGCCAGCTTCAAACCCGAATTTGTAGTGCGTAGAGGGTTTCGAGATGTCAAATATGAGAGAAACTTTCGGTCAGTCTCCGTTCAAAACTGTCGACTGGACACCGGATGAAGGTAAGGCATCAGCGCTCGGCGCGCTGTTCTCGGTGCAAGGCCTCAAGCAGGCCGCATTGCGAATCGCGGATGTAAGGCGCGGTACTGGCTTTCAGACCCGCGATCTGGTCGGACTGCTCGTCTGCCATGCGGCGCGCAACAAGCGCCTGGTTCAACCGCGTGCGTCCATGCGCATGACCTTGCCGGTGAATTTCGATAGGGTTTCAGTCCGCCTGACGATAGAAAACTGAAACTTCACAGATAGAACGAAAAGGCCCTGCCGTTTAAAAGCAGGGCCTTTTTCATGGATAGGTCACCTCTACAGCAATCCGAGCGCCGCCAGTTCCTGCCGCAATTCTGCAGGTAAGGCAGCCCTGCCTGCCTTACCGGCGGACTCGTCACGCGGGACTTCATTGTCATTCAGATAGCGCCAACCCTGGAACGCACGGCGCGGCTGCCACTCGGTCGGAATGACCTTAGGCTCCAAAACCAGATGACAGCGATTGATACCCTGCTCATCCGTGAACGGGCGCACATCCAGCAATCGCTGACGGCATTGGACATTACCCTTGATAACCCAGTAGAGCGAGCCGCCCTCCAGCAGCTCGTCGATCCGCTTGGGCACCATCCTCGTTGTATGGAACTGTTCCGGCACGAGGCCGGCAGCGCGCTGTTCCGCCAGGCGAAAATCGATCCAAGCCGCAAGATCTTCAATACTGTCGCAGCCGACGCAAAGTTTAACGAGATTGAGAGCCATACAGGTGATTTAGCCAAGACGAATGCGAGCTTCAAGCCGGGGCACCGCATTCTGCCAAGAATTGCTGATCAACAGGCGACCACGTTCACCGCGAGACCGCCTTGACTGGTCTCCTTGTAACGCTCGCTCATATCGTGGCCGGTCTGACGCATCGTCTCGATACAGGCATCCAGCGGAACAAAATGCTTGCCGTCGCCCTTTACGGCGAGCGAAGCGGCAGTGACAGCCTTTACAGCGCCGAGCGCGTTACGCTCGATGCATGGCACCTGAACAAGCCCGGCAACCGGATCGCAGGTCATGCCCAAGTGGTGTTCAAGCGCTATTTCGGCAGCATTTTCAATCTGTTCGGGCGACCCGCCGAGCACGGCTGCGAGACCGGCTGCGGCCATGGCCGATGCGGAACCCACCTCGCCCTGACAGCCGACTTCCGCGCCTGAAATCGACGCGTTGTGCTTGATGACCCCGCCAATCGCGGCAGAAGTCAGGAGAAAATCCCTT